>JBDTLB010000017.1:0-11527 GCA_039934955.1 Devosia sp.
CTCAATCGAGAGACCGACGCCCAGCGCGGCTTTTCAAACTATCTCGCTGCGCATCCCCACACGACACTGGATAGCATCCGCGCGGGACTGCCTTTCGCTTACTCGCAGCGGGTGCAGCCGCTTATTGAGACACTGCGGGAGCTCGGGCTGCCTGAGGCCTAACCGAAAACGTACCGCCACTCTCGGCGCGCACCAGAATTGGCAACCCTCCGATTTTCGGCGTCCGGTTTGTCCTGGTGTAGTGGGGCCTGCGATTGCCCCACTAACGCAGGGCGGGCGGATTGGGTGGTAGAGGTCGATAGATAACCATAGCTGGTGAGCGGTCGAGCTGGAAATCGTGGCTCGCCGGCACGTCGTCAGCCCCAGCCGCAACTCGGATACCGTAGAAGCTTAGCTAGAACCGCGCTTTTGTCGGCACTGAGAAAACGGCGGGTCCTCCTCGGCGGTGAGCGCTATGAGGGTCGGACACAGCCTCACTGAGGCACCAGCTGGCAGTTTTTTTCACGATGCTGCTTGCTTGACCCGGCGCCAGTCTGCTCATGTCGGTGATAAGGCCCATCAATCCGCCGACGGCAGTACGCCCTGCCAAGAGCATTGACCGATTTTGGAGCCTCCGCAAAGCCACGGAAAACGGGAGGTCCCGAGAGCATAAGCGAATGCTCTCGCAATTCGTGCAAAGCCACGGAATACCGGGGATGTCGAGAGCATTGGACGTAATTGGGAAAATGACGGCTCCATGACCTTCCTGAGGAGCGCGTTGGGGGGAACGCCTGGCCCGCAAAGGCCTATACGAGCGCGGGCTAACCGACTCCTGGCGATCGCCGAGTGAGGTTCGGGCGGACACCGATCCGGGAGAACGAGCGGCGCACGGGATTGTCGTGCAACACCATCGGCAAGTATCTGCGGACCGATACGGTTGAGCCGAAGTTCAAGGTTGGTGCGTGGCGTACGCTCGACGTGGAACCACGATCTCGATGGAAGACCTTTGCTAACCAATGGCCCAGTGTCAGTCCCTGACGGAAGAGGGTATGCCTCCCACCTACGCTAGGTGCGCTGCCGTCGCCGGCTGGCCGTTTCACGTTTCGGACGTGAGATCACGAAGTGGCGATGCCGTTGGCATTCTTGGTCGGGGTCCCAAGTTGCTATCTGGAGCTCGATGAGACCTGAAGAAGACGCTCGACCTCTTTCAGGCTAGGCATGGAGGGCGCTGTACCGGGTCGCGTGACTGAAATCGCTGCGGCGGCGCAGGCAAATCGGGTCGCTTCCACGGGATCAAGTCCGCGGGAGAGGGCGACTGCGAAACTGCCGTTGAAGGCGTCACCAGCACCTGCCGTTTCCACCACTGGGCCGGCATGGAAGGCAGGCACGATTATGCTAGCGCGACCGGTGTGAAGCAGGGCCCCTTTTTCGCCGAGGGTAATGAGGGCGGCCCCGGCTCCCATTGCTAGAAATGCATCGCCGGCCCTGCGGGCATCGTCGATGGTTTGGACCGCGATCCCGGTCAGTTGGGCGGCCTCCGTTTCGTTGGGCGTGACGTAGTCGCACAGCCGATAAATTTCCAGTTCGACCCAACCTGCTGGCGCAGGGTTGAAGATGGTGGTTACGCCCGCTGCCCTTGCGATCTCGAGACCCCGGCGCGCCGCTGCCAGTGGCTGCTCGAGCTGAGTGACGAAGACGTCCGCATCGGTGATATGATGGGCAGCGGCCTCGACGTCGGCCGGGCCAATGGTCGCCGCGGCGCCGGGCACGACTATGATGGCGTTGTCGCCGGTCTTCTCGTCCACATAGATGAACGCGGCACCGGTGGGATCGCTCTCACTCTCACTGACGGCAGCTACGATCCCTTCCTGCATCCACGTGGCCAGTGCCTGCCGGCCAAACTCGTCACGGCCAATCTTCGAGATTATGGCGACGCGAGCGCCAAGCCGCGCTGTTGCAACCGCCTGGTTGGAGCCTTTGCCACCTGGACCCATTTTGAAGCCTGAGCCGGTGATGGTTTCGCCGACCGCGGGCAGGCGGCCTGCGCGGAACGCCAGGTCGGCGACGAAAATGCCGAGGATCGCGACGCGGCCGGTCATCAGCTCAGTTTGCCCCGATCGAGCGCCTCGATGATCCAGCGGCGGTAGGTCTGGTCCTTATCGGCAATCTCGGGGATCACTCGCGAGGCTTCTTCGATGAACCAGCGATAGTCGCGGCCCATCTCTTGGCCACGCCGCGTGTGCATATCCAGAGCGGCGTCTGGAATTTCGGGAAGACGCTCACCGAGCCGCACGACCTGCTTTGCCCAGCTGGCCATCTCGTCCGTAGTGCGGTCCTTTGAGCCGCCGGCCATCACGCGGATAGCATGGGCAGCGAACATGAAACGGTCGTGCTCGGGGCGAGGGTAGCGCTTGTGCATCTGGAACAATGTCTCCACCAGCATCGGCGCCTGCTGGTTGCCGAAGCCGATATCCTCTACCGAGATGACACAGAGGCGCGACCACAGCATCTCCTCCATCTCGGCGCTGGTGACGTACATTTCCCACCCCAGCAGCAGGGCATTGTCGACGAGACCACGGCGGATGGACTTCTGCACCGCCGAGATCACCTCATCTGCCGCAAGGCCGTGCTCAGTGGTGGTGCGTTGCCATGCATCGGGCGGCTGCTTGACTTCTATCATCTCAAATTTCCTGCCCATTCTGCGATACCGTTCCAAAGCGGAGCGTACCCATTCCACTCGACGAACGGCGGTGGCGCCCAGTGGGGGCCACAATCCGAGGTAAAGGCGACCCCGCGCCCCCTGCCAAAGCTACCCGCGACAATCAGCGGGTCGACGCCGACCGTCGCGACCACACTGCCGCCAACCTTGGGGGTGATGCGGTTGTAGCCAAGGAGGCTAGGCCAGGCGCCGGAAACATCGCGTAGGATCGAATGGCTCGCATCGCTGACCGCCGGCTGCACGCCCTGCGGGGATTCCACCCGATCATCGGCACGCATCAAACTCACCGGCAGGGCTTCTTCGACGGCTGTCCCGGCATACTGCCCCTTGGCCTCGATACCCTGGAAGGTCAAATAGCCGCCAATCATTACCAGACCGCCGCCGCTCGCCACATAGTCGCGGATGACGTGCAAGCGATTGGGCAAAACCTGCGACTTGGTGAAGGTATTGGGATGGAGCAGCAGTGTGTTGGCGCCGATGTCGCTGAGCATAACGCAGGTATAAGCTCCCAACGCCTCGGCGGTGCTGGGGAAATCGCGCGCGGCGACATGCGAGGGCTGGAAGTCGACGCTCCAGCCGTTGGCCTCGAGCGCGTCGCGGAGCCACGCTACGCCTTCATTGTACTCGGTAGTGGTGAAGCTATCGAAGCCCTTCTGGTGAATGGAGTGAGTGGTCCAGGACTCGCCGGCGATCAGTACGCGCTTGCTCAAATCAGCTTTCCTCTCGTTCGTGGCTTCGTAACGGATTGTCTCTCGATCAATTCGACAGGTAGGCGCGTCAGCGGCACCACCGGCTTGCGATTCATCAGCGCGTAGAGCGTCTGAAATCCAAGGCGGCCCAGTGCCTCGATTGGCTGCCGAATCGCCGTGATCGCCGGGGTCAGCAGCGCGCCGAGCGGGGTGTCGTCAAAGCTGATGAAGCTCATTTGTCCCGGCAACTCAATGCCTGCTTGCCGCAGCCCCAGCAGGGCGCCAATAGCGAGGTAGTCGCTCGAGGCAAATAGCCCGGTCGGTGGTCGCGGCATCGCCACGAAATCGCTAACGGCATTGCGGGCGAACTCGGGCGAGAAGCTGCCGCGGCGGACCAGATTGGCGTCGATTTCGAGGCCAGCCGCTTTCATGGCATGCTCAAATCCAACATAGCGCTCGGTGCTGCTCATTAGACCCTGCGGGCCCCCGAGGAAGCCGATGCGCCGGTGACCAGCATCGATTAGGTGGCGGGTGGCGCAATGTGCGCCCTCCTCATTTTCGACGAAGATCTTTGGCACCCGCACACCGGGAACGTCCTCGTCGAGCAGAACGAGGTTTTTTCGCTTAACGATAGCCCTGGCGAGGGTGCCGTTGTCAGCAGTGTTAGTCAGCATAATGAGGCCATCGACATGATGGTCGTGCAACCGATCTAATGCGGCGAGTTCGCGATTTCGGTCAGAACGGGTCGAGGAAATGAAAATCGTATAGCCGTGTCGGTCCGCTTCATCCTCGACGGCAGAGGCGAGTTCGGCGAAAAATGGCTCTCGGATTTCTGGGATGACGAGACCGATGGCCTCGGTCTTGCCGGTGGAGAAGCGCCGGGCCAGGAGGTTTGGCCGATACTCATGCTTGGCGACGGCAGCGTCGATCCGGGCGACGGTCGTTGCTGGCAGTTCGATGCTTTTGTTGAGGTAGCGCGATACGGTCGTCTTGCTGACCCCGGCCGTGAGCGCCACGTCTTGGAGAGTCGCCAAGCCGCGCACTCCTACCAAACGATCGGGTGAGTTCCACCCGTCGCGACGTTGACGAAACCCTCTGGCGCTAGCGGCGAGGGAGCCACCAGCACCCAGGTCCAGGGCGAGCAGGTGAGGGTTGCGGCCATCAGCCGTTCGGGGAAACCGGGATACCAGCGCGGCCGGTAAGTCGGTTCGTAGATCCAGTCGATTTCTTCCGCAGCGCGGTACAACGCTTGCATCTCTGTATCGAGGTCCTGGGGCGATCGCGCTGTCATCAATCCACCGATTTCGAAGCTGACGGTGGAGACGAGTTCGCCGCGGTGAACCAGGGCCCAGCCGCCCTGCGTCTGTCGCAGTGCATTGACGGCTTGGGCCATCGCTGCGTCGGATGAGCCAACGCACCAGATATTGTGTTTGTCGTGCCCGACGGAGCAGGCGAGGGCGCTGTTGGCGTCACGGGGACCGCAGCCGCGCCAGAACATCTTGCTAATTTTGCCTTCGCCGGAGAAGCGATCAACGATGGCGAACTTGGTCAGGTTCTCGCTGTCGAGACGCTGCACCGCGCCATCAATGACGGGCAGTTCCATCGTGTAAAAATCGGGATGCCAATGGAACGGGCGGATCACCGCTGACTGCATCGTCGCGCGGCGGGGCGCGGCGGGGATACGGAAGTCGTCGGCGGTGATCTCGCGCTGGATGTTGACGGTGCGCGTTGCCCAGTCGGGCCAGTCGATCTTGGGAACGCTGCCCGTGAACTTCGTGCCCTCGCTCACCTGCTGCCCGTCGGCCCAGACCTTCTCGATGATGAGCCCCGGTACGGCTGAAAGCAGCACCACGTCGCCAAAGCGGCCCGGGGCAATCGATCCGACATAGGGTGTGAGCCGCATGTGGCGCGCCGGGTTAATGGTCACGCACTGGATAGCTATTTCGGGGGCGAGCCCGGCGGCGATGGCGGTGCGGACATTGTGGTCCATACCCCCATCTTTCAGCGTGTTGCTGGCGCTACGATCGTCGGTCGTCAGCGCCACCTGCGACCAGTCCGTCAGGCCACGCTCCAACAGCCCTTTGATGATCTCGGGCATGGTGTAGATGCGGATCTCCACAAAGAGCCCGTGCGTGAGCTTATCCCAGGTCTCCTCGACGCTGAACACCTCGTGGTCGGAGGCAAGGCCAGCGGCGGCAAAGGCGCTGATTTCCTCGATTTTAGTCAGCCCCGAGCCGTGCCCCTCTACCACGCCGCGCCCGGCCAGGGTCGCGCCGATCATCCCCCAGAGGCGGTCGTGCGATGGGCTCTCGGGGTTCCAAATCGCCGGCCAATCCATGACTTCGTCGAGGCCGGTGACCATGACGCTCTCGGCCATAAAGCCGGCCTGCGCAGGGCCGTCGAAATATCCGCCGCCCCATTCGTAGGCGGTCGGCGGCACCGCGGAGCCCGGTTGCGGGAAGATTTTCAATGGTGAGCCCGCCTTGCGGGCGATCTGCCAGAACTCGAGATTGCGCGCGCCGTTGACGTTGGAGAATTCGTGGCTTGCCTCGCAGGTCCACGTATTGCCCCGCGGCATCACCAGCGCGGCCTCCCATTCCGGCGTCAGATGTGAGCTCTCGATGTGCTTGTGCACTTCGCCGAAGCCGGGGACGGCCGACATGTTTGGTTCATGGACACGCTCGGCGACTTCGCCGGTGTAGGCGCCGGCGGGTCCCACCCAAGCGATGCGGCGACCCTTGAACACGATCTCTTGGTCGGTCAGCCAGGTGCGGGTATGGACGTCAAGAAGCCGGCCGACGCGCAGCGCCCGGTCAGCCGGCTTCTTGCCCAACGCCACCAATGTCAGATCCTGACGGGTGGCGATCTCGGAGGCTCCGGTGATCAGCAAATCATCGGCGCTCATTTGAGGCTCTCGCTCCACTTGGCGATCTGCGTCAGCGACTCCGTGACGATGTAGGCGATGATCTTTTCGCCTGTCTCCGCCGTAGCGCCGCGCGGATCACCAAAGACGCCGCTGGTGTTGAAGCTCGACAATTGCATCGCGCGGGTGCCGAAATCGCTGGGGAATGTGGGGTACTCGGCCACCGCCCGTTCCATCCGTACCGCCTCGGGTGCCAGAGCTAGCATCATCGAGGTTTCTACCTCGTCCGCATGGTAAAAGCCGGTACCGGCGGGTTTGCTGGAACAATACTTTTCTGCAGCAGCTTCGAGGCCCGGATAGTCGAGCGTCAGCATCGGCAGGCGGGAGGCTGACAGCGTTTCAGCCGCTGCGGCGATGGGTCCTCGATTACCGAAGTGGCCATTGATAGTCACGAGGCCGGCGACACCGATCCGCTGCACTCCGCGGCCGATATCCTCGACATTGATCCGCAGCGTCTGCGGCGCGATGGACAGCGTCCCAGCCCAGCCCTCGGCCGTCCAGGCGTCGCCATAAGCGAGTGCCGGCAGCAGCCACGCGGCGATCGCATCGGCGATCCGGCGGGCGATACCGGTCGCGAGGATCGTGTCGGTCAATAGCGGTAAGTGGGGCCCGTGCTGCTCGACAGCGCCGATCGGAAGCACTGCTATGAGCGCGCCGGCTTTGGCGCGCGCGATATCTGGCGACGAGGAAAGGGCACTGTCGATCAGGCCCATTTGACCACACTGAGGACAACAGCCGGCGCGACGACCGCCAGCGTATCGGCGGCATGTAGGACATAATCTACCAGCGCCTCCTCTGCCGTAGCCGCCGCCGCCGCGGCGATGTCAGTTGCCACATAGCCGTGCGCGAACAGGTCGATCATCGCAGCCTGTATCGGACTGATGGTGGGGTTGAAGGCGACGCTTTCGATGGCGCTGCCGCCGATGAGCCTGTCGTCCTTGAGGGTAAGCACGATGGCCGCTGGCGACTTGCCGTAGGGGGTATAACTGCGGCGACCGAGCTCAGTGAGCTTGCCCGCTACCGCCGGGCTGACTGGATCGCCAGACAGCTTCAGTTCGAGGCTGGGGTAGCGGACTTCGCCGGCAACGATGCCTTTCTCTCCCAGATAGTTCGGGTCGAACGGCCAAGGGTAGAGATCGGCCATCTTTAGCCGATGGCCGAGTGGGTCCATCACGGTCATCGACGCGGTCGCTGCAAACTCGGAGAGATACTGGCGGCAATGCGCACAGGGGTGCGCCTCGCCAATCGCGAGGGTCTCGATGGCCGTGCCCCGGCTGAACGAGCGGGTGAGGACGAAGCCCTCGCCATGCACGGTATTGCCGATGTGAGCACCTACGAATTCGAGATTGCCGCCGAACACAAGATTGCCGCTGCCAGCCTCCCGACCGACGCAGCCGACATAGAATTCGGAGATTGGCGGGTGGGCGAAGTCGCGGGCTTTCCCAAGCGACAGCAGCATCAGTTCGTCGCTCGAAATGCTGTGCGCGTCACAGATTTCCGTCGCCTGTTTTGCAGTCAGCACGCAGCCCAGATTCTCGGCAATTCGGTCCTGCGTCGTCGAAAGCGCCTGAGCTACATAGGCTCGTACCGCCGTACCGGATGACTGCTCTAACGCTTCGATACGGACGGCGATCCGCTGATCGACCTGGAACGGGTTGTTGCTCACAGTCGCTGGCCCAAAGGATTTGACAATAGAATAATGAGCGTCTTTAGTTGCACGTGTAAACCGGTTTACTAACCGAGGCGATATGGCGGCTACACTTTTCCACGGCGGCATAGTTCTGACCGTGGACAAGGACGACACTGTGCTAGCGGACGGATGGATTTCCGTGCGCGACGGCCGGATCACCGCTACCGGTCCGAAGTCGACGACACCGTTTCCGCGAGATTTTGACGAGGAGCACGACCTCAAAGGGCACTTGGTGATGCCCGGCCTCGTCAACGCCCACACTCACTCCGTGATGGTTCTGTTCCGCGGCCGGTCGGAAGGCCAGAGCCTCCTCACCATGGATGGCTGGTACCGATCCATCCGTGAACCTGAATTGTCGCTGCGGGCGGATGACATAGGCCCCGCTGTGGCACTATCCTGTGCGGAGATGGTGCTGTCGGGTACGACGACGTTCTGCGACCAGTATTTCTTCGCGGAAGAGATCGCAGGGGCGGTAAAGCAAGCTGGGCTGCGCGCGGTGATTGCCTACGGTATCGTCCAGCTGGGCGACAATCATCGTGGCATTGAAGAACTCGCCAAAGCTATGGCGTTTCTCGAACAACAGCGTTCGTCCGATGGTCGGGTCATTCCGTGGCTTGGACCACATGCGCCTTATGTTGACAATACTGAGGAGCTACTGCTCCAAGAGGTCGCTATCGCGCGCGAACACGGCGTCGGGCTGCATCTTCACATGGCCGCTGGTCCGGAGGACAATGACGAGACCATGGCGCGCTATGGGCTCACGGCCACGCGGGCGCTCGACCGCGCCGGATTCTTCCAGGGTAGAGTGCATGCCGCACACTGCCTCGATCTAAGCGATGACGACATCGCGGTGTTTGCCTCCCACCCTGCGGCCTCGGTGGCCTATTGCGCCAGCGCCGGGCTTCGCTCGGGGCGTGAGGGTATCTGTCCGGTCGTAGCGCTGCGCGAAAAGGGTGTCGTGGTGGCGATAGGCACGGACAACGTCGCGGCCAACAATTCTTACGACATGGTCAGCGAGATGCGCGTCGCCGGTCTGGTGGCATCGCATCGCGAGCACCAGGCGCAGCCGATCTCGTCGCGTGAGTTGTTGCGGATGGCTACCATTGACGGTGCCCGCGCCCTTGGCCTCGAGCACGAGATCGGGAGTCTTGAGGTTGGCAAGGCGGCGGACATTATTGCCATCGATCTAGATGGTGCCGGCTATTCAGAGACGCCTGATCCCGAGACGCTGCTGGTGTATTCGGGAAGCGGTCGCGATTTACGTCACGCCTGGGTCGCTGGCGAGCAACTGGTGCGCGATCGCGAATTGCTACGACGGCCCTACCTCGACATCCGCCGCGACTATTCGATCGCCTATGCGACGTTCTGGGAACGCGTGGCGGAGGCCAAGAAGAATTCCACCAAGAGGGAAGTAGCCTAGCGTGCCCAAGCGGACTTTAATTTTTGATAGCGATGGTGGCGTCGATGACGCTCAGGCGCTGATCATGCTGGTCGCCAATGGCTACACGCCGGATGTCATCACCACGGTGTTCGGCAATGTTGGTCGCGACCAGGCGACAACCAACCTGCTCGCCGTCGCGGCACATCTCGGCATATCGATCCCGACCCATCGCGGCGCCGACAGGCCGCTGACCCAGGACATCATCGACGCGAAATATGTGCACGGCGACGATGGCATGGGGGGCGCTCCACGCCCGGCAACGCAGGATGCGCCTGCGTCCGACGACGCCATCGGCGTCATGATCCGCACCTTCAATGAAGCGTCCAACAATGGTGACAAAGCGGACATCCTGATGATCGGGCCGCTGACAAATCTAGCACTGGCGCTTCGCATCGATCCCGGCATCGTTCGTGGCATCGGTCGGCTGACGATCATGGGCGGCACGGTCTATGGCCGCGGCAACAGCACGCCCGCGGCGGAGTTCAATATCTACGCTGATCCCGAAGCGGCGCAGATCGTTCTTACGGCCGGCATCGAAACAGTGGTCGTTCCATGGGAGCCCTGCACCACGCATGTGATGAAAGAAGCAGCAGTCGAAGCGTTGTTCGCGCGGACCCCCGCCGGCATCATTCGCGACTTCTCATGGGCACTGGTCAAGCACACCAAGGGTCTTGCTCACAACCGGGGCCGCGCTGCCGACATGCGCTATGTCGATCCGCTGGCGGCCGCAATTGTTATTGATCCTTCGATGATCACCAAATCGACCAGCGCTTCTTCCAGCGTTGCTTTGTCTCCCGGCATTACACGCGGCATGACGCTGGTCGATCCCTCTGGCCGTCTCGGCACACCCAAGATTACGTTCGTTGAGGAAGTCGACGTCGCCAAGGTCGACGTTCTCTACGCCGTATCCGTCGCCTATTCGCCTACTACCAAGCAGACAAACTAATGCAAAAGGAGTGCGCATGTCTTTTTTCTCGAAACTGACGAAGGCTTCGGTCGGGCTTTTACTCGCCGCGGGCCTCGCTGCCGCGGCCGTCCCCGCCATGGCTCAGACCACCTACACCAAGGATCATCCGTTGAAGGTCGTGTTTGTCGTACACGGCAACCTCGGCGACAAAAGCTTCATCGACAGCGCTGCCGCCGGCCTCAACAAGGCCGCCGCTGATATGCCGATCTCGCTCAAGATCATCGAGGCGGGCACTGACCGCTCGAAGTGGGAACCGGCACTCGATGACGCCGCCGATGCCGGCTATGACGTGATCGTCGCTGGCACTTTCGACATGATCGACTTCGTCGCCAAGGTCGCACCGCAATATCCAGACGAGAAATTCATCACCTTCGACACCGCGCCCGATTACACCAAATGCGACTGCAAGAACGTGATGGGCATTATGTACCAGACGTCGTCGGCCGGCTACCTTGCCGGCTACGCGGCGGGCAAGATTTCGAAGACAGGGGTCATCGGCGAAGTCGTCGGCATGGACTTTCCGACGGTCACCGATTTCAAGGTCGGCTTCGACCAGGGCGCTAAGGCGGCCAATCCGAAGATCCAAATCCTGAGCCAGGTGGCGGGCACGTTCACCGACCCCGCCAAGGGCAAGGAAATTGCGCTGGCCCAGATCGGCCAGGGCGCTGACATCATCTTCCCGATCGCCGGCGGTACTGGCATCGGCGCGCTGCAGGCGGTCAAGGATTCGGGTAAGCTCGCGGTCGGCGTCGACAGCGACCAGGCAGCGATCTTCGAGGCTACCGATCCGGCGCAGGCCGCGGTGATCTTCACCTCGGTCGAAAAGAAAGTCGGCCAGTCGCTATACCTGGCGCTGCAGGACACCATTTCCGGCAAGGCGACCTATGGCCAGTCGGTGTTGCTTGGGCTCAAGGATGGTGCCGTCGGCATCTCCAAGAACAAACAGTACGAAGCGATCGTTCCCGCTGACGTCCGCGCCGATGTGGACGCCCAGGAAAAGAAGATCGCGTCGGGCGAGATCACTGTCGACACCGTAATGAAGTAAGGTCAATTTGGTGCCGCGCCCAGTTGAAGGCGCGGCACTGTCTCGTTCGGGGCACTAGGCATGGCGCTTCTTGA
>JBDTLB010000018.1:0-50251 GCA_039934955.1 Devosia sp.
CAGATCCCAGCGGAGAAGGTGCAGGCAACGGAGTCCGCGCCAATTTGGATGGGTTGCTGCAATTGGCAGCGCAGGCGCTCGACCGCCTTGCGAGCCGAAGCCTCGTCGGTTCGAGGCATGACGATCAGGAATTCCTCGCCGCCTATCCGCCCGACGCGATCGCTATTGCGGAACAGGCGGGTGCTTTGATGGCCGAAGCGCTCCAGCACCCGATCGCCAGCATGGTGGCCCAAGCGATCGTTGATGTGCTTGAAGTGATCGATATCGATGATGACGAGGGTCAGCGGTGAGCCGACATTCTGGGCATCGATGCATTCATCGAGGTATCGCATAATGCTGCCGCGGGTGGCGAGGCCGGTGAGATGATCGGTCTCAGCAATCATGACGGCGGCGTCCCGGGCAATTCTGAGGTCGATCTCCTTGAGCTTGAAGGCCGTCAGATCCATCAGGGCCAGGAACATCCAGCCGTCGCCGTAGGTGGTTTCCACGGCCCACAGCCAGCGACCATCCGCAAGGTCGACCTCGAACCGGCGGTGCGGAATGGCGCGGCGCTTTTCGGCAGCGATGTGAATCCAGGCGTCGATGTCTGTCGTATCGATGAAGGGGCCGCGACGGGTCGCGTGGCAGTGACGGATGATGCTGGCAAACGTCTGCTGCCCGTCCTGCACGTCGTAGAGCTTCCGGAACATCGGGTTGAAGAACACAAGCCGGTCGTCCGGATCAAAGATCGCGGCGGCCGTATCTGTGGCATCAATGCCTGCCCGCAACGGATCGAATGTTGCTGGATCGAACGCGACAAGTTCAGTCGCTACAGGGCGCTGATCGCCCGACGCCGATGATCCCGAGGAGGGATCGGACCGCATGAGGGGGAGCGACGACATCGCATCATCCCCCCGAACCATTTTGTTGTGGTCAAGCAGATAGGCGACCGCGCTGTCTGCAGGGAGCGGCCTTGAATAGTAATATCCCTGAACGAGCGAGCCGCCGAGCCGGATGATGGCGGCCAGTTCCTCCTCGGTTTCGACTCCCTCGACCACGCAACCGAGTTCCATATCCCGGCTGAGGGCAAGCAGCGACTTGACGATCTTGTAGCTTGGCGGCCTTAGATGAATATCGGTCACGAACTGCCGGTCGATCTTGATCTTCGTCAGGGGCAGTGCATGCAGCCGGGCCAGACTGGAATACCCCGTCCCAAAATCATCGAGGGACATGCCGCACCCTAGCCGGCGCAGCATCTGTATCGACTGCTGGACCTGTTCGAAGTCATGGGCGAAAGCAGTTTCGGTGATCTCGAAGTCAAGCCGATGCGCGTCGAAGCCGCTCGCTTCGACGATCCCCACGATGGCCAGAACCCCCTCGGTGGAATTGAGGTCATGCGCGGACAGGTTGAATGACAGCCTCACTTGCTGTGGCCACTGGCGCGCATGGAATAGCGCCTTGCGAAAGAGTGGCCGGGTGAGCTTTCCAACGAGCCCGGCGCGTTCGGCAATGGCAAAGAATTCGTGCGGCGGCGTCTCTCCGAGAATTGGGTTGTGCCAGCGTGCCAGTGCTTCAAAGCTCTCTACCTGGTTCGAGCGCACATCGACGATCGGCTGAAAGACCACGCGCAGTTCGTCGTCCAGGTCGACCTGCTTGAGCATCTGTTCAATCAGGGCGTCCCGGTTGATCTTGGCGTAGTGAACTGCGGAAAAGATCGTGCTGCAGCCGCGCTCCGCGCGTTTGCCGCAATCGAGGGCATAGTCGGCCCGATCGAGGAGTTCTTCCCACGTACAGGCGGTATCGGGAAGAACGGCGACGCCGATCGACGTGCTGATGACAATGGTGGCCTCGGGCAACACGAACGGCATGCGGAGCAACAAGCACATCTCTTCGGCCCAACTGGTGATGGTCTCGTCATCGGGTGCGTTGCCGAATACGATTGCGAACGCGTTGCTGTCGAGGCGAGCGAGATAGAATTGGTGCTTGGTGCCGAAGGCTGTGAGGCGCTGCCCCACCTCAAAAAGCACCTTGTCGCCCACCGAGTGACCATACAGGTCGTTGATGGGTTTGAATCGATCGAGGTCAAGCACAGCGACGGCCAACCGCGTACCATTGCTCTTGGCGGCGTTGTACTCATGTTCTAGATGAGTGAAAAACGCCTGTCTGTTTGGAAGCCCGGTGATGCTGTCTTCGGAGGCGATCCGAAGAGTCTCGCGACTCAGCGCCTCACTGCGCTGGTTGGCAAGCACCATGCGCTCAAAGGTCCTGTAGTTCGCCATGACCACTGCCAGCATGCCAACGCTGACCAGAATGATGTTGATGGCGATCGCGACAAAGGTCGGGTGGCCTGTCAGACCAAAGAATACGACCAACGTCCCATCGACGATCGCGGCGATCCTGATGGCCGCGGAGCGCAAATGCATCAGACAGAAGACACAGGTCACAACCGTGATCGCCATGTAGAAGGCGATGTGCGATCGGGTGTAAGCGTCGCCAAACGGGAACAGCGTCAGCGCCCAGGCCGTGAAGGCTGCGGCAATCACTGCGGACAGCGTGTTCGTGCGTTTAAGCGCTGAAAGCGCTTCCGCTGTGCTCACCTCTAGATGCCGCGACTTCCACCAGAACGCGACGCGCATGGCGCAGACAATTGTGAACGCAAACGGCAGCACAATTGTGAGCAGCGCAGGTGCTATGAACAGATGTGTCGCGGCCAGAGCCCACGTGCTGGTGAGCAGGATGAAGTACATCATCGGCAATTGGCGTGAGAGGGCCCGGTGCTGAGCCTTCAGCAGTCCCTCATTGACGGACTGCACCGTCATCAGATGACTGAACTTTTCGACGAGCTTTGTCAGCATGTTACCACCCAAGGGGCGATTTTCGCACGAACGATGTTGAAAAAGCCCTACCGACGCGTGGGAACTATTTATGATCGGTAAACATCACTGGTTTCTGAGGCGCGCAGAACTCCAAATCGACCGATTGGTGAGCACCGATGCCTGCCGCTGGCATAGAGTCTGTGTTTCAGCGATCCAGACCCCAGGAAGCGTAGAGGCCCCGAAGTCCGCGCATGCCGCGCAACTCGAGGAAAGCCAGGCCGGTCTTCGGCAGGTGCCGGCGGTAGCGGCGCAGGTTGGCCGGAGAGTTGACCATGATCCAGCGGATCATCGCCCATTTGACGCTGTCTCGATTGCCGGCAAGAGCGCCAGCCCGCTCGCGCTCGATCAAGGTGCGGCGGAAGTAGCGGGCAAGGCTGGCCCACCGGCTGCCGCCGAGCAGGATGATACCGGTGGCGCGAGCGAGCCGCTGCGGCATCAGCGGCGAGGCCTTGCCGTCCATCGCGGAGTAGTTGCCGTCGATCACCCAGCTTTCGTTGAGGATCGCCGCATCGTGCAGGCGGCGAAATCGGCATCGGTGTTGCGGACCCAGTTGGAATTGGGCAGGTGGCGAAGCTGATCGAGGTGGATCGCTTCGATGCCGAGCTTGCTGCCAATCGCCAACGCCAGTGTCGACTTGCCGGAATTGGATGGCCCGCAGATCATGATGCGTCGGCCGAAACTCGCGAGCGGGGGGATGTCGGGCATGCGTTCCTCCTCAGACGAAAAGGCCGCCTCGAAAGGCGGCCTTGAACCCTTTGCATCGCGTGCAGCCTATTCCGGCGCCTGGTCCTTGCCGGTGTAGACGTCCTCGACCCAGTATTGGTCGCGGCGGTCGAAGCCGTTGAAGGGGGTCAGCGACGCCTGGGTGTAGGCCCCCATCAGGCCGAACTCGACCCAGTCGTCCTCGTCGACGTCGGACGGCAAGGTGAAGACCTGGGGCAGCACGTCGTAACTGTCGCAGGTCGGCCCCCAGACGGTGAATTCCGAGAACTCGGCATCGTTGTCGTGCACACGCGGACCGCGCCAGACACGAACCGGCGGGGTGAAGTGCATGAACTTCACTTCCATCAGCGCGCCATAGGCGCCGTCGTTGAGATAGACCGACTGGCCACCGCGCTGATGCTTTACGCGCAACAGAAGCGAGGTGGACGAGGTGACGAGGGCGCGACCGGGCTCGATAATGAGCTCGGGGCCAGACTTGCCGAAGCTGTCCTTCACGGCCTGCGCAATGGTCTCGAAATAATAGTCCATCGGCGGGGCTTCGGAGGTCGGGTAGGGCGCCGGATAGCCGCCGCCGATATTGAGGCGCTTGAGCTCAATGCCGGCTTCCTCGGCGATCTTGGCGGCGGCCGCGATGTGACGCTCATATGCGTACGCGTCTTCGCACTGGCTGCCGACGTGGAAGCAGAGCGAGGGCGTGTAGCCCATGCGATCGACGGCGTTGACGATCTCGGCCGCACCATCCTGCATGACGCCGAACTTGATGCCGAAATCATACGACTTCAGCGCCTTGCCGGCCTTGAAGCGGGTGGTGACCTCAATGTCCTTGCTGGGTGCGACGACGGCGGCGAGCTGGTCGAGCTGCTGCGGGTGGTCGATGGTGAAGGAGCGAACGCCGAACTCTTCGTAGGCGCGCTCGATCTCGCGCTTGTTCTTGATGGGGTTGTTGTAATGCATGACGGCGCCGGGCGCGTAGTCGCGCACCAGCTCCATTTCGGTGTTGGACGCCACGTCGAAGGCCTTCAGACCTTCCTCATGCAGCTGCTTGATGACATGCGGCGACGGGTTGCACTTGACCGCATAGGTCAGCAGGCCGTCAAAGCCCTTCTTGAAGACTTTCACCGAGCGATGCAGTTCTTTTGCCGAGAACAGGAAGCTCGGAAAGTCCGGCTCCTCGGCCGCGATCAGCTGCGAGGTATTGGCATAGACCGTCTTGTTATGGGCGGATGTGTGCAGCTGGATAACGTCGTCGGCGGTCGGCACCGGGGCGGCGGGAGCGGTCATTGGGCAATCCCTTTCGGAGAGTGCGGGGAAAGACGAGGCAAGGGCAAAACGCGGCTGCATATAAGGAGGTTCATCCCCCGGTACAATGTCATATTGGCCAAGCTTACAAAACGGTAAGTCAGCGTCCTTAAAGGCGCCGGATTTCGGGTATTCGGCTGGGGCCGAACGAGACGAGGCAGCGACGCCTCGCCGCTACGCAGTGATGGAGATGTCGAGGTGTCGCAACGTCAGGCGGTTTGGGGCTTTTCGGGTTTGGTGGTGCTGGCGGCGCTCGGCGGGGGCCTGTGGGCGGAATATGGCAATCACGCTGCCGAACCGACCGGTACGCCGCTCGATATGCAGGTGGCCGAGGCAGTGACCCCGGTGGCGGTCGCTCCGGTCGCCGCTGCGCCTGCGCGCGAGGTGCCGCAGAGTCAGGCGGAGACGCAGCTGAGTTTCGCGCCGCTGGTCAAGACAGTCACGCCAGCGGTGGTCAATGTCTACGCGACCAAGACCGAGCAGGGGTTCCAGTCGCCGTTCCAGGGTGACCCGTTCTTTTCGCAATTGTTCGGCGGCGGCGACATGTTCCAGAGCCGGCCGCAGACTTCGCAGTCGCTCGGCTCGGGGGTGATCGTTGACCCCAAGGGGGTGATCATCACCAATTCCCACGTGGTCAACGGCGCCGACGAGATCCATATCGCGCTCAGCGGGGGGCGCGAATATCCGGTGAAGCTGCTGCTCGACGATCCGAAATCGGACCTCGCGGTGCTGCAGATCGGCAATGCCAACGGCAAGAGCTTTCCGGCGCTGAGCTTTGGTAATTCCGACGGCTTGCAGGTGGGCGATCTGGTGCTCGCCATCGGTAACCCGTTCGGGGTCGGCCAGACGGTGACCAGCGGTATCGTCTCGGCGCTGGCCCGGACCGGGGTCGAGACCGGCAATTTCGACTATTTCATCCAGACCGATGCAGCGATCAATCCGGGCAATTCCGGTGGCGCGCTGGTCGATTTGCAAGGACATCTGGTCGGGATCAATACGGCGATCTTCACGCGCTCGGGTGGTTCGGTTGGCATTGGTTTTGCGATCCCCGCCAACATGGCTCGCGCGGTGGCGGAGGCCGGCGAGAAGGGCGGGCCGATCGTGCGGCCATGGTTCGGGGCGCGGCTGCAGGAGGTGACCACCGACATCGCCGATAGCCTCAATATCGATCCACCGCATGGGGCGCTGATCACGGAGGTGGCGCCGGACAGTCCGGCGGCGAAGGCCGGACTTAAATCGGGCGATGCGATCGTCAAGATCGACGGCGTCGACATCGACGCGCCGCAGGGGTTTGACTTCCGTTTTGCCACCAAGGAGTTGGGTAGCCGCTCGGACGTCACCTATGTGCGGAGTGGCAAGATTGCTGATGCAGAGGTCGCGATCGCCGCTGCAACAGGCGCCGGGGCGGACCAGACGGCGGCGATCAGCGGTGATACGCGGTTTGCCGGCACAACGGTCAGTGTGCTGACACCGGCGGTGGCGCAGGACATGAATTTGCCGTTCGACAGCAAGGGCGTGGTGGTGACGGAGGTGACGGCCGGCTCGCCGGCCGAGCAGATGGGGCTCAAAAAGAGCGATGTCATCATTTCGATCGACGGCAAGCAGATCAACGATGTGGGGACGTTTAAATCGCTGGTCTCGACGCGGGCGGACGGATGGCAGATTGTACTCAGCCGCAACGGGCAGACGATCCAGTCCTATGTCAGCGGATGAGTAAACGGGGGCCGGATGGCCGATCTTTTCGCGGTTGAGGGTGGAGCGCCGGAGGAAGGCCAGCAGGTGGATTCACCGCTGGCGGCCCGGCTGCGACCGCGCAATCTCGACGAGGTGATCGGACAGCGGCATCTGCTGGGGCCCGATGGCACGCTGCGTCGGATGATCGCGTCGGGCCGGCTCGGGTCGCTGATCCTGTGGGGACCGCCGGGGACCGGCAAGACGACGGTGGCCCGGTTGCTCGCCGATGAAGTGGGGTATCGGTTCAAGCAGATTTCGGCGGTGTTCTCGGGCGTCGCCGATCTGAAGAAGGTCTTCGAGGAGGCTCGGTTCGAGCGCCTCAGCGGCCACAAGACACTGCTGTTCGTCGACGAAATTCACCGCTTCAACCGGGCGCAGCAGGATGGCTTCCTGCCGGTGATGGAGGACGGCACTGTGGTGCTGATCGGCGCCACGACCGAGAATCCGAGTTTCGAGCTCAACGCGGCGCTGTTGTCGCGGGCCCAGGTGT
Organism: Devosia sp.; assembly: GCA_039934955.1. GTDB lineage: Bacteria > Pseudomonadota > Alphaproteobacteria > Rhizobiales > Devosiaceae > Devosia_A. The sequence goes on from JBDTLB010000018.1 coordinate 7,102, forward strand.
TGCGGCTCAATTCGTTCACGCCGGACGAGCTTGAGCAGATGGCACAGCGCGGTGAGGCGGCGATGGGGCGCAAGCTGCCGCTCGACGAGGATGCCAGAACGGGGCTCTATGAACTCGCGGACGGCGACGGGCGGGCGCTGCTCGGGCTGGTGGAAGAGGTGTTCGCAGCGACCAAGCCGGACGAGGTGCTCGACAAGGCCGGGTTGCTCAGGGTGGTGCAGCGGCGGGCCCCGATCTACGACAAGAAGCAGGACGGCCACTACAATCTGATCTCGGCGCTGCACAAGACGGTGCGCGGGTCCGATCCGGATGCGGCGCTCTACTATCTGGCGCGAATGCTGGTGGCGGGAGAGGATCCGCTGTTCCTGGCACGGCGAATGATCCGGATGGCGAGCGAAGATATCGGCATGGCAGATCCGCAGGCGCTGCCGCTGGCGATCGCAGCACGAGACGCCTACGAGATGCTCGGTTCGCCCGAGGGCGAGCTGGCGCTTGCCGAGTTGTGTGTCTACCTCGCGACGGCGCCGAAATCGAACTCGGTCGAAGTCGCCTTCGGCGAGGCGATGGCGCTGGCGCGATCGTCAGGCTCGCCGATGCCGCCGATGACCATCCTCAATGCCCCGACCAAAATGATGAAGGGGCAGGGCTATGGCGAGGGCTACATCTACGACCACGACACGCCCGAGGGATTTTCCGGGCAGGACTATTTTCCCGAGAAGCTCGGCCGACAGAAATTCTATCACCCGGTGGAGCGGGGGTTTGAACGCGAGATCACCAAGCGGCTCGACTATTTCAGCCGACTGCGGACTAAAAAGGCCGAAGATGGTGCGTGAGGCGTCGCTCTGACGGCGCCTCACGGCCCCCAACGCTTACTAGTTCGACTCGCCATTGTAGAGCGTGTGCTGGCCGCCATTGGGCCCGAACAGCGGGTCAGTGTTGTAGTCGTAACCATGCCAGCCGCTGGTCATCGGCGCCGTGACGCTGGCGACCGGCTTGGGCTTGGCGCCATTCACGTCGCTGCACGGGATCCAGCCGTTGGCGCCCGGCGCGGCAATCTTGCACCAGGCCTTGTCGGTGGCGGTAATGCTGACATCTGCGCCAGCCGTGAGGTGGGCGACGGTATGGAATTTGGCGCCAGGGCCGGCCATGACGTTGACGGAGGCATCAGTCGTGACTGCCGCAAAGGCCGAGCCGGCGCTCAAGGTGAGAATGGCGACGCCGAGGCCGACGGCGCGCTTAAATTTGGTCGTGATCATTTTAGACTCCTGCTGTGCCCTCAATTCCTTAAACACCCTCCAAGCCGCGTTGTTGCCATTAACAAAATTACAAATGGGTCAGCGCCCGGACATCAATTTCACGGCCCTGCGATTGGCCCGTGATGCTGGCGCGCGGCGTTGGCTTTCGCTAAAGACAGCCTGAACCGGACCAGAACTCTGAAATGAACCCCTATCTCCTCGTCGCCGTCGGCGGCGCGCTCGGCTCGATGGCACGCTATGGCGCCGGGGTGCTCGTCGGCAAAGTCTGGGGCACGTCGTTTCCGCTGGGAACGATGTTGATCAATATCGCCGGCTCGCTGGCGATGGGGCTGTTCATCGGCTATCTCGTGCGGACCACGCCGAGTTGGCAGGCCGACGGACGGCTGTTCGTGGCGGTGGGCATACTCGGCGGCTTCACGACGTTTTCGTCGTTTTCGCTTGATGCAATTGCGATGATTGAGCGCGGGGATTTCGGACCGGCGCTATTCTACGTGCTGACCTCGGTGATCGTCGGGATTGCGGCGCTCTATGGCGGGCTGGTGCTAATGCGGAGTGCGCTGGCATGAGCGGGGCCCGGCAACAGGCGGTGGCGCGCGACGAAGATGGCATGCGGCTCGATCGGTGGTTCGGCGTGCACTTTCCGCAAGTGACGTTCGGGCATTTGCAGAAGCTCATTCGCACCGGACAGGTGCGGATCGACAGCGGCCGGGCGAAGACAAGTTCCCGGCTCGCGGTTGGGCAGATGGTGCGCATCCCGCCGCTCGAGGCCGAGGTGAAGCGGATCGAGCGCAAGATCAATGACGAGGACGCACGGTATCTGCGCGATCTGATCCTCTATGAGGACGACCAGCTCTATGTTTTCAACAAGCCGCACGGGCTGGCGAGCCAGGGCGGCAGCGGCACCAAGCGGCACATGGATGGGTTGCTGAAGTCGCTGCCCAACAAGCAGGGGGAAGCACCACGGCTGGTGCACCGGCTCGATCGCGATACGTCGGGGGTGCTGGTGGTGGCGAAGACCCGGGCGTCGGCGTCGTATCTTGGAAAGGTGTTCCAGTCACGCTCGGCACGGAAGATCTACTGGGCGATCGTCTACAGCATTCCAAAGCCGGCGCAGGGGAGCATCTCGTGCTTCCTCGCCAAGCAGCTGGTCGACGGCAATGAGCAGATGGTGGTGGTCGACCAGAACCATCCGGCGGCGCAGCACTCGCTGAGCTATTATTCCGTCACGGACGTCGCAGCGCGGCGCTTTGCGTGGGTGACACTGAAGCCGGTGACCGGGCGGACGCATCAGCTGCGCGTGCATATGGCGACGCTGGGCAACCCGATCATGGGCGACCCGCGCTATTTCAACATCGAGAATTTCCAGGGTGCGCCCGGGCTGGGCGAGGGGCTGAACCTCCACGCGCGGCGCATCCGGCTGCCGCTCGAGAGTGGCAAGATGATCGACGTCAGTGCGCCATTGCCGCCGCACATGGTGCAGAGTTTCGACGCGCTCGGGTTCGATCCCGAGCGCTACGACGTCAAGGATCAGGACCCCGAAGAAGAATGAGATTGGTGATCTTTGATCTCGACGGCACGCTGATCGATTCAGAAGCGCTGATCGTCGCGACGGTGGGCGATGCGTTTCGCGCGCTGAACGAGCCGGTGCCCACGGACGCGGCGATCCGCTCGATCTCGGGGATCACGGCGCGTGATGCGATGTCGATTCTCGCGCCAGCGGCCGGACCGGAGCGGATCGAGGAGATTGTCGAGAGCTATCGCACGACGTATCGCAGCCGGGCAGGGACGGCGGCCGAACCGCTGTTCGACGGGGCGCTGGCGGCGCTCGACCGGCTGCAAGCGCAGCCTGAGACGATCCTCGCGGTGGCGACCGGCAAGGGCTATCGCGGCGCGGTGACGCTGCTCGAGCGGCATGGGCTGATCGAGCGGTTCAACTCGATCCAGACGCCGGACCACAATCGCGGCAAGCCCGACCCGCAGATGTTGGACACGGCAATGACCAAGGCTGGCATCGGCCGCGAGGCGAGCGTGATGATCGGCGACACGGTGCACGACATGCGCATGGCGAAGGCCGGCGGGATCAAGGCGATCGGGGTCGCGTGGGGCTATCATGAGCCGGCGGAGCTGACGCGTGCGGGGGCGGATGTGGTGATCGGCCGGTTCGATGAACTCGATGCGGCGATCGATCAATTGTTGGGAGACGCGCATGCGTGAGTTTCTCGAAGACGCACACGGGCACCGGCAGGATGGCTATGGCCGGGCGCAGGCGCATGTGAAGCAACAACTGCCCAAGCGGTTCTACAAGGAAGCGGCGGTGAAGCCGGTCGAGGGCGGTTTTGCAGTCAGGCTCGATGGGCGGGTGCCCAAGACACCGGGCATGAAGCCGGTCGTCGTACCGGTCGAAGCCGTGGCCGAGGTGATGGCGGAGGAGTGGGCGGCGCAAAGCGAGTTCATCGATCCGCAGATGATGCCGATGACGCGGCTGGTTAACTCGGCGGTCGAGGCGGGCGACGAGACGATGGCGGCGCTGCGGGCGGAGATCGTCAAATACGCGGCCAATGATCTGCTGCTCTATCGCGCCGATACGCCGGTGACGCTGGTCCAGCGGCAGGAAGAGCTGTGGGACGGCACGCTGGTGAAGCTGGCGCGGCATTTTGGCATTATCTTCCAACCGACCATCGGTATTGTGCATCAGCCGCAGCCGGCCGGGACGCTGGTTCGGCTCGGCACGGCACTCGAAGTGGAAACGCTGCTGCCGCTGACAGCGATGAACGCTATCACCTCGATCACCGGGTCTGGGCTGCTGGCGCTGGCGCTCAGGCATCATCTGCTGGATGCCGAGCAGGTGTGGCTGACGGCCCATGTCGATGAGGACCACAACATCGCCATGTGGGGCGAGGTTGAGGAAATCATCGAGCGGCGGGCCAAGCGCCGCAAGGAATTCGACGCGGCGGTGCGGCTGCTGGAGTTGGTGCCGTAGGTTTCCGGATGAGTCCCTTCTCCCCTTGCGAGAGAAGGTGCCCGAGGGGCGGATGAGGGGTTATCTCCACATTCGCGATGGCCGAGAGAACCCCTCATCCGTCTCAGCCTGCGGCCAATCCACCTTCTCCCGCAAGGGGAGAAGGGAGGGCGGCACAATCGAGCAGTTCCGATCAACCATGACCGGCTAGTCCGCTGATCCTCAAAACTTCCCGGATCTCTGCACAAAAATTGCAAAGTCCGCCCCCATGCTCCTCGATATGCGCAACCCGATTCAGCCTTCCCCAAACCGCCCCATCCCGCTGCCCGATTGCATCCTGATGGATTCGTGGTGGGCCGACAGGCGTGACGGGCCGCGCGACCGGTCAGGTTCGGTGTTGCGTCTCGTTATCGGCGAACGGGAAGAGGGCCCTTATGACCGACGCAACGCTGCAGAGCGCTCCGACTGAAACGATCTGGACAAAGCGGACCGCGCTTGCTGCCGGTACGCTTGTCGCACTCATCGTTCTCACCGATATCCTGTTCTATTCACATGAGCCGGGCGTAAGCCTCGCCATCTTCTGCCTGACGCTGACTGGCTGTGTGCTGGCGCTCCATCGGGAGACGCTGCGCGAGGGCCGCACGGCGCTGTTGACGATCGTCGCTGTGCTGGCGGCGCTGCCGCTTGTGGAGTCCGAGAATCTGCTGTGGTTCCCGCTGGCGATGGGCTCGGTCGGGCTGCTGTCGCTGGAGTTGTCGGGACTGCTGCCGCGCTACGAGGAGTGGTTCGGCGCCGTGACGCGGTTCAACACCCTGGCCCCGGTGCGGTTCATCGCGGACGCTTTCCGCATCGCGGTCGAGGCGGGACAGCAAAAGCTTGGCAGCCGGGTGCTGCGGATAGCGCTGGTGTGGGTTGTGCCAGTGGTCTGTGCGCTGGTGTTCGTGTTTCTGTTTGCTGCCGCCAACCCACTGATCGATGAGGCCATCCGGGCGATCCGGCTCGACGAGCTGTTGAAACTGCTCGACCCTGGGCGGATCATCATTTGGGCGTTCTTTGCAGTTGTGAGCTGGCCGATCCTTGTGCCGAAATTGCTGCCATGGACACCGGCGCCGCAGATGCAGGGACCCGTGCGGGCGAAGCGCGAAAGCCTAATCTTCGGCACGGCAGCGATCCGAAATTCGCTGGTGGTGTTCAACGCGCTGTTCGCGGTCCAGACGGTGCTCGACCTGATTTATCTCTGGGGTGGCGTCAGGCTGCCGGACGGGTTGAGCTATGCCGACTACGCGCATCATGCGGCCTATCCGCTGATCATCACGGCGGTTCTGGCCGGGGCGTTCGTGCTGGCGGCGATGCGCAAGAGCGGGCCGGGGCGGAATTCGCCGATGATCCGATCGCTGGTGTATTTTTGGATCGCGCAGAACGTGTGGCTGGTGAGCTCGGCAATGCTGCGGCTCAAGCTTTATGTCGAGGCCTATATGCTGAGCGAATTGCGGATCGCGGCGGGCGTCTGGATGGCGCTGGTGGCGATCGGGCTGATCCTCATCGTCGCCCGCATCGCGCTCGACAAATCCAACAAATGGCTGGTGATGAGCAATCTGACGGCGTTGATTCTGACGTTGTTCGGGGTGTCGTTCGTGGATTTCCCGGCGACGATCTCGTGGTTCAACGTCACTCATTCGTGGGAGATGGGTGTGTCGGACGCGGTGCTCGACATCGACTACTTCGCGCAATTGGGACCGGGCACGGTGCCGGCCATCGACTATCTGCTCGAACATGAGAATTTCCGGGCGACCGACGACACCGCGACACTTGAGCTACTGCGGCAAAACCTGGCCTCAGAAGCCTCCGGCCCAGTCGAATGGCAGCGCCGGACCTGGCGTGGCGACCGGCTGCGGGCGTATCTGGTCGATCATCCAGTTGCGCCGAAATGGGGCTACGATAGAAACTAGCGCATGCCTAAGGTCCTGATCGCCGACGACGAGCCCAATATCCGCGAGGTGATCTCGTTCGCGCTGGAACGGGCTGGGTTTGCGATCGCGACGGCACGTAACGGTGTTGAAGCGCTGCAGCAGTTCCGGCGCGGGCCGCTCGATCTCATCATTCTCGATGTCGGCATGCCCGAGATGGACGGACTGGAAGCGTGTCGCCAAATCCGCAAGACGTCGGAGGTGCCGATCCTGTTCCTCAGTGCGCGTGACGAGGAGATCGATCGCGTGCTCGGGCTCGAGATCGGCGGCGACGACTATGTGACCAAGCCGTTCTCGGCGCGTGAGCTGGTGGCGCGGGTCAACGTCATTCTGAAGCGGGCGCGGGGCGGCGTGAAAATGCCGCGGGCGATCAGTCATGGGCGGGTGCGGCTCGACGCGGCCAAGCACGGTGTGTGGTTCGACGAGACTGCGATCACGCTGACGGCGCTCGAGTTCGAGATTCTAGCGGCGTTCCTGGCGCGACCGGAGGTGGTGTTCTCGCGCGAGCAGATCATGGAGGCGGCCTATGGCGCCGGCACCTATGTGAGCGATCGGACGATCGACAGTCATGTTCGCAATCTGCGCGCGAAATTTGCCGGTGCCGGCTGCAGCTCGATTGTCGAAACGGTGCACGGGGTCGGCTTCCGGCTCGGGGCTGCCGGCTGATGGCGGCGCCGCGGGTTCCGCAGAAATGGCGACCGACATTGGCGATGATCGTGCTGGTGGTGCTGCTGACGGTGCTGGCGCTGCCGGCGGCGATCGTCATCTGGTTCCGGGCGCTCGACAATACGACAAGCCAGATGGGGACCACCGAGATTGGCGCACTGAGTGTGGCGCTGGTGCTGACGGTGGGTATCGCGGTGGTGTTCTCGCGGACCATCAGCGGACCGATCAACTCGCTGATCCGGCGCACCGAGGAAATCGGACGTGGCGGACGGGCGGCGATCGTCGCGCCGGAGCAATTGGGCACGCGCGAGATCGCGACGCTGAGCCAGAGTTTTTTGGACCTGGCCGAGCGGCTGGTCGACCGTACGGAGTATGTCTCGTCGTTCGCGGCGCATGTGAGCCATGAGCTGAAGTCACCGGTGACGGCAATCCGCGGCTCGGCAGAGCTGCTGCGCGATGCCGAGATGAGCAAGGACGAGCGCAAACGCTTCCTCGACCATATCATCGCCGATAGCGACCGGCTGACCGCGCTGCTGGAGCGGCTGCGTGAACTGGCACGCGCCGACCTTGATGTGGCGGGCGGTACGACTACGGTTGGCGATGCGGTGGGTGGCGAGCCGATGGTCACGCTCGCGGGCGCGACGGATGTTTCGATCGCGCTCGGTCCGGAGGCCGGCAGGGCGATCTTCGGGCAGCTTTTGCGCAATGCGGCCGAGCATGGGGCGACGATCGTGCGGATCGTCGCGGTGCAAAACGATGGCGCACTGCGGGTGAGTGTGAGCGACAATGGCGGTGGGATTTCGCCGGGTAACCGCGACCGGATCTTCGAGCCGTTCTTCACGACACGACGCGAGGCGGGTGGCACCGGGATGGGGCTGCAGATCGTTCGCTCGATGCTCGCGGCGCATGGCGGCACGATCGACCTGCTGCCGTCGCCGGCTGGAGCGACGTTTGAGATCCGGATCCCGGTCGTCGGCACGTGAGAGATCACCGGGGTAGTTTTGTCCCACCATTGGCGAATTCACCGTCCAGTTTAGAGCAGTTCTAAGGATGGTCGTTTTAAGTTGACACTGTTGGTCGACTTTTCCTATTTGCCGCGCATCCCCAGACGTTTGCGAGGACTCCAATGAAATTCTTTACCCCCCTTCTGGCAGGCCTGTTGCTGACCGCGTTGGCGTTGCCGGCAATCGCTCAAGACGATGGCCTGGTGGTTTACAACGCGCAGCACGAAGCGCTAACGCAGGCGTGGGCCGACGGCTTCACCAAAGAGACCGGGATCAAGATCACGCTGCGCAATGGCAGCGACACTGAGCTTGGCAACCAACTGCTGCAGGAAGGCGCATCGTCGCCGGCGGATCTGTTCCTGACCGAGAACTCGCCAGCGCAGGTGCTGGTCGACAATGCCCGGCTGTTCGAGGAGCTGCCGCAGGACATCCTCAGCGAAGTGCCGGCGACGTTCCAGTCGTCTTCGGGCAATTGGGTCGGCATTGCCGCCCGCTCGACGGTGTTCGCTTACAACCCGACGCTGTTGAAGGATTCCGACCTGCCGAAATCGATCATGGATCTGGCCGATCCGAGCTGGAAGGGAAGATGGGCCGCGTCGCCCTCGGGCGCCGACTTCCAGGCGATCGTTGCTGCCATGCTGTCGCTGAAGGGCGAGGACGCGACCGCCGCGTGGCTCAAGGCGATGAAGGACAATGCCGTGATCTATCGCGGCAACACCGCCGCCATGAAGGGCGTGAACGCCGGCGAAGTGCAGGGCGCGGTGATCTATCACTACTATTTCTTCGGCGATAAGGCGAAGACCGGCGAGAACAGCAAGAACGTCAATCTGCACTTCTTCAAGGGCCAGGACCCAGGCGCGTTCGTGTCGGTGTCGGGCGGAGGCGTGCTGAAGTCGTCCAAGCACAAGGACCAGGCGCTGGCCTTCCTCAAGTGGATCGCCGGGACCGGCGGCCAGACCGTGCTGAAGACCGGCAATTCGTTCGAATTCGCAGTCGGGAACGGCGCCGCCTCGAACCCGGCGCTGCCGGCGCTCGAGACGCTCGAAGCTCCGGCCGTCGACCCGTCGAGCCTCAACAGCAAGGCGGTCACCGATCTGATGACGGCGGCAGGCCTCATCTAGCTGCGACGATAGCCCCGCCGGGAAAGGCTTTCGGCGGGGCGTTCCCGATGCTATGCGGGCGGGCGAAGCGCCCGGAAAGTCCTGTTTTGAGTGGTGATATCGCAGCCTCCCTGCCTGCCCCGCGGCCGCTCCGGCTGTCGCAGCGGTCAGGTGTGTTTGCGTTAGCAGCGCTGGTTGCGGGTCTGAGCCTGATCCCACTCGGTTTCATTGTCGTCGTGGCGGTGACGAGCGGCTGGGACGAGATGATGAGGCTGGTATTCCGGCCCCGCGTCCTCGACCTGCTGATCCACACGATTTGGCTCGAAGCGATCACGTTGCCGGTGGCGTCGCTGCTCGGAGTTGGGCTGGCGTGGATCACCGAGCGCACGATGCTGCGCGGCACGCGCTGGTGGGGGGCGTTGATGGTTGCGCCGCTGGCGGTCCCGGCGTTCGTGCAGAGCTACGCATGGAACAGCGTTTTTCCGCAACTCCACGGACTCCCGGGCGCAGTGACGATTTCGCTGATTTCGTATTTGCCGTTCGTCTATCTACCAGTCGCTGCGCAATTGCGGCGCCTTGACCCGGCACTCGAAGACGGTGCGGCGGCGTTGGGGACGGGGCCGGCGGCGATTTTCTGGCGCGTCGTGTTGCCGCAATTGCGCTGGCCGATCTGTGCCGGAGCGTTGCTGGTCGGGCTGCATCTACTCGGCGAGTACGGGCTGTTCGTGTTGATGCGCTACGACACGTTTGCCACGGCGATCGTCGATCAGTTCGAGTCCGTCTACAACGGCCCGGCAGCGAATTTGCTGGGTGGTGTATTGGTGCTTTGTACCGCCGCGCTGATCGGGCTCGAGACGCTGCTGCGGGGCGACCGGCGCTACGCCCGCCTCGGCGCAGGCGCGGCACGGCAGCCAGTGCGGCACGATCTTGGCCGATGGCGATGGCCGGCGGTGGCGCTGCTGGCCGTCGTGGCGGTGCTCTCGGTGGGGGTGACGCTCGCGACACTGCTACGCTGGCTGTGGATCGGCGGAGCGGCAATCTGGCGGGTCGACCAGATCGGCGCGGCACTGGGGCAATCTATCTTTTACGCGGTGCTGGCCGGCGCGATCACGACGCTTCTCGCGGTGCCGATGGCATGGCTGACGGTGCGCGCGCCTGGCAAATTGCAGCGTGGGCTCGAAGCAGCACATCTTTATGTCGGGGCACTGCCGGGGATCATCGTGGCGCTGGCGCTGGTGTCGATCACGGTGCGCGTGGCGCTGCCGCTCTACCAGACGGCCGCAACGCTGATCTTTGCCTATGTGCTGATGTTCCTGCCGCGGGCGCTGACGGGCCTTCGTTCCTCGATGGCGCAGGCGCCGGTGGAACTGGAGCGGGCGGCGATGAGCCTGGGGCGTTCGCCGCTGGTTGCGATCTGGCAGACGACGATGCGGCTCGCGGCGCCGGGTGTCGCGGCGAGCATGGCGCTGGTGGCGCTGGGTGTGGCCAATGAACTGACGGGCACGCTGCTGCTGGCGCCCAACGGCACGCGGACGCTGGCGACGAAATTCTGGGCGCTGACGGGCGAGCTCGACTATGTGGCGGCAGCGCCCTATGCGGTGCTGCTGATCGTACTGTCGTTGCCGCTTACCGTGCTGCTCCGGCGGCAGGCGGACAGGACGTTGCGCGCATGAGCCTGTTGTCGCTTTTCGGCGTGAGCAAGCGCTACGGCGCCGTGACGGCGCTCGACCGCGCAACGCTATCGATTGAGCCGGGGACGCTGACGGCCATCGTCGGCGCGTCGGGCTCGGGTAAGACGACGTTGCTCCGTCTCATTGCCGGCTTCGAGATGCCGGACGAGGGCAGCATCATGTTTGACGATCTGCAGATCGCCGGGCCGCTGCGCGTGGTGCCGGCGCACAAGCGCGGCATCGGGCTGGTGGCGCAGGAGGGCGCGCTGTTCCCGCATCTCAGCGTCAGCGGCAATGTCGGGTTCGGCATGAAGTCGCGTTCCGATCACGCCGCTGTCGATGCGCTGCTCGAGGCGGTTGAACTCGATCCGGCGATCCGCACCCGCATGCCGCATGAATTGTCGGGCGGCCAACAGCAGCGTGTGGCGCTCGCGCGGGCGCTGGCGCGGCGGCCGAAATTGTTGCTGCTCGACGAGCCCTTTTCGGCGCTCGACGCGGGGCTGCGCGCGAACATGCGCGAGATGGTCAAGCGCCGGCTGATGGAGGAGGGCGTTACCGGCATTCTGGTGACGCACGACCAGCAGGAGGCGCTGAGCTTTGCCGATCAGCTAGCGGTGCTCGAGGACGGACATGTGGTGCAGGCCGGTTCGCCACGCGAGCTGTATCTGCAACCGCGCACCGAGATGCTGGCAAAGTTCCTCGGTGATGCGCTGCTGATCGACGGCATGGTGCGGGGCGGCGAGACCGATACGCCGCTCGGCCGGGTGCGTGTTGGACGGGCGACGGCGGACGGCCCGGCGCGGGTGATGTTGCGGCCCGAGCAGGTGCGGCTGGTGAGCTGGAGCGAGGGCACCCCGACGGCGGAGATCATTTCCGCGTCGTTCGAGGGGCCGATCACGATGGTGAAGTTCCGCGCTGCGGGCCTGACCTATACGCTCAAGGTGCCGAGCGCCGATGCGCCGCTGCAGGGCCGTGCGTCGATCGTGCTGATCGGCACCGGGCACATTATTCCGCAGTAGCGCTCGTTTCTCGCTCTGTCCGAACGAGCCCGAGAAGGCTCGCTCGGACAACCGCCGTTAGGCGAGATAGCGCCGCTTCAAATGATCCTCGAAATACTGGCTATTGAGCTTTTCGCCGGTGGCTTTCACGAGAAGTTCGGGCGTCGACCAGCGTGAGGCCTGCGACCAGATTTTGTCGCGACGCCAAGTGTTGATCTCGACAAAGCGACCGTGGCGCACGTCGTCGCGGGCGGCCGGAATGTCTTTTTCCAGTGAGGCCCAGAGTTGGGCGGCGATCATGGCGCCGAGCGTGTAGCTTGGGAAATAGCCGAAGGCGCCGCTCGGCCAATGCACGTCCTGCATCGGGCCGTCCTTATAATTGTCGCGCGTGGTGAGGCCGAGATACTCAGTCATGCGAGCGTTCCATTCTTCCGGCACATCGCGCGGATTGATGGTGCCTTCGATGAGGCCCTTCTCGATCTCGAAGCGGAGGATCACGTGCAGCGGGTAGGTGGCTTCGTCGGCGTCGACGCGGATGAGGCCGGTCTTGACCTCGTGCACATGCAGCAGCAGATCCTCGATGTCCCAACCCTTGATCGCGTCCGCGCCGAGGTGTTCACTGAGCAGCGGCATCGCCCATTCCCAGAACTCGGAGGAGCGACCAATCTGCTTTTCGACGAACAGACTCTGGCTCTCGTGGATCGACATGCCGCGCGCCTTGCCGATTGCCCAGTGCGACCATTCCCGCGGAAGGCCCTGCTCGTAGAGGCCATGCCCCGTCTCGTGAATGATGCCCATCAGCGAGGAGAAAAACTCCGTCGTCGAATAGCGCGTCGTCATGCGAATATCGCTGGGCACGCCGCCCATGAACGGGTGGTGCGAGACGTCAAGACGGCCATGCTCGAAATCGAAGCCGATCATCTCCATCACGGCGAGACCGAGCGCCTTCTGTTTTTCGATGGGGAAGGGCGCATTGAGCCGCTTCAGCGGCCGGTGGGCGCGCTTCTCGTCCTGGTGGGCGAGGGCGGCCGGAACGAAATCCTTTAGGAAGGTCTTGAGCCGCGTGAACACCGGCGTGATGTCGGCGGCCCGGTTGCCGGGGTCGAACTGCTCCATCATCGCGTCGTAGGGCTCGAGTCCAAGTGCTTTGGCGCGAAGTTCGGACTCCTCGCGGGCGATGGCGACGACGCCCTCGAAGGCGGGCAGGAACCCGGCCCAGTCGTCCTTGGCGCGCAGTTCGCGCCAGAGCTGCTCCGAGCGCATCCGCGCCACGACCTGGCGGCGAACGAAATCGGAACTGAGGCAGGTCATGTTGGTATAGACGCGCGCCTGCTCGCGGATTGCCGCCTGCTGCATGTCGTCGAGCGGCTCCTCGGAGGCCGCGGCGAGCCAGTCGCCGATCTCGGGCGCGGTCGCCATCTCGTGATACATGCCGGCGAGCACCGCCATGGACTCGGCGCGCTTCTCGCCGCCGCCATGCGGCATCATCACCGCTTCGTCGACGCCGAGCATGGACTGGGCGTGCTCAATGGCTTCGAGCTTGCGGCCGAGTTCGGCGAGTTTTTCGAAAGCGGAATTGGGGGAGGGCATCGGCAGGTCCTTTCGGCAGAGTTGGCCTCCTAAACCGAAATCAGAACCGAGTCATCAGTAGGGAGAGACGCCAACTGAGGGCCAGCCATTCGGCGATAGGCTTCATGGCTTTCTCACCTAAACGCCCCACTGGAGCTTTCTTGCCGCCGAGGGCGGCCGGTTCGAAGGGGATGGGGCGCAGCCGGGGAGACTGCGCCCCGCAGAGAGGCGGGTCCTTCTGGACTTCGCCTGATAACCGGTCGCGCCATTGGGGGAATGCGCGGCCGGAAGCTGGGTCTGCCGTGTTTGCTAGAACGGCAGGATGGCGTCGGCGATCTGCTGGCCGTATCGGGGCTGCTGAACGTCGGTGATCTGGCCGCGGCCGCCGTAGGCGATGCGGGCCTCGGCGATCTTTTCGGACGGGATGGTGTTGTCGGACTGGATATCTTCGGGGCGAACGATGCCCTGGACGATCAGGTCGCGGATTTCGAAATTGACGCGCACCTCCTGGTGGCCCTCGATCACGAGGTTGCCGTTCGGCAGCGTCTGGGTGACGACGACCGCGACATTGGTCTGCAACTTCTCGTTGCGGTTGACTGAGCCGTTACCGCCGTCGGTCATGGTTCCGCTGGTCGAGATGCCGCCGGCTGGATCGACATCGACGCCGACCGCCGGGATTTTCGAGTTGAACACCGAGCCGAGCGTGGCGCCGATGTTGGCTTCGTTGCCAGAAGTGCGCTTGCGGGTGGTGGCGTTCGAGATCTGCGCGCTGTCGTCGATGGTGACGATGACGGTGAGGATGTCACCGACCTTGTGGGCGCGCTGGTCCTTGAAGAAGCCACGGGCGTCGGTCGAGAACAGCGAGTTGGGCTGGTAGCTTGCCGGGATCATTTGAGGCATCGGCATGTTGACGGGCTGGTAGCCGGGCTGTGCGGTCGGGTCGGCGATGGCGGTGAGCTTGGGCGCCTCGCCGACACGCGAGAGCTGATCCATTGTGGAGCAGCCGCCAAGCAGAGCGACGAGGCTGACAGTCGAGAGGAGTTTGAGAATGTTCATTTGGGCCTCTCTCAGAGCGACGCGACGGTGGCGTTGGCGGTGACGATCTCGACGGTGCCGTCGGAGCGCGCGACGCCGTGGAGAACTTTCTTGGTGACGCTGTTGAGCACGTCGACCGGCTGGCCCGCGGCGACAGTGCCGAGCGCCTGGCCCTTAACTGTGAGCGTCATGGCGCCAATTTTGAACAGGACCGTGACCAGCGTATTGCGGCTCACGACGGTGGGGTCGGTGACGTCGCTCGGCTTCAGCATCAGGCCGGCGCGGCTCTGGCGAACGAGTTGCTTGCCGATGAGTTGGTCGAGTTCGGCGTAGCCACCGCCCGTCGCCGTTGCGAGCGGTATCGTCGCAATGTCGAAGTCGGCGGCGGCGAGGACGGCACCGGCCGGGTGCGTCGCGGTGAGCCGCGGGGCGGTGGTCATCAGCTGGATGGCGCCGCTGAGGTCGATCGGCCGGTCGATACCGGCGATCATGAAGCGAGCGACGAAGGCGCCGTTGGCGGCGGTGTAGCGAAGGTCCGACAGGGTGGCGGGCTTGTCGCTTTGCTGGGCGTTGAAGCTGACATTGGTCAGGTCGAAATGCGTCTCGGCGCTGATCGCCTCGGTGAGGACGCCACGACGGGTGAGTTCGGCGCTGATCAGCGTGCCCAGCGTCGTCGCGTCGACTACACTGGCGAGCCGGGTGACGCGGATACGCATGTAGCCGACATTGTCGAAGTCGGTGATGCCGACGAGTTTGGCAGCGCTCTGCACATCGGCCAACGACACGATGCCGATGGTGCCCGGCGCAGGAGCCCGGAATATCGCGGTTTCGGATAGCTCGCCGGAATTGTCGAAAATGTCGCCGACGGTGACGATATCGGCGTTGACGGTGATGTCGCCCCTGAGCGCGGGGTTGGCGAAAGCCGCGCCGGTCGAGAGCAGCGCGAGGAAGAGTGCGAGGGTGAAGGTTTTCATCCAGCGGCTCATCAACGCATCTGGCTGACAGACGAGAGCATCTCGTCGGCGCCGGAGATGACGCGTGCATTCATTTCGTAGGCGCGCTGCGCGGCGATCAGATCGGCGATCTCGGTCACCGGGTTGACGTTGGCCTGCTCGAGGTAGCCTTGCATGACGTGGCCCATGCCATTGCTGTTGGGCGTGCCTGCCTGGGCAGCGCCGCTCGCGGCAGTCTCGACGAAATTGTTGTCGCCGGTGGATTCGAGGCCCGAGGGATTGACGAAGCGGTAGAGCTGCAGCTGGCCGAGCTGGGTCGGTGTGGTGTCGGTGCCGACATAGGCCTGGACCATGCCGTCGGCGCTGATCGAAATCGCGTTGGAGTTCTCCGGAATGGTGATGCCGGGCTGAACCTGGTAGCCGTCGACATTGACCATCAGGCCATCGGGGCTGCGGTCGAAGGAGCCGTCACGGGTATAGCCGGTGCGGCCGTCGGGAAGCTGCACCGCGAAATAGCCTTCGCCGCTGACTGCAAGGTCCAGATCCTTCTCGGTCGGGTTGACGGTACCCTGGCTCATGACGCGCGGCGTTGCGGCGGTCTTGACGCCGGAGCCGACTTCGATGCCGACCGGGGAGACAGTGCCGCTGTCGGAGGTGGCCGAGCCGGCACGGGCGTATTGCTGGTAGAGCAGATCCTGGAACTCAGCGCGCTGCCGCTTGAAGCCGGTGGTGCGCATGTTGGCGATGTTGTTCGAAATGATTTCGACGTTTCGCTCCTGAGCCGCCATGCCGGTGGACGCGATGTAGAGAGCTTTCATTTTTCGTTCTCCGGTCAGGCGTTCATGTCGCCGAGACGCTGCACTGCGGTGTTCCGCAAATCGTCCTGGCGTTGCATCATGTTGGCGAGGGTCTGATAGGCGCGCTCGACGCGGATCATGTCGGCCATCGTCGCCATGCCCGAGACGTTGGAGCGCTCGATGGCGCCCTGGACGACCGTGGTGCTGGTCGCCGCATTGCCGGCTGGGCCGGAATAATAGTTGTCGCCTTCACGGGCGAGGCCCTGCGGGTCGGCGAATTCGACGACAGCGAGTTTGCCTTTGCTGCCGCTCGCGGTGTTGATCGTGCCGTTCGACGAGATGGCGATGTCGGTGTCGCTGGAGTCGAACTTGATCGGACCGCTTTCGCCGAGGACCTGGTTGCCGTTGAGATCGACAAGGGTGCCGCTCGCATCGATCTGCAGCGAGCCGTTGCGTGTGTAACGCTGACCTGCGGGGGTCTGGACGGTGAGGAAGCCCTGGCCGCTCAGCGCGACATCAAGCGGGTTACCGGTCTGCTCGATGGAGCCGGTCGACATGTCGTGGATGGTCGACCAGTCCTCGGTGTAGTGGAGGTCGCGATCAAGCCCGCTGAAGTCGTTGTCGCTCGCCTTCGGCATGACGTAGTCTTCGAACAGCATGCTCTCGGCCTTGAAGCCGGTCGTGTTGATGTTGGCCATATTGTTGGCCACCACATCCATCTGGCGCTGCAACGCGATCTGTCGCGAGAGCGAAATCAGCTGCGCATTTTCCATGGCGCGATTCCCCGTTTCTTCATCCCCGAGGCCGCGTCACTTCCCCAAGCGGGCCGCCTCGGTGTTAGCATTGCAGAAACCGTGCCAGAGCAAAAAGCTAAGCAATTTCAACAAAGTCCAACATTTGCCGGGATTAGGTTGGCATAGCCATTTGCGTCAGGGCGGCAACAACGGCCCGGCAAAAAATGCCGGTTTGGGACGATTGGTAAGAGATCGTTAACCATCGGACGCTTAGCTCAACAGGTCGCCGGAATCGTCCGGGATGTGGGGGTTTTCATGGCTGTTGAAGCCGAGGCCGAAGTCGAAGAGGGTGAAGCCCAGGCGGCCAAGAAGGGAATCTCCAAGCGGCTGCTGATCATTGGGGCGGCGGGACTGGTGGTTCTGCTCGCGGCTGGAGCAGGACTCTACTTTTTTGTGTTCGCCGGCCATGGGGCCGCGGATGCGAGCAAGACGCCGATTGCGGCGCCCGACAGCTTCATCTTCAACCTGCCGTCGATGACGGTAAACCTCAACGACGACGGCGCGGCGGGCGACTCGTTCCTGAAGCTCACGGTGGCGCTCGAAGTCGCCAATGAGGGCGTGATGAAGGAAATCCAGCCGCGCATGGCCAAGGTCGTCGATGCGTTCCAAGTGTATCTGCGCGAGCTGCGCAAGTCGGACCTCGAAGGCTCCGAGGGCATCTACCGCCTGAAGGAAGAACTGCGCCGCCGCGTCAACGTGGCGATCTTCCCGGCGCAAATCGACGGCATTCTGTTCAAAGAAATCCTGGTGCAGTGATGGCGGGACCGGGGGATCAGGACAAGCTCGCCGAAAACTGGAATCCGGCCGGCGCCGACGGCGAAGGAATCTCGTCCGACTGGGCGGCGATGCTGGAGGCCGATCCGAGCAAGCCATCCGTTGAAGACGGCACCGACCGCGTTCTCAACCAGGACGAGATCGACAGCCTCCTCGGATTTGATGCCAATACGGCCAGCACGGTCGAACTGACCGGCGTCCAGGCGCTCATCAACTCCGCGCTCGTTTCCTACGAACGTCTGCCGATGCTCGAAATCGTCTTTGACCGGCTGGTACGGCTGGCAACGACGTCGCTCAGGAATTTTACGTCGGACAATGTCGAAGTCTCGATGGAGTCGATTTCCTCGGTGCGCTTTGGCGACTACCTCAACTCGATCCCGCTGCCGGCCATCCTCAGCGTCATCAAGGCCGAGGAGTGGGACAATTTCGGGCTGCTGACAGTCGATAGTAATCTTATCTATTCGATGATCGACGTGCTGCTGGGCGGTCGCCGCATCAGCGGGCAGATCCGGGTCGAGGGCCGGCCCTATACGACGATCGAGATGGCGTTGGCGCGCCGGATGATCGAGGTCATCCTCGAAGACACCCACAAGGCGTTCGCGCCGGTCACCGAGGTCAATTTCAAGCTCGAGCGGCTCGAGACCAATCCGCGCTTCGCGGCGATCTCGCGCCCGGCCAACGCGGCGATCCTGATCGAGCTCCGGATCGAGATGGACGACCGCGGCGGCAAGATCGAAATCCTGCTGCCCTACGCGACGATCGAGCCGATCCGTGAGCAATTGTTGCAGATGTATATGGGCGAGAAGTTCGGTCGCGACCCGATCTGGGAAGGCCATCTCGCCACGGAAATCTTCGCCGCCGACGTCACTGTCGAGGCGATCCTGCACGAGTTCGACCTGCCTCTGAGTCAGGCATTGGCGATGAAACCGGGCGAGACGATCATGTTTGATCGCAGCCCGACCGTGCCGGTGAAGCTCAGATGCGGAGAAATCGATCTGACTGAGGCGTTGATGGGCCACATCGGCAACCATGTCTCGGTGCGCGTCACCCGGCCGCTCAACCCGCCGAAGGTGACGATGGCGGCATTCGAAGCGCTGGATAATTCATCGGAAGGTCGCTGATCGTGAATTTCAGCCTTGGAATGGTCGTCGAGGGATCGGTCGCGATCCTGCTTGCAGTGACGATTGGCTATTGCGCCATCCTCAATCACCGCCTGAAGCGGTTGCATTCGGATCGCGAGACATTGGCCAAAATGGTCGGTG
The DNA here is from genome assembly GCA_039934955.1 of Devosia sp. Taxonomy (GTDB): domain Bacteria; phylum Pseudomonadota; class Alphaproteobacteria; order Rhizobiales; family Devosiaceae; genus Devosia_A. Next base: position 25,906 of record JBDTLB010000018.1, read on the forward strand.
ACCTATTCCAGGCGACGGCGCTCGCCAATTCGGCGGTGATGGAGCTCAAGACCGCCGCGCTCGACGCCGACACAAGGCTCAATGAGCGCCTCGAGCAGGCCGAGAAGTTCGAGTTGCAGCTCACGGCGCAACTCGCGACGGGATCGCAGCTCATCGAGAAGATCACGCGGATCACTGCAGCGGCCAAGGCGCACAGCGTCGCGGCGCCCGCGCCCGCGCGGGCCGAACTGGTGGCGAAGCCGGCGCCGGACCTCGAGCCGCAAAGCCGGCTGCATTCGGCGCTGCAACAGCTTGCCATGCGCCCAGGCATCGGAGGCAAAGCCGCTTGAAATCCGTCCGGCTTCTTCCGATTGTCATCTTTGCCGCGCTGGCGTTGCTGGTGTTCAAGGGGCTCGGGCTCCTGACCAATGGCGGCTACGTGTTGATCGGGCCGGCGGCGGCCGTGGCCGAAGACAGCGCCCCGCCGGGAGCGGGGATGCCATCGACGCCGTCGGAAGCGCTGATGAGCGACGCCAGCCCGACGATGGACGATACCGCGCCGACACTGGCGACCAGAGCCGAGGCGTCATCGGACGCTGCCTCCAGCGACGAACACGGATCATCGGGTGACGCGCACGGTTCCTCGAGCGACGCCGGGTCGTCGATGGACCCATCGATGGCGAGCAGCGGATCGTCGGCGCCTTCGTCGGAGGCCGCGATGAGTTGTCCCGATTCCGGACCGTCGCCGGCCGCTTCATCGGAGCCTGCGGCGCATGAACCTGCCGACAAAGCCAGCAGTGCGGCGACGGATGGGTGCCCGCCGCCGGCGACGGTGACGAACGCTCACGGCGACGCGGTGCCGACCATCAAAGACGGCACCGGCAAGATCATCCCGCTGTCGGTCGCTGAGGGCGGCGATAGTCAGGCGGCCGTGCTGCAGCGACTGGGCGAACGCCGGGCCGATCTCGACAAGCGGCAGGCCGAGCTCGATATGCGGGCGAGCCTTGTGGCCGCCGCAGAACAGAAGCTCGACCAGCGCACCACAGAGCTGAAAGATCTTGAAGCGCAGGTGAAGGCGCTGGTCGACGAAAAGCAGGCGGCCGAGGATGCCGGCTTCAAGGGCATCGTGTCGATGTATGAGACAATGAAGCCCAAGGATGCCGCCAAGATCTTCGACACGCTCGATCTCAACGTGCTGCTGAAGGTGGCGCGCGCCATGAACCCGCGCAAAATGTCACCGGTCCTCGCGGCGATGAGCCCACAGCCAGCGGAGGCGTTGACCACGGCGTTTGCCTCAACCGACAACACCAATGTGGCGATGGACACCAGCGGCGGTCAAAATCTGGCGGCATTGCCGCAGATCGTCGGTCACTGAGGGCAGCATCGCCGCCGCCCGACACCGGAAAACCCCAGAAAATCCGCGCTTTCGTAAGCCGACGTTAAGTCCGGTTCCCTATGCTTAACGCTGGTTTGCGTGAGCGTTCGAGTAGCGTCTGGTGGCGAGTGAGTTTGGGCGGCGGGTAGGGAAGCCAGCGGGGCTGTGGTTGGCCGCGCTGGTCTGGCTTGTTCTTGGCTTTGCGGCGCTCGCGGACGACCGGGTGCAGTTGCAGGCGACGGCGGAGCAGGGCTTCGGGCGCCTGGTGCTCGAGTTCAACACGCGCAGCGACCTGCCGCACTACAAGATCAACTATGACAACGGCGTTCTGGCGATCACCTTCGACGATGCGGTCGCCCTCACCATGCCGGACATGCAGCAGACGCTGCCGGACTATCTCACCATCGGTCGCGTCGATCCCGACGGCCGCGGTGTCCGCTTCGGACTGCGCGGTGCGGTGACAATCCACAGCATGGAGGCAGGCGAGAAGCTGTTTGTCGACATGCTGCCCTCGGCTTGGCAGGGTTTACCGCCTTCGCTGCCGCAGCAGGTGATCGACGCTCTGGTGCAGCGCGCCAAGGACGCCGAAATCCTCGCCGAGCAGAAGCGCAAGGCCGAGGAGGCCAAGGCGCTGAACCCGCAGGCTACGATACGGATCGGCCGTAACCCGACGTTCTACCGGGTGGAGTTCGACTGGAGCACCGACACCAAGGCCAAGTTCAAACAGGACGGCCCGGCTGCGACGATCAATTTCGACTGGCCGGTGGCCATGGACCTCTATTCGCTCAAGGCAGACCTGCCGTCGGAGATCGCGCACGTCACCAACAGCGTGTCCGCCGCGGGCAGTTCGATCGTGTTGACCATGCAGGACGGCGTCGTACCGCGCTTCTATGCGGTCGATGCGAGGCACTTCACTCTCGATATCGATCTCACGCCGGCAGAGGTCGACAAAAACCGGACGACGGCGGAAGCCGCCGCTAAGGAGGCCAACCAGGCCGCCCTCGCCGAGGCCGCTGCCAAACTTGCGGCGAGCGCCGTTTCGGCGGATCCGGGCGCCGACAACGTCATGGCCAGCGATTATGTGCCGGGCTCAGCGATCACGCCGAAGATCGATCAGGTGTCTGGCACGGTGCGGGTCAGCTTCCCGTTCGAGCGCGATACCGCCTCGGCGGTGTTCCGGCGCGGCGATACGCTGTGGATGCTGTTCGACACGCCGACGGCGATCGTGCAGCCCGCGCAGTCCGAGGCGCTCTCGTCGATCGCGACGGCGTTCACAGTGGTGGGGGCAGGTGAAACGCAGATTGTCCGGGTGGACCTGTCGACCGACAAGCTGGCGACGCTGGCCTCCGAGGGACGGTCGTGGGTCCTGTCGATCGGCGACGTGCTGCTGAACGCGACCGAGCCGATAGAGATGCAGCGCAGCCGCGACGAGGATGGTCATTTCCAGATGTCGGCGATGCTGGGCAAACCCAACAAAGTGCACAGCTTCCGCGATCCGACGGTGGGGGACATGCTGGACGTGGTGACGGCGTTCCCGCCGTCGCGCGGTACCGTGCGCGATCTGAGCTATGTTGATTTTGACGCACTTCGCTCCGTTCAGGGGCTGGTGCTGCGGCCGGACAACGAAGAACTGCAGGTCACGGTGACCAGCGATCGCGCGCTGATCCGATCGCCGCAGGGGCTATACCTTTCCGATCAGAACGGACCGCGTGCGCTCGACAGCGGCACGGCTTCCGAGTTCCGCGACAGCTTTGTCGATTTCGCAGCGCTCAAGCAGGACGATCCGGCGGCGTTCACGGCGAAGTCGGAAGAGCTTGGCCAGGACGCGGCGATGAAGGAGGGGCAGGCGCGCGATGTCGCCCGACTGTCGCTCGCGCAATACTATGTGGGCAACCAGTTCGGCGAAGAGGCGATCGGCGTCCTCAAGGTGCTGGGCAGCGATCTCAAGAGCGATGAGCTCAAGAAGAAAGTGCGGATGACAACGGCGATTGCCGATGTGATCGCGGCGCGGCCGTTGGACGCGCTGGGCATCCTTAACAGCCCGAGCTTTGCCGACGAGGTGGATGCGCTGCTGTGGCGAACGATCGCCCGCGCGGACAGCGACGATTTCGTGGGCGCGCGGGCCGATGCGCTGGCGGCCGACGGTGTGCTCGACGGCTATCCCGTCTGGGTGCAGCAGAAATTCCTGTTCGCAGCGAGCCGCGCAGCGATCGAGACAGCGGACGCCACGACCGCGCAGAAATACCTCAAGCTCATCAGCTTCGCACAGCTGTCGCCCGAAGACGTGACGCTCTACCAATTGCTGCAGGGTCGCGTTGCCGAAATGCTCGGGCAGAACCAGGAGGCGCTCGACACCTATGGTCAGGTGATCGCTGCCGATGTGCGGCCGACGCGCGCCGAGGCGGTGTATCGCACGCTGTTGCTGCTGCGGCAGACGGGCAAGATCGATTTGGGCAAGGCGACAGCGACGCTTGCCGCCGAGGCGATGTTGTGGCGCGGCAATCCGCTCGAAGTGGATATGGAGAAGCTGCTGGCCGAACTTTATTTCGCCAACAAGGACTACCGGATGGGGTTCGAGACGGCGCGGGAAGCAGCAGCGCACAATTCTGAAAGCAAACCGATCGACGAATTGGTGGCCGAGACCGAGACGATGTTCGGCGAGCTGTTCGTCAACGGCGCAGCGGACCAGCTCGGCGACGTCGAGGCGCTGAGCCTCTATTACGATTTCCGCGATCTGACGCCATCGGGCGCCAAGGGCGACGAGATGATCCGTAACCTTGCGCGGCGGCTGGTCCGGGTCGACTTACTCGGGCAAGCGGCCGACCTGCTGCAATACCAGATCGACAGCCGCCTCAAGGGTGTCGCGCAGGCGCAGGTGGCCGCCGATCTGGCGCTGATCCGCATCGCCGATCGCAACCCCGAAGCGGCTTTGCGCGCGCTCAACCAGACGCGCATGTCGAACCTGGCGCCAACGCTCGATCGCGAGCGGCGTATTCTCGAAGCGCGGGCGTTGATCGATGCCGACCGCGGCGATCTGGCGCTCGACCTGCTGTCGCGGGTCAGCGGGCGTGACGCCGATCTGCTGCGGGTCGACGGCTACTGGAAGGCCAAGAACTTCGAGGCCGCCTCTGGCGTGATCGAGAACATGTATTCAGCCGATCTGGCCGAGGTGCTCAATCAGGACGGGCGGCTGAATATCGTCAAGGCGGCGGTGGGGCTGGTGCTCGCCAACGACACGCTCGGCCTCAACCGGCTGCGCAGCAAGTTCTCCGACCGGCTGGCGCAATCGCCGGAGTGGTCGATGTTCGACTACATCACCAGGCCTGACGTGTCAGTGGCGGGCGTCGAGTTCAAGGCGGCGGCGAAGGCGGTGGCGGGGGCGGATTCGATCACTGGATTCCTCACGGCCTACCGGCAGATCTACCCGGTCGACAAGACGATCGCGCCGGCTTCGGCCAGCAAGAAGTCGGCCGTCTAACCTCCGCCGCCTAATTGCCGACGAAACTTCGGACGAGTGAGCCGGCGACGAGGTGCCATCCGTCGACGAGGACGAAGAAGATCAGTTTGAACGGTAGCGAAATCACCACCGGCGGCAGCATCATCATGCCCATCGACATCAGCACCGACGCCACAACCATGTCGATGATTACGAACGGCAGGAACAGCAGGAAGCCGATCTCGAAGGCGCGGCGCAGTTCCGAGATCATGAAGGCCGGAACCAGGATCTTCAGCGGGATGGTCTTGGAATCGGCCGGCAGCGGCTCGCTGCTCAGGTCGAAAAACAGCTGGACGTCCTCCTGGCGGACATTGGCCGCCATGAAATCGTGGAGCGGCACGCTGCCCTTGTCGAACGCCTCCTGCACCTGGATCTGGCCGGCCAGCAGCGGCGCGACTCCCTGATCATAGGCCTGCTGCAGCGTCGGCTGCATGATGAAGAAGGTCAGGAACAGCGCCAGCGACACCATTACCGAATTGGGTGGCGCCGTCTGCAGGCCGATCGCCGTGCGGAGCAGCGACAGCACGACGACGATGCGGGTGAAGCTCGTCACCATGATCAGGATCGAAGGCGCGAGCGCGAGGACCGTGATCAGGCCGACGAGCTGGACCGCTCGCTCGGTCAGCGTGGTGTTGTCGCCAAAACTGATCGAGACGTCCTGCGCCAGGGCGGCGGTCGGGACCAGGATCGCGGCGGCGATGACGGCAAACAGAAGGGCGCGCGAAAAACGGCGCGGTTCAGCTGCGGTCGCGGGTGACGCTTCTGAAGAACCGGTTCCTGCCGCCGACGGGTGTGGGCTCGTTGCCATCGGCACCGGGTTTAGCTGAGTCGCCCGCCGTGCCTGCGGAATTATCGATACGCAGCTCCGGGCCAATGGGGATAACTGCATCCGGCCGGTCGACCGGGCGGAGCAGGGCGGTATGGCGGAGCGCAGTGCGGGGTTTCAGCGGGGCCGGACGGGCGAGGTCGCGCAGGCGATCGACAGCCTCGCGAGAGACATTGACCGGGCGTTCGGCGGCGGTAGGCGGCGCCATATCGGGGCGGCCGGCGGTCGGTTGCTGACGATGCGGAATGGGCCGGCGCGGCAGTGGAGCCGGCTCGGGAACGGCGATACCCGATTCGATGATCAAGTCCTCGGGCCCCCCGGTCATGATCAGGTGCTCGATGTTGTCGCGGCGGATGATCACCACCTTGCGCTTGCCGTCGACGATGGCGGTGTCGACGATACTGACGCGTTTGCGGGTGTTGCCGAGACGGGCAGCGCCGCTGGTGATGAGTTTGAGCACCCACAGGCCGAGGACGATCAGCACCAGCACGATGCCGAGCGCGAATGCCGAATTCAGCATCGTGTTCTCAGAGCCGCCGAACAGCGCCGTGATGAATTGCATACCGCCTCCGATGGTCGCGCCAGCCGCTTCTTATTCGGGCGCAACCACTGCAGATTTTGCCGAGTATACCCGCAACATTGTGCAAAATGCGAGGCAAGTCGGGCGAATTGGGCCGATTGGTTAACCTGCTCTTAACCATCAGATCGGCAAATTCTGCCTATCAGAATGAACAGAGTCTGAAGATGGGCATTTCAAACGTTTCGCTGTTCCAGGCGCTCGCCGACAAGATGCGGTGGCATCAGGCGCGCCAAGGGGTTCTGGCCGAAAACATCGCCAATGCCGACACCCCCGGCTACATCGAGCGCGACCTCGATCCGTTCTCATTCGGCAATCAGGTCAAGTCGATGGCGATGGTGACGACTGCGACAACCAGCCCAACGCACATTTCCGTGTCGAGCGGCGGCGGGGCTGACGGCTTCGGCACCGACTCAGCGCCGTTCGAGATCACGCCGAGCGGCAATGGCGTGACGCTCGAAGACGAGATGATGAAGATCTCGGGCAATGACATGGACTACCAGACCGTCACGGCGCTCTACACCCGCTCGATGGCGATCCTCAGAACCGCGCTCGGGCGCTAGGCCTAGGGGGCCGCTCAATGACCGATTTTCTCTCATCCCTCAAGATCGCTGCGACGGGCCTGCATGCGCAGAACGCCCGAATGCGGGTGATCGCCGAGAACCTCGCCAACGCCGACTCGGCCGGCAAGACGCCGACCGACCAGCCGTATCGCCGGCGCATCCCGACCTTCCAGGCGGTGATGGACGCCGATGCTGGCGGGCAGGTGGTTCAAGTCGGCAAGATCGCCGAAGACATGTCGGATTTCCAGGAGCGCTACGAGCCTGGCCATCCGGCCGCGGACGCGCACGGTTACGTCAAATATCCGAACGTCGATCCACTGGTCGAGGCGATGGATATGCGCGAGGCGCAGCGGACCTACGAGGCGAACCTCAACGTCGTGACGGTCACCCGTCAGATGATGGGCCGCACGCTCGACATCCTCAAGGGCTGAGAGGCTAGAATCAGATCATGAGCACACCATTCAACGCCGTCGCCAGCGCCTATTCCAATGCCTCCAAGCTCATCCAGGACGCCGCCAAGACCTCCAGCGGAACCTCAGGGCAGGGTACGCAAGGCACTGATTTCGGCAAGTTTCTCACCGACGAGATTCAGGGGGTCATGACCGCCGGTAAGACCTCGGACAAGATGTCGCTTGATCTCGTCAACGGAAAGGCCAACGTCGTCGACGTGGTGACCGCCATCAGCCAGACGCAGCTTGCGATGGAGAGCATGGTGGCGGTGCGCGACAAGGTGATTTCCGCGTATGAGGAAATCATGCGGATGCCGATTTAGGGACTGCTGAAATGGACGGAGCGCAGGTTCTCGACATCGCTCGCGACGGCATCTGGGTGATGATCCTCGTGGCGGCTCCGATCATGATCGCCGGATTGGTGGTGGGCATTGTCATCGCGCTGTTCCAGGCGCTGACGCAGATCCAGGAACAGACGCTGGTGTTTGTGCCCAAGATCCTCGCGATCTTCGTCACCATGCTGATCGCGCTGCCGTTCATGGGCTCGACGATGTCGAACTACATGACGCGGCTCGCCGATTTGATTGTGACTGGCGGATGATCTCGCTCAACTGGCTGCCGGCGACAGCCTATTTCTACATCCTGATTTTCGCGCGGGTGGGCAGCATCCTCATGCTGCTGCCGGCGCTGGGCGAAATGGTGATCCCGGTACGGATGCGGCTGGGCTTTGCGCTGGTGTTCAGTCTCGTACTGTTCCCTCTGGTGCAGCCATCGCTGCCCGCTTTGCCCACCGACGTGCTGCAGGTGTTGGTCTATCTGTTCCATGAGCTTGGCGTCGGCCTGATCTTCGGCGCGATCGTCAGGATGGTGACGATGGCGGCGGCGGTGGCCGGCTCGGTGATCGCGTTCCAGACTGGGCTGTCAGGGGCGCAGGGCGCCGATCCAGTCAATGGCGGGGCGCAGGGTGCCTTGATCGGTGCGTTTCTGTCGATGCTCGGCGTGACGCTGATCTTTGCGACCGACCTGCATCATGTGGCGCTTATGGCGATCCGTGACAGCTACATGATTTTTTCGCCCAAGGAGCCGCTGATGTTCGGCGACGCGGCGCAGTTGGCGATCCAGTCGGCGGCGTCGGCGTTTGTCATCGGTGTGCAGATGTCAGCGCCGTTCATCGTGCTCGGCCTCGTCTTCTACCTGGGTATGGGGCTGCTGGCGCGGATGATGCCGCAATTGCAGGTGTTTTTCGTCCTGATGCCGGCGACGATCTGGGTCGGGCTCATTCTCCTGGGGTTGCTGCTCACCATGATGATGGGCTGGTACCTGACGCATTTCGAGAGTGAGCTGGCGCAGCTCCGGGGCGCCCGATGAGCGACGACGCTCCGGAACAGTCATCGAAAACCGAAGATCCATCGCAGAAAAAGCTCGATGACGCGCACAAGCGCGGCGACGTGGTGAAGAGCCAGGAGGTCAACAACTGGTTCATGATCGCGGGCTCCGGCCTGTTGTTCTCGATGATGGCGGCGCCCTCGGCGACGGGTCTCGCAGACAACCTCAAGATGCTGATGGCCAATGCCGATCAGTTCCACATCGGCGGCCCGGCGCTCTCGGCATTCTTCAACAGCCTGGCGATGACGATCCTGTTGATCGCGCTGGTGCCGCTGACGATCCTTGCCGGGTTCGGCATTGCTGCAAATCTGGTGCAGCACCGGCCGCTGCTGTCGCTCGATCCGGTGACGCCGAAGTTCTCGAAGATATCGCCGATCGCGGGCGCCAAGCGGCTCTTCTCGCGCGACGCGCTGGTCAATTTCGTGAAGGGCCTGTTCAAGTTGTTCGTCGTCAGCGGCGTCATCTTCGCGGTCATCTGGCCGGAACGCGACCGCCTCGAAACGATGGTGACGTTTGATCCGGCGATGTTGCTGCCGGCGTTCCAGGCGCTGGGCCTCAAGGTGTTCGGGGCGGTGCTGGCGATCGTCACGGTGATCGCGATTGCCGACTACGTCTATCAGCGGCGGCGCTGGTGGAACCGGCTGAAGATGACGGTTCAGGAAGTCCGCGACGAATACAAGCAGATGGAAGGCGACCCCAAGGTCAAGGGCCGCATCCGGGCGATCCGAAACGAACGCAGCCGCCGCCGGATGATGGCGAATGTGCCCAAGGCGACTGTGGTCATCACCAACCCGACCCACTTCGCGGTGGCGCTGAAGTACGACAGCACCATGTCGGCGCCGCTCTGCCTCGCCAAGGGCGCCGACGACGTGGCGTTCCGCATCCGCGAAATGGCCAAGGAGCATAATGTGCCGATCATCGAGAACCCGCCCTTGGCGCGTGCACTGTTTGCGGCGGTCGATATCGACGAGACCATCCCGACCGAGCATTTCAAGGCCGTGGCGCAAGTCATCGGCTTCGTTATGCGCATGAAAGACAAGAAAGCCTGGAGTGCCTGAGGATTGCGGGCAGCGTTGCTGTTCGGCGCTACCGGCTGAGTCAGCCATTTGCTAGAGCTTGATCAGTGATTCGATCACCGAGGGCCAAGTGGATGTCCAGCATGCCGGCCGAAGAGGATAATTATCCGAGCCCGCTGGTGGCGCGTACCCGCAGCACGAGCGGCGTGTGGCGCGTCGTGGCACTCGCCGCGGCCTTTATCATCGTTGCCGTGGCGATCTCGACGCTGGGCGAATACATCCCGCCCGACGCGATCCTGGTGTTTGTTGGACTGCTGGCAGTGGTCGGTGTCTTTTCCCTGTTCGCGCTGACGGCGGGCATTTTCCGTTTCTCGTCGAACGACGAGACCCGCACGATGTCGCGCGCCATCGTCGACAGCCTGCCGTTTGGCGCGGTGGTCAGCGATCGCGACGGCAAGATATCGTACGTCAACGCGCAGTACGGCGAACTCACGGGCGGAGTCAGCGACGGCGTGCCGGTCGGCGTGCCGCGCCTGTTTGCGGGACAGCCCGAGGCAAGCGAATCGCTGTATCGCCTGTCGCGCGCGGCGCGCGATGGCCGTCCCGCCAGCGAGGACGTGCGGTTGATCGGCGGGCTGGGCGGGTCGCTCGGCGGCTCGAGCAAGCCGGTGTGGTATCGCGTCGCGGTGCGGGCGCTTCCCGAGGTTGAGGGTGCCGGTAAGCCGCTCGTCTTGTGGAGCGTCGAGGACATCACGCGCGACCGCGAGCGGCAGGACAACGCGTTCCTTGAGTTGCAGCGGGCGATCGACTACCTCGACCACGCGCCGGCGGGCTTTTTCTCGGCCGACCCTAAAGGCCGGGTGCAATATCTCAATTCGACGCTGGCCGATTGGCTCGGCTACGACCTTGCCGAGTTCGAGGCGGGGACGGTGCGGCTCTCCGACATCGTGCGTGGCGACGGGGCCAGCTTGTTGATGCGCGGTCGCGCCGACGGCGAGATTCGCACCGAGATCATCGATATCGATCTGGTGAAGCAGAACGGCACCTCGATCCCGGTGCGGCTGCTGCATCGCGCGGCGCGACTCGCCGATGGCGAGTTGGGCGAGACGCGGACGCTGGTCCTTGACCGGCGCAGCGGCGTGCAGGGCGAGGAGGCGTTGCGCGCCTCGGAAGTGCGGTTCTCGCGCTTCTTCAACGATACGCCGTTCGCGATTGCGACGCTCGACAACGAAGGGCGGATCATTCGCACCAACGCGCCGTTCAGCCGCATCTTCGGCTGGTCAGGCAATGAGAAGCCGCTCGACCGCGTGATGATGACGGAGCTGCTGTCGGATGGGAGCCGGGCGCGGTTCGTGGAAGCGATTGCTGCGGCGTCGGCGAACAAGTCCGAGATCGAGCCGGTCGACGCGCAATTGACTCGCGAGGGCGACCACGCGGTGCGTCTCTATATCTCGGGTTCCGAAGAAGCCGAGGGTTCGCCGGAGCGCGTCAACATCTATGCTCTGGACATGACCGAGCAGCGCAAGCTTGAGGTGCAGTTCGCGCAGGGCCAGAAGATGCAGGCCGTGGGTCAGCTTGCGGGTGGCGTGGCGCATGATTTCAACAATGTGCTGACCGCCATCATCGGCTTTTCAGACCTGCTGCTGCTCAAGCACAAGCCGGGCGATCCGAGCTTTGCCGATCTGATGTCGATCAAGCAGAGCGCCAATCGCGCCGCTGGTTTGACGCGCCAATTGCTGGCGTTCTCGCGGCGGCAGACGCTCAGACCACAGATCCTCGAAATCCCGACGCATGTCGACGATCTGACGGTGCTGCTGAAGCGCCTGATCGGTGAACAGATCACACTGCATGTCGAACACGGCAACGGCATCTGGCCAGTGAAGGCCGATCTGGTGCAGCTTGAGCAGGTGGTGGTGAATCTCGTCGTCAACTCGCGCGACGCGATGCCGAATGGTGGCTCGATCACCGTTCGCACGCGCAACGTCACCGATTCGGAAGCTCAGAACCTGACCTATCGGGGCATGCCGCCGGCGGACTATGTGCTGATCGAGGTCGAGGACACCGGCACTGGCATGACACAGGAGATCATGGAGAAGATCTTCGAGCCGTTCTTCTCCACCAAGGAGCTCGGCAAGGGAACCGGCCTTGGGTTGTCGACGGTCTACGGTATCATCAAGCAGACCGGCGGCTTTATCTATCCTGAGTCCGAAATCGGGCGCGGTACGGTGTTCAAGATCTTCCTGCCGCGCTACGTCGCGGTCGAGGGTGATGCGGTAGCCAAGACCATGGCGCCCGTGACGGTCGTCAAGGACCTCACCGGGCACGAGCGCATTTTGCTCGTCGAGGACGAGGACAATGTCCGCGCCTTCTCGGCGCGGGCGCTGCGGGCCACTGGTTACGAGGTGTTCGAGGCGGAATCGGGCGAAGAAGCGCTCGAGGTGCTGGAGTCGGTCGAAGGCAAGATCGACCTGATGGTGTCCGATGTGGTGATGCCTGAAATGGACGGTCCGGCGCTGTTGATCAAAGTCCGCGAACGGTTGCCCAATCTCAAGGTGATCTTCGTGTCGGGGTATGCCGAGGAGAATGTCCGGCAGGACATCGCCGACGACCAAAGCGTGGAATTTCTCGCCAAACCGTACTCGCTCGACCAGATCAATTCCAAGGTCAAGGAAGTGCTCGGCAAGGGCGCCGAAACGCTGCAGTAGTGGCGGCGCGATCGCGACCTATGAGCGGCTCGGCTTCACGCCGCGCCGCGCCGCCATTTGGCGTTTACACTGATCGAGCGGGCAACCGTCTAGGCCGTCCTGCCGTTCGGCAGCGGGGTGCTGGGAGCAACGAGCTTGCCGTCGGCAAGGCCGTCCCAGAATCCCGACGGAATCGGCGTGTCCCACCAGACGAGGTTCTGCTTCAGCTCCTCGGGTGTTTTCGGGCCGGTCAGGACGTTGCAGATCACAGGATGGGCCAGGGCAAATTGTAGTGCGGCCGCCGCCAGCGGCACACCATGGGCCCGAGCAAGCTCTTGCAATGCCTTCACGCGCGCCAGGACGTCTGCGGGAGGCGGCATATAGGCGCCGTTCGGCGGACCCCAAACGTTGGTGCCTGCGAGAATCCCCGCTGCGAAGGGGCCGGCAGCGATGACCGATGTGCCGCGCTTCAGGCAAGCGGTGAAGAACGGATCAAGCACGGTTTGCTCGATGAGGTTGTAGCGATTGGCGAGCAGGAAAACGTCCCAGTCCCCCAGCTCGAGAGCGTCCATCAATACCGGCCACTCGTTGACGCCGAGGCCGATCGCCTGGATCAGGCCCTTTGCCTTCAACTCCTGCAGGGCACGGTGTCCGCCGCCCGCCAGATCGGCCCAATGACGCTTGTTTCCTTCCACGCCGTGCGTCTGTGTGCCGATGTCGTGGACGAGGAGGATGTCGATTTTTGCAAGGCCGAGGCGCTGCAGGCTGTCTTCGAACGAGCGCATGATGCCGTTGTAGGAATAGTCGTACGCGATCTCGAATGGGAAAGGCTGGGTCCAGGGGTTGTCGACCGTGCGGTCCGACTCAGACCGGACGGGCCGCAGCAGCCGCCCAACTTTCGTCGACAACGCCACGTTCTCATCGCGGTACCGAAGCGCGTCGCCGAGCAGGTGTTCAGCGCGGCCGGAGCCGTAGTGTGGCGCCGTGTCGAAATAGCCGACGCCAGCGTCAAGGGCACTGGTCACCGTCGCGCGAGCTTGGTCGGGCGATACGACGGTGCCGTTCATGCCGGCAAGCGTGGCGCTTCCGAAGCCGAACTCGGTGACTTCGAGCGAGGTTTTCCCGACGCGCCGTTTCTTGAAATTGCTCATGTGGTCCTCCGTTCGAAGCGCGCGGACACTGACATGTTAGTGGCGGCGCCGCCAAGGTCCGGCATTACATTATTTCGTCGGACATTGGGCGGTGCGCTAACCGGCGTACCAGATTTTGCGGACATCGGCTGAAGCCCGGACGTAGTCGAAGGCGAGGTCAATGAGGGCCTTGGTGTCGATTTTCGGGGTCCAGCCGAGCTGCAGCCGTGCCTTGGCGTTGTCGAGCAGGTTGGAATGGAGCGGGGAGGCGATCTCCACCGCTGCCAGGCCGCGCGTTTGCTTGAGGTGCGCGGCGACGACGCTGTAGTCGACCGGGTCGGTCATGGCGATGTTGAACAATTGCTGCCGTGCCGCAGGATGATCGAGTGCCGCGAGCATCGCTTCAACGAGATCACTGACGTGGACGAAATTGCGCTTCAGCGGCTTGCCGTCGGCAGCGACGAGCAGCGGCACATTGGCATTGGCGTGGTAGGCGCGACGCTGTTCGGGGGCGATGTACTCGCTCCAGTTCGGGCCGCCGAACTGGTCGTCGCCGAAACTCAGCGTGTAACGGAAATCGTCCTTTTCCATGATCCACGGCGCGCGAAGGGTCGTCCAGTTGAGACCGTATTGCGTGCCGAACTGCTCGAGCATCACCTCTTCGAGTACCTTCGACAGTGCGTAGACGCCGGGGTAGGGGCGCCGCGGTGAAAGCTCGGTGACGGGCGAATCGTAGGGCACGATGCAGTGGCCGACCACGCAGTCGCCGCCGATCAGGATGAATTGTTGCGCCGCCGGGCTCTGGCGGAACGCTTCGAGCAGCTGGAACATGCCTTTGACGGACACGTCCATCGCCTGGACGGGGTCTTCCTTGACGGTCGCCATGTGGATGAGGTGCGTCGTTCCATCGATCGCCGCCTGCACGACAGCTGAGTCGGCAATGGAGCCGCGGACGACTTTGAGGCGGTCGGTTTCCGGCAGGGTGCGATTGTGGCAGAGCGCGACGATGCGGGCGCCGGACCAATTGGGATCGGCGAGGAAGCGAGCAAGGAAGGCCTGACCGACTTTGCCGGTGGCGCCAGTGATGAGAAGTTGCATCGAAATTCAGGCTCCAGCTCAAAAAGACAGGGGCACGCCGAAGCGTGCCCCTGAGGAGAACTCACACCAAGAAGGATTACTTCTGGATGCAGGTGTCGGCGTTGTCCTTGGTGCACTCGTCGAGGCCGGTGAACACCGGATCTTCGACTTTCTCACCCTTGATCAGGCTGATCATCACCGACGGAGCCTTGTAGCCCATCTCGAACGGACGCTGTCCGACGAGGGCGGTCACGAGGCCTTCCTTGGCGATGGCGACTTCGTCACCGATCGTATCGGCAGCGCCGATGGCGAAGGTGTTCGCAGCCAGCTTGTCCTTCAGCGGCCCGATGAGGTCACGGTAGGGCTGCGGGGCGCCAAACAGCGGCCAGCCACCCATGATGCCGAACGCGGTCAGGTTCGGGTTGGCAGCAAGGATGTCAGTCATCGCCTGAACACCCTTGGCACCGTCGTCATTGGTGAACACCGGGCAACCGGCGACTTCCGTCCAGCCACCTTCGCCGGCGAGAGCCGCGAGGCCTTCTTTGCCGGTCAGTGCGTCACGCATACCCTGCGCGCGGCGCAGGATGTTGTCGGCGGCCGGGTTGCCTTCGATCGTGCAGATCGTGCCACCGGCGGGGATTGCCTTCTTGATGTACTCGCCGATCTTCTGGCCCATCAAGTAGTTGTCGGTGCCGAGGTAGGTCTTGCGGAGCGCCGAATCTTCCTTGGCGAGGTCGGCGTCGACGGTCATGATCGGGATCGTCGGATTGGCCGACTTGATCGTCTGGGCAATCAGCTGTGCGTTGGACGGCGAGATTGCCATCGCAACAGTGGTGGGCTTCGCCAGCATGTCGCCGACGATCTGTGCTTCGCCAGCTTCGTCCGAAGTGGACGCCGGGCCGGTGTAGAAGCACTCATATTCGGAACTGGCGTTCTCGGAGTTCCATTTCAGGCAGCCCTGATGGATCGCTTCGAAGAAGGGATTATCGAGCCCCTTCACGACGATCACGAGCTGCTTCTTGTCCTGCGCGACAGCCGGACCGGCCAGCGCGAGCGCTGCCGCTGCGGCGAGCAGAAGTAGGGTCTTCATTGCATTCCTCCCAATGGTACGGAGGAACCCACCCGCTGCACTTCACGTGCGGCGGCCTTGTTCGGTCCTCCGTTTGGCAGCTAAGCAAGAAGAGGTACGTCCGTCAACGAAAAATCATACTTTTAATTGACTTGCTTCCGTTGACGCCAATTGGGCCGTTTGCATAAGGTCTCGCGAGGTTCCGTCCATGGGAGGAGGAATCCGCATTTGCGCAGCTTGTGTGCGACTCCACAATCGGAGTCGATGATTTCATTCGTCCGGGGAGGCCGAAGCGACGTGCCGGTTCTAGAACTCAACAACATCTCAAAACATTTCGGCGCCATCCACGCCGTCAACGACGTGTCGCTCTCGATCGAACCGGGCGAGGTGGTCGGACTGATGGGCGACAACGGGGCCGGCAAGTCGACATTGGTCAAGATGATCGCCGGCAATTTCTTGCCCACACTGGGCAGCATGAAAATTGACGGGCGGGAGATCGTCCTGCATCGCCCAGTCGAAGCGCGCCGTAACGGCATCGAGATCGTCCACCAGGACCTGGCGCTGTGCAACAATCTGACTGCGGCGGCAAACGTGTTCCTTGGCCGCGAAAGGCGCATCACCTTCGGGCCGTTCGGCGTGCTCGACTACCAGGGCATGTACCGGCGTGCCGGAGAGCTTTTCCATGAACTGAAGTCCGAAACTCGGCCACGCGATGTCATCAATAAGATGTCGGGAGGGCAGCGCCAGGCGGTCGCAATCGCCCGCACAATGCTGAGCGAGGCCAAGATCGTTCTGATGGACGAACCAACGGCTGCAATTTCTGTCCGCCAGGTGGCGGAGGTTCTCAACCACATCCGGCAATTGCGCGATCGCGGCATTGCCATCGTACTGATCAGTCACCGCATGCCGGACGTATTCACGGTCGCTGACCGCGTGATCGTGCTGCGCCGCGGGCGAAAAGTCGCCGACAAGAAAATCGCACAGAGTTCGCCTGAAGAGGTCACGGGCCTCATTACCGGCGCGATCGAGCAGGTGTAACCATGGCCATAACCCTCGAACAAACCATAGCCAAACAGCAGGGCAGCTGGTCGTCGCGCCTATTATCAAGCCAGGCCTTCTGGGTCGTCATTGCGATCCTCCTGGCGTGTATCTATCTGAGCTTTGCCAGCAAGGCGTTCCTGACGCCGCAGAACCTGTACAACATTACACGCAATTTCACGTTCACGGCGATCATCGCGGTGGGCATGACTTTCGTCATCATTGCCGGCGGTATCGACCTCTCGGTCGGTTCGGTTCTTTGTCTGTGCAGCATGGTGCTTGCCACAACGATGCATGCCGGTGCCAGTATTGAAGTCGGTATCATTGCGGCGCTTGTAACCGGCCTTGCTGTCGGTCTCTTCAACGGAGTGCTGATTGCTTATCTGGGGTTTCCATCCTTCGTGGTCACCCTTGGCATGCTGTCCGCCGCCCGCAGCTTTGCGATGATCGCGTCGAACAATTTGACAGTGTTTCAGTTCGGGCCGGATCACAACAAGCTGCTGTATCTGGGCGGCGGGTCGGTCAATTTCGGCCTGTTTTCGCTCTCGCTGCCGGTGGTTTACACACTGGTCCTCGCGGCGGTTGCCGGCTTTGTCCTGCGCTGGACCAAGTTCGGGCGCCACGTGTTTGCCATCGGCGGCAACGAGCATGCCGCAACGCTTTCCGGCATTCCCGTGCGACCGATCAAAGTTGTGGTGTTCATGATTTCGGCGCTGACGGCGGCTATCGCCGGTATCGTCGAGACCGGTTGGCTCGGCGCGGTGACGACCAATATCGGCTCGGGCATGGAACTGCAGGTCATCGCCGCGACAGTTATCGGCGGCGCCAGTCTGATCGGTGGCGTCGGCACTGCAATTGGGGCGCTGGTCGGCGCAGCGCTGATCGAGATCATTCGCAACAGCTTGGGACTGTTGGGGATTAATCCGTTCTGGCAGGGGACCGTTATTGGCGGCGCGATCATTGTGGCCGTGGCGTTTGAACGCGTCCGTCAATTGCAATCGAAGGAGTAGCCCCGCCGGCTGCTCGGAGAGCTCATGGTGCCTGGCGCGCCGTCGACCTATCATTATCAGGCCACCACGCCTGTTCGCTCGCACACCCAGCGCGTGGTCGATGAGTTGGGCCTCGCTATCGTTTCGAGCAGGCTGCCCTCGGGCAGCCTGCTGCCGGGGGACAGCGAACTCATCGAACAGTACCGGGTCTCGCGGACGGTTCTTCGCGAGGCCTTCAAGACATTGTCGGCCAAGGGTCTGGTGCAAGCCAAGGCGCGGATTGGTACGCGCGTGCGCGGGCGTGCTGACTGGAACTTGTTCGATCCGGATGTGCTCCTCTGGCACGCGCGGACCGGTTTTGCGCCGGAGTTCCTGACGCATCTGGGGGAGATGCGCATGGCGCTCGAGCCAGAAGCGGCGGCTCTGGCAGCGCAGCGGCGAACGCCAGAACAGCTCGAGGTCATCGAGGGCTGGATGACAGCGATGTCGGCAGAGGACGTTTCGGCCCAGGGGTTCGTCGATGCCGATCTGGGCCTGCATCTGGCCGTGGCGGATGCCGCAAGCAATCCGTTCTTCCTATCGATCTCGACGCTGATCGAGGTGGCTCTGGTTGCCATGCTGACGATTTCGTCGCCAGTGGAAAGCTCCGTGAGGCTGGGGCAATCGATTGCTCAGCACCGGGCGATCGTCGACGCTATCGCCGAGCGCGATCCGCCGGCGGCGCGCAAGGCGATGCAGGTGGTCGTGCAGCAGGGCCTCGAGCGGTCGCACCAGGCGACTATTCGCGCGCCAGCGCCTGTACCGGATCAAGCCGTGCTGCCGAGCGGGCGGGCATGAAGCCGAAAACGATGCCGATCAGGGTCGATGAAGCCAGTGCTGCGACGATTGATAGCGTCGAATAGCTGAGGCGGGCGCCAGACAAGATCTGCGTCAGGCCGAAGCCGACGGCGAAACTCAGCGCGATACCGGCGATGCCGCCGACGATACAGACCAGCACGGCCTCGGTGAGGAACTGGCGCAGGATGTCGCCGCGGCGCGCCCCGACCGCCATGCGGATGCCGATCTCACGAGTCCGCTCCGACACCGAGACGAGCATGATGTTCATCACGCCGATGCCCCCGACGATAAGGGAGATGACCGCAATGGCGGAGATCAGCAGCGTCAGCGTCTGGCTGGTCGACTGGATGGTGTCGCGGATGGTGTTGGTATTCTGCAGGAAGAAATCGGTCTTTCCGTGCATGCGATTGAGCAAATCGCTGATCTGGCTCTGGGCGCTGTCCATGTCGGAACTGTCGGCGACGCGGACGGTGATCTGGCTGAGATAATGCTGGCCGAGGATGCGGTCCATCACGGTGGTGTAGGGAACGTAGATGCTCGGGTTGGAATTGCCCGGCCCGAAGGTCGAGGTGACCGCGACAACGCCAACGATGCGCACCGGCACTTTGCCGAGGACGATCACCTGGCCGACCGGATCCTCGCCGTTCTTGAATAGGGCCGTCACCGCATTGGCGTCGACCACCGCGACCTGCGCGCGGGAGTCGACGCTCGAGGCATCGAAGCTCGCGCCTTCGGTGAGGGTTGAGCCGTTGACACGGAAATAATCGGCGCCGACGCCGCTGACCTGAGCGTTCACGGCCACGGAGTTGAACAGCACCGACTGATTGGTCGAGACGCGCGGCGTGACGCTGTCGGCGAAGGACTGCGCGGCGAGCGCGTCGGCGTCGGATGGCAGCAGGGTGCGGATGCGGCCCTGGCCGCGGTCGCCGAAGCCAGTCCCTGGGTAGATGTTGATTGTGTTGGTGCCGATCGAGGCAATGTTTTCAAGCACAGTCTGCTGGCTGCCCTGGCCGAGCGCCACGACCGACACCACCGACGCAATACCGATGATGATGCCGAGCATGGTGAGGAAGGTCCGCAATTTGTGCGCGGTCATCGAGCGGACGGCCATGCGCAGCGCTTCGGCGCCGCGGTCGAGCCATTGCATCGGCTTGAGCCGCTTTCGGCGGCTGGCCGGTGCAGCCGACGGTGCGCGGGTGGTGCCGTCAGTGCGTGTGTCGGAGATGATGCGGCCGTCGCTGATCTTAATCATGCGATCGGTCTGGCGGGCGATGGCGGTATCGTGGGTGACGATGATGATGGTGTGGCCTTCGCCGTGCAATTCCTTGAGCAGCGCCATCAAATCGGCGCCGCTCTTTGAGTCGAGGGCGCCGGTCGGCTCGTCGGCGAGGATCACGTCGCCGCCGTTCATCAGCGCTCGCGCAACACTGACGCGCTGCTGCTGACCTCCGGAGAGCGCGCCAGGCCGGTTGCGCAGCCGGTCGCCTAGGCCGAGGCGGATGAGCAGGTCGGTGGCGCGGCGGTTGCGTGCGCCATTGTCGATGCCCGCATAGATGGCCGGCATCGCGGCATTCTCGACCGCGCTCAGATCGGAGAGCAGTTGGTAGCGCTGGAAGACGAAACCAAAATGCTCACGACGCAGTTCGGCGAGTTCGTCGGGGCCGAGTTTGCTGATGTCGCGGCCGGCGAACTGGTAGGTTCCGGCGCTGGCCTTGTCGAGGCAGCCGAGGATGTTCATCAGCGTCGACTTACCGGAGCCGGACTGGCCGACGATGGCGATCAACTCACCGGCCTCAATATCGAGGGTGATGTCGTCGAGCACGGTGATCCTTTCGGCACCGGCGACGAAGCGGCGGGTGAGTCCGCGGAGCGAGATCAGCGGGGCGGCCATGATCACCTCCCCGGCGGACGGCCGCCACCGGCGCCGAACAATGCTCCGGCTCCGCTGGCTCTGGTCCGAGTAGTACCGGTTGCGGCCGCGGTGGTCGAACGGCCAGCGACGACGAGATCACCGTCGTTGAGCCCGCTGACGATCTCGGCGGTGATGTTGTTGTTGAGTCCGATTTTGACCTCGGCGGGGTGGGTCTTGGACGTCGCCTGATCATAGACGCCGACGTGATAGAGACCGTTGCGGCCCTGATTGCCCAACGCTGAGGCGGGCAGAGTGAGGACGTCCTCGGCGGTGTTGATGACGATGCTCACCTGCGCCGTCATGGCGATGCGCAGCCGGTGGTCGGCGTTCGCGACCGAGAACAGGCCATTGTAGTAGACCGCATTATCCGAGGAGCTGAGGCCGGTATCGGCGGTGGCGATGGCGTCGGGGGCGGGTTCGACCGAGAGCAGTGTCGCCGGGATCTTGGTGTTGGGGTCGCCGAGGATGGTGAAGGCCGCCAGCTGGCCGGGCGCCACTTTGGTGACGTCTGCCTCCGAAATCTGGGCCTTGATGATCATGGTGTCGAGGTCGGCGATCTTGACGATGGTCGGGGAAGTCTGGTTGGCGTTGACGCTCTGGCCGGTGGTCACCAGTACGGCGACCACGGTGCCATCGACGGGCGTCGTGATGTGGGTGCGCGACAGCGCCAGATTGGCGTCATCGACGGACAGCTGAGCCTGGCTGATCTGCGCGTTGAGCGAGGCGACAGCTGCCTTGGCTGAGGCGAGCCCGGCCTGGGCCGTCATGGCGTCGGCATCGGAGATGAGTTTTTGCGGGGCGAGCTTGTCCGCACGGTCAAGGGCCGCCTGCGCTGCAACGAGATCAGCCTGCTTGGCTAGCAATTGCGCCTGCATGTTGAGGAGGGAGGCCTGCGCGGATTTCACGGCATTTTGCTGATTGGTCGAATCGATCTCGGCGATCAGATCGCCCTTCTTGACGGTGTCGCCGAGCTTCACCGGCAAAGTCTGGATGGTGCCCGACACTTCGGCGCCGATGCTGGTGACCGACTGGGCTTCGAGCGCGCCAGTTGCGAGGACCGTGGTCTCGACCGTGCCGCGCTCGACCTTGATGGTCGTCGGCTCGACGCGGGCTTCACTCGGGGCGAGATACATCCAGCCGCCAATCCCGCCGATGGCGAGAACGATGGCGGCGATGGCGATTCGCGTGACGAGTTTCATGTTGCGACCCACAGAACCTGCCCTCCCAGCCTCGAATATGGGATCGACGCGACGCAAAGTAACATTAGCGTTCGGTAAGCTGGCATAAGCTTTGGTAACGTGAGGGACTCGGATATCCACACCCGCAAAGCTTCTGTGCGAAACCGAGACAGGCCCCCACGGCGCGCCGTTTCGCATGATAGTTTGATGACACTGGGCTTGGCGGCGGGCACTGAGATGGCAGCGACGGCATTGTACATCGTGATTCAAAGTCGCGGGCAATGGTGGGTCGATTTCGAGGGGCGGGCCCACGGTCCGCACGACACCCGCGAGGCGGCCGCCATGGAAGCGCGCAATCAGGCGCAGTTCATGGCGCATATGGAGCGGCGCAGCGAAGTGCTGGTGCCGGACACCGCGGGCAAATACTGGGTCGTCTGGAACAGCCAAAACGCCATGGCGGGTGTGCCGATTCCAGTGCAGTCGGCGGCGGCCTAACGTTCCTCAGGGCTGGCCCTGCCGCCACGGAACCGCCATAGCTCTGTTCTCTTGTCGACGATGCAGGCTGCGCGACGCGTGGCCATTGTGAGGAAAGAAATGAACACCAAGCTTCTGTTTGGGGCGCTGGCTCTTGGGTCGGTTCTGGCGCTCTGCAGCACGGCCGCGATGGCGGCACCGCCCCCGCTGCCGTTCGGCTTCCAGTTCGGCATTACTGTCGGGCCGGACCATCCGCCGCCGCCCCCACCCCCGCAGCATTTCCAGGACAATGAAGACGAGTGCATCAGCCTCAAGGCGATCTTCAACGATTTGTCGGATGACGGCTACTTCAAGTTCAAGGGCTACAGCGACGCGGACGATGATTATTTCACCGTGCGGGCGCGCCGCGGCGACCGCTCTTATCTGCTCGTCGTCGACAATTGCACGGGCGATATCCTCAAGCGCAAGCGTCTGAACGGCTTCTGAGATTTTCAGCCTCGCCTGTTTCCATGGGCGAGGCTGATTCTGCCGGGACCGGTCAGCCGATGCGCGCGACGATGAAGTCGCGCTCGATCTCGAGCCCGCGCCAGTCGTGCGGGATTTCGCTGTCGAAGATCAGCGTGTAGGGGCCAGTGTAGCCGGCCGCCTCGGCCAGATCGACGCATTTGCCGTAGTCGGCCTCGTCCAGATCGCCATCGATGAAGCTGGCCTTGGCGTGGCAGAGTTCAGCGCGCCCGAAGATCGATCCGAGCTCGGCATATTTGCCGGCGCCGTGCCAATTGCCGAAATCTCCCAGCAATCCAATCGTGCCGTCGAGCTTGTCGAGCAGCTGGTTTGTCCGTTCGGCATCCGGCAGCAGGTCGAACCAGTTCTCGGTGACGAGCCGCACCGATGAGCCGGCATTGCCGGCCGCGAGCGCGGCGAGGGCTTGGGCGGAGCGGTCCAGCGTTTCGGGCGTCGGTTTCTGCTTGCCGGCGATGATCCGCGCGTTGGCAGCACCGAGCTCGTTTGCGATTTCGATCCAGCTGGCGATCCAGGCCGTGTCGCGGGCGCCGTTCACAGGATCGGTGATATCGCCGGCGTCGATCAACAGCGTCTGCAGCATGACACCGGAGCCTTTGAGCTGGTCGCGCAGTTCGCCCAGGTAGATCGGATCGCGGCTGGGGAGGTGGAAAGAGACGAGTTCCATCCGGTGGTAGCCATGATTGGCGAGCGCCGCCGGCAAATCGAGCAGGGTCTCGCTGCCCTCGCCGTAGGTTTCCTGGCGTGAGCCGATCTCGGTGGTTGTCAAATCGTGCGGATAGGTGGTGCCGAGCAGGCGGTGGAGGGACCACGTTGAGACCGCCAGGCGGTCGTGAATCGGTGTCGGCATCGTTGAAACTCCAATGGGCAGGAAGCTTGCAACGCGCGACGTCCGGACTCAAGCGGAGCGGGTCGTCGTGCGAAAGGGGAGGTCTGGTGCGCCCAAGGGGAATCGAACCCCTGTTCCCGCCGTGAGAGGGCGGTGTCCTGACCGCTAGACGATGGGCGCGGAGACAGGATCAGTTATAAGCTTGGCCGGGTCCCGTCAATCACGGGAGATGGTGCGCCCAAGGGGAGTCGAACCCCTCTCTCCACCGTGAAAGGGTGGCGTCCTAACCGATAGACGATGGGCGCCTCCGGTGCCCGCGGTCTATAGAGTCAGAGCCGGGGCGGTGCAAGGGCGAATTGGGCGTCTTTTGCGTCGCCTCCGCCGCAGCCGTTAGCACCCGGAGAATGTCACCGGATGCGACCAGCCGCGAGGGCGGTCGCGCACGTCGATGTGGATGAAACCCCGGCCGGGATAGCAGCCGATCCCGCCCACCATCGGGTTGCGGTAAGCGTAGGCGATCAGCCGGGCCTTATCGACGCCGGGGACGAACAGGTCCGCCGCCATGCACTTCATATGGTAGCTGTCGTCTTTGCCGCCGACGTCAGCGTTATGCCAGGGGTTGCGGTAGCCCGAGCTGACCACGACCTTGCGGCCGAAAAAGCTCTCGATGCCCCAGATGGCGAGCCGCAGATTGGGCACGAGGCAGAAGGTATCGACCCCGCTATTGGCGACGAACGTGCCGTAGTTCTGGCTGTAGCCGGCATAAAGGTTGCGGCTGGGGGCAAGGGCGCAGGCGCTCAGGGTCAGGGCAATAAAGAGGCCCAACAATATCCGCCGCATCACACACGCTCCGAGACACCGCCGCGAGCGGCGGCGTTCGGAACAATCTTAGGCAAACGCGGTGAAGCGGGACCTAAGCGGGGTGGTTAGCGGTGTCTTA
>JBDTLB010000019.1:0-27720 GCA_039934955.1 Devosia sp.
TCACGCTGGCGCTGCCCTATGCCGACTACAATTGGACCATTGTCCTGTCGGTGCTGATCGGACTGATCTTCTCATCGGCGTTCCCGGCGATCGTGGTGTTCGCGCAGGAACTCATGCCGGGACGGATTGGCATGATCGCAGGCATCTTCTTCGGGTTTGCGTTCGGCAGTGGCGGCATCGCGGCGGCGGTGCTGGGCGCGCTGGCCGACATCAGGGGCATCGACTTCGTGTTCCAGCTGACGAGCTATCTTCCCCTGCTCGGGCTGCTGACGGTGTTGCTGCCGGATTTTTCGAAGGCGAAGCGGATGGTGGCGTAGGCGGAGTTATCTAATCAAGATAGCGCGGAAATCGTTGACGTTGGTGCCGGTGGGGCCGGTGATGACGAGATCGCCGATGGCTTTGAAGGCGGAATAGGCATCGTTGTTAGCGAGGGCGGCGCGCGGGTCGAGGCCGGCGGCGCGCATGCGAGCGGCGGTGGTGCCGTCAGCGACAGCGCCGGCATTGTCTTCGGAGCCGTCGATGCCGTCTGTGTCGGCGGCCAGCGCCGAAATGCCATCGACGCCGTCGATGGCGAGCGCGAAGGCAAGCAGGAATTCGGCATTACGGCCACCTTTGCCTTTGCCACGTACGGTGACGGTGGTCTCGCCGCCTGACAGCAGCAGTGCCGGGCGCTTGAAGGGACGATCACGCAGATCGACTTCCCTGGCCAGCGCGGCGAGGACCAGCGCGACATCACGCGACTCGCCTTCGACGGCATCGGAGAGAATGTGGGCCGGGATGCCGCGGGCAGCGGCGCGCTCGGCGGCGGCATTCAGCGACAGCGCCGACGAGGCGATGATCCGAACGCTGTTGCGGGCAAAGCGCGGATCGTCAGGGCGCGGCGGAAGGTTGTCGGTCGCGGCGAGCAAGGCAGTCGCGGCGGGCGGCAGCCGGACGCCGTGCAGAGCTATGAGATGACGGACCTCGGCGCGCGAGCCGGCGATAGGCACAGTGGGGCCGGAAGCGACCAGCGCCGGGTCGTCGCCCGGTACATCCGAGACAATCAGCGTGGCGATGCGTGCGGGGCTGGCAAGAGCCGCAAGCCGCCCGCCCTTGATGGCGCTGATCTCGTTGCGGATGAGGTTCATCACACCGATCGGCATGCCGGAGGCGAGCAGTGCGCGGGTGGTCTCCTGCTCATCCTCAAAGCTCATGCCGGGACCGGGGGCGGGCAGCAGCGCCGAGCCGCCGCCAGAAATCAACGCGACCACAAGATCGTCCGGCCCAAGGCCATGAACCTTGGCCATCATGCGGCGGGCAGCGAGGAAGCCGGCTTCGTCGGGCACCGGGTGAGAAGCTTCGACGATTTCGATCTGCGTGGTGGGCACTCCATAGCCGTAGCGGGTGACGACAAGACCGCTCACCTGCGTGTCCCAAAGGCGCTCGAAAGCAGCCGCCATCTGGGCCGAAGCCTTACCGGCGCCGACGACGATCGTGCGGCCTGTCGGCTTTTCCGGCAGATGCGCCGCGATGCCGCGGCCGGGATCGGCAGCGGCAACCGCATTGCGAAACAGGTCTTCGAGCAGTTCGCGGTCCATGGCGCTCCCGAACGCTTGTGGCAATTGTCACAATGGCGTCATCTAGCGTTACTAGCCAGTCCCGTCCAACCGGCATCCCCACTGATGACTGAACGCTTCGCCCTCTATTACGCGCCCGGTCGCGACACGCCTTTGGGGCAACGGGCCGAGAGGTGGCTGACGCAGCCCGATCTTGTGGCACAAACAGTGTCGGCCCGGCGCTATGGGTTTCACGCGACGCTCAAGGCGCCGATGGAGCTGGCGCCGGGCACCGACCGGGCGCAACTCGAAATGGCGCTGGGCGCTTTTGCAGGACAGCATGGGCCGGTGGAAATGGGTCGGCTCGGCGCGCATCTGATCGACGGGTTTCTGGCGCTGATTCCGGTGAGCCAACCGCAGATGCTGACGGATGTTGCCGCCACGGTAGTGACGGCGTTCGAGGGCTTTCGCGCCCCGCTCGAGGCCGCGGACCGCGACCGGCGGCTGAAAACGCCGCTGACGGCGCGGCAAATCGAATTGCTCGATAGCTACGGATATCCGTATGTGCTCGAGCAGTTCCAGTTTCATATGACGCTGACCGACCGGCTGCCGGGGGAGCAGCGCGCGCCGATGAAGGAGCGCGCTGCACAGTGGTTTGCCGACGAGCTCGCTGGGCCAATCGTGCTTGACCGGCTGGTGCTTTTCCATGAGGCAGAGCCCGGCGCTGTGTTCCGGCGACTCGACGATTTCGTATTGAGAGGGTCCCGGCCATGACCGAGACGATATTCCGCAACGCCAGACTGGTGCTTCCCGATGAGGTGGTGACCGGCAGTGTGCGCGTGGTGGACGGAGTGGTTGCGTCAATTGACACCGGGACGTCCGGCGTCGGCGAGGATTTTGACGGCGACTATTTGATCCCGGGGCTGGTGGAACTCCACACCGACCAGCTCGAGAATCACTACCGACCGCGTCCGAGCGTCTACTGGAACGCGCTGGGTGCGCTGCAGGCGCATGACGTGCAGATTGCCGGCTCGGGCATCACCACGGTGTTCGACGCGGTGCGGATCGGCTCGGACCCGGAAACGCCGGGCGGCATGGGCGAACACGTGCAGGTGCTGGTCGATGCGATCGCGACGTGCTCGGCCGATGGACGGTTAAAGGCTGACCATCTGATCCATTTGCGCTGCGAATTGCCGACGCCCGATGTGCTCGGCGATTTCGAACGGTTCTGCACGCTGCCGCTGGTCAAACTCACGTCGGTGATGGACCATACGCCGGGGCAACGGCAGTACCAGACGGTCAGCAAATACGTGCAGTACTACAAAGAAAAGCTGCGTTTGTCGGATGCCGAGATGGACGCGTTTATCGCAGACCGGCACCGCGAGCAGGCGCTCTATTCGGCCATGCACCGGGCGGCCATCGTCAAGCGCGGGCTTGAGGCCGGCATCGCGTTTGCGAGCCATGACGACGCAACTCCCGAGCATGTGCGGGAGTCGGTGGAAGATGGCGTGAGCATCGCCGAATTCCCGACTACCATGGTGGCGGCTGCGGCGTCGCACGCGGCGGGGCTGGCGGTGTTGATGGGCGCGCCCAATGTGGTGCGCGGTGGCTCGCACTCGGGCAATATCGCGACCGTCGATCTGGCGCGCGAAGGCTGCCTGGACGTGCTGAGCTCCGACTATGTGCCAGGGGCTTTGCTGCTGGCGGCGTTCATGCTGCCGGGGCTGGCAGAGGAAGTGACGCTGCCGGCGGCGATCCGGATGGTGTCGGCGACGCCGGCGAAGGCCGCACATCTGATGGATCGCGGCGAGATCGTCGTGGGCAAACGCGGCGATTTGGTGCGGGTGCGGCTCCATGGCGAGATGCCCGTGGTGAAGGGCGTCTGGCGCCAAGGCCAGAGGGTAAGCTGATGGCCGGAAGGCTGGTGCTGGTGGTCGGACCGTCAGGCGCCGGCAAGGACACGCTGATCGGAACAGCCAAGGCGGCGCTGGCCGGAGATCCGCGGTTCGTCTTCCCGCGGCGCGTGGTGACCCGGAGGAGCATCGCGGCCCTCGAGGATCACGACACTGTGACGGCCGAGGAATTTGCCCTGCGCAAAGCGAATGGGGCCTATGCGCTGAGTTGGGACGCGCATGGGCTGAGTTATGGCCTGCCTGCCGGCCTTGTCGACGATATCGAAGCTGACCGGGTCGTGGTGAGCAATGGCTCCCGGGCAATGGTGGGGGCCGCGCACCACAAATTTCCCGGGACAGTTGCGCTGCTGGTTGAGGCTTCGGCCGAGGTGCGAGCAATGCGGCTCAGCGGGCGCGGCCGGGAGAGCGCCACAGAGGTGGCGGAGCGACTGGCGCGCGAGGTGCCCAACGTGCCGCCGGGGGCCGTGCGGATCGACAATTCCGGGCCGCTGGCGGAAGGCTCGGCCCGGTTTCTTGCGGCACTGCGGGCGATCGCGGGGGATTGAACTTTTCGCGCAGAACGGCGTTCATGACTGAATGCGTCAATTTCCAAAGGCTGAGTCATGAGCAAAAACGGGCTTTACACGCTGATCGGCGTGCTGGTTATCGTGGCAGCCGCACTGGGTGGATATCTGCTTTACGAACAATCGCAAAAGCCGCAACTGGCCATTACAGTGGACAAGAATGGCATCCAGGTTCAGGGCAATGGCTAAGGCTGTACCGGCGACAATTGTGCTCGATGCGCTGGTTCGCGAACTCGCCCAACAGGGTCAGGGCGGCGCGCCCGGCAACCGTCCCAACCGGCTGACAGACTACCCAATCAAGGGGACGATCGACGTGGTTGCCCTTGCCGAGGCAGTGGAAAATGCGCTACGCGGCGTCACCTCGGATGACGATGGCAAAACGCCGGCGGAATTGAATGCCGCCAATGACGGATGAGATATACTGGCTGTTGAATAAGGGAAGCGGCCAAGCGTCAGGCAAGATCAACATCAACCTTCCCGGTCGACTTTCCTCAAACCAAGGGCTTACCCCATGAATCGCAACACCTGGATTATCATCATCGTGGCCGTGATTGTTATCATCGGCCTGATCTGGATCTTCAACCGTGGCACCCCGGTCGCCCCGGTCACCCCGGTCGCCGTATCTTCGTCGGAAGCCACCCCGATGGCTCCGTCCTCTTCGGCTGCTCCGATGGCCCCGTCGTCCTCGGAAGCCCCGATGGCTCCCTCTTCTTCGGCTGCCCCGATGGCCCCGTCGTCGTCGGAGACCCCGATGATGGCCCCGTCGTCATCGGAAGCCCCGATGATGGCCCCGTCCTCGTCGGAAGCTCCGATGATGGCCCCGTCGTCGTCCTCGGCCGGCTGATCCGACTACCAGTCCAAAACGAAACCCCCGCCAGCGATGGCGGGGGTTTTTTGTTGTCCGGTGAGTTCGTCCGGGGATGTGCCCGCGTTATATTAAACGATCGCTCCGCGACGATGGCCCGTCTTTCTCGTCTGCCACGACCGCGCCGTCTTCCTCGGAGGCCCCGATGACGGCTCCGTCGTCGTCCTCGACCGGCTGATCTGACGCCAGCCAAAACGAAACCCCCGCCAGCGATGGCGGGGGTTCTTGTTGTCTTGTCAAGGTCGGCCCGGCGGCGCAGCTCGGTGCACGGTCACTCTACTCTGCAGGCGCACTCTCCGACAGCGCTGGCTGGCGCGCCGCTTCGACGATGCGGCGGCGCTCCCGATAGGCGCTGAACTGCTGGTCAGCCAGCACGCCGATCAAGATCACGCCGCCCATGATCGCGTAGTTCAGCGAGGACGGGATGTTCAGGAAAATGACGAGGTTCTGCAGTTCCTGCAGCAGGACCACGCCGAGCAGCGCGCCGATGATCGAGCCCTCGCCACCACGCAGCGAGAAGCCGCCAAGCACCGCGGCGGCGATGGCGTAGAGCTCGTAGAAATTGCCGTGGGCGGAGGGTGCGATCGAGCGCGTGTACATCGCAAAATACACCGACGAGATCACCGTAAGTATCTGGCAGACAATATAGGCGGAGACGATGATGAGGCCGGTCTTGATGCCGGAATAGCGCGCGGCCTCTTCGTTCTTGCCGACGGCGTACAGATAGCGGCCATAGATCGAACGGTGCAGCACGACCCACATGATCGCCGCGATGATGATCAAGGCAATGAAGGTGTTTGGAACCCCGAAGCTGCGGCCCGCGGCGATAAACTCCAGGTCGGGGAAGCTCTGGCCGAAGGCGAAGCCGGCCGTCGAGTCGCCGGTGTAGAACCGGGCAATGCCGCGATAAAAGAGTAGGCCGCACAGCGTCACGATGAAGGGCTGCATCTTGAGGCGGGTGATCAACAGGCCGTGGAACAGGCCGATGGCGATGCCCAAAGCCATCACGATGCACAAAGCGAGCGGCCATGGGACATCGTGTTTGGAGATAAGATCGACGAACAGCACACCGGTGAGCGCGATCACCGAGCCGACCGACAACTCGATGCCCGCCGTGATGATGACAAAGGCCTGACCAAGGGCCGATATGCCGAACATACCAATGGTATTGGCGGTGTTGGCGAGATTCTCGATCCGCAAGAAGCGTGGATTGATGTACGCCACGATGGCGCCCACCACGATAATCAGGATCAGAAGTCCCAGATCTTTTTTCGTCATACCAATTCCCCCTCGCCTAACTGCTTGCCGATGGCCAGCAGCAGGATATTTTCTTCGCTAAACTGAGCCCGCGCCAGTACACCGGACATACGTCCTTCGTGCATGACGGCGATCCTGTCGGATACGCCGATCACTTCCTCCATGTCGGACGAGATCATCATAATGGCGACGCCTTCGTCGGCCAGCGCGCGCATCAACTTGTAGATTTCAGACTTGGCGCCGACATCGATGCCGCGCGTCGGCTCGTCGAAGATCATGACCTTGGGCTTCATGGCCAGCCACTTGCCTAAAACGACCTTCTGCTGATTGCCGCCGGACAGATTGGCAGCACGCGTCGTGATCTGCGGCGCCTTGATACCAAGGTTTCGCCGCTGCGTTTCGGCGACCTCGATCTCGCTGGAACGAGAAACGATCAGGTTGCGCGTGTGAACCGGCAGATCGGGCAGCGATATATTCTCCGAGATCGGCAGGTCGAGGAGAAGGCCCGCACCCTTGCGGTCTTCGGGAACGAGAAAGACGCCGCGATTGACGGCCGCCGACGAATTGCGCGGCGCAAAGGGCTGCCCGTTAAGCTCGAATTGACCACCATAGATGGGGTCGATGCCGAAGATCGCCCGCGCCAGCTCGGTACGCCCGGCACCAACGAGGCCGGCCATGCCGACGATTTCGCCGCTGCGCACTGTGAGATTGACGCCCTGGGCCGGATAGGTCGCGGTGCGTACGCCGACGACCTTGAGCGCAATGTCGCCCGGAGGGCGGGCGGCGGTTGCCGCCTGCACCTTGATGTCTCGACCGATCATCAGCTTGACCATGCGGTCGTGAGTGATCTCGTCTTTTTCCAGCGTGCCGACGAGCTTGCCGTCGCGCAGCACGGTCACCCGGTCCGCCGCCCGCTCGATTTCGTGCAGGCGGTGGGAAATGAAAATGACGCTGATTCCCTCAGCCTTCAACGCCGCGATGACATCAAGGAGCTTGTCGGTCTCCGATAGCGGAAGGCTCGAGGTGGGTTCGTCGAGAATGACGAGGCGGGCATTGGTCGAAAGGGCCTTGGCGATCTCAACCATCTGCCGCTGTGCCAGCGAAAGCGATGCCAGCAGGGTGGATGGCTTGAAGCCGGCGCCGAGCCGTTCAAGGTATGGCGAAGCCATCTTGTGTAGCTTATTGGTGTCGACCAGTTGCAGCACGCCACCGACGCGCGGTTCGCGCCCAATGAAGATGTTCGCGGCGACGTCGAGATTGTCGAAGAGATTGAGCTCCTGATGAACGAAGGCGATGCCGGCGCGAAAGCTCTGCGACACGGTGAGCGAAGTTTCCTCCACACCATCGATGGTGATGGTGCCGCCGTCGGGCGAGATTACCCCGCCCAGAATTTTCATGAGGGTCGATTTTCCGGCGCCATTTTCACCCACGATGCCGATGACCTCTCCGGGGCGCACCGACATCGAAAAGCCCTGCAGGGCGATGACGCCAGGATAGACTTTCCGAAGTCCCGAAAGGACTAGGAACGGCTTGGCAGCGGCAGGTGCCGATGCGGCGGCGGAACTTGTCATAGCTGAAGCCCGGGCTGAAGAAAGCGGGCGGCAAGCATAGTTGCCGCCGCCCGCAAGGAACTACCTGCCCCCCCGGGTTCCCGGGGAGCGGAGCTTGGCTTACTTGCCCTGCATCTTCGCCAGATTGGCGGAGTAGGCGTCGATGTCAGCGGCATGCAGGATGCTGCCCGGGATGATGAGGACACCATCGGCCGGGATACCCGACTTGTCGCCTTCGAGGTACTTCGCCATCAGAAGGAAGCCCTGATGGGCCCACTCGAACGGCTGCTGCACGACGGTACCGGCAATGGTGCCTTCCTTGACACCGCCGAGGGTAACCGGATCATCGTCGAACGCCACGATGGTGATCTGGCCAAGCTTGCCGGCATTCTTGACGGCTTGGTAGATCGCCGGAGTGCTGTACGAGTAGAAGCCGACCATGCAGTTGATGTCCGGGTTCGCCACGAGCACGTCTTCGACGTTCTTCTTGGCAACGGTCTGGTCGCCGCCGTCCGACTTGGTGTCGACGAGGGTGATCTGAGTGCCCTTGACGCCTTCATTGAAGCCGTCGCGACGCTCAGTGTAGTTGGCGGCTTCAAGGTGGCCGACGAAGCCCATGCACTTGGCGCCGTTGGGCATCGCTTCCTTGGCGATCTGGCCAGCCTGCACACCGAGTGCAGTGTTGGACGAACCGACATAGGCGATGCGGTTGCTCTTGGGCGAGTCCGAATCCATCGTGAAGAGCGCGGTCTCGCCGGCAATCTTATTGAGATTGTCGACGGCGTTCGGATCGATCGGGGAAACCATGATCGACTTCACGCCGGCGGTGACGAGGTCATCCATGATCTGGTTCTGGATGGCGACGGTCGACTGGTCCGGATATTTGAAGATGAGGTCGTAATTCGGCAGCTCAGCCTGAGCCTTCTTGGTGCCAGCCTCGGCAGCCTTCCAGAAGTCGGCAGCGATGTTGACGACAAATGCCATCTTCGGCTTGTCCTGCGCGATCGCGGCGCCGGAGAGCATCAACGAAGCCGACAAAATGGCGACGCCACTCATTAGAAGTTTCATAGATATTCCTCCCTTTGGTCCCTGCGGTGCAGGGAACCTTTTAATTGAGTCCGACGAGATCATATCGGGGTTTGCTGAAATGCCCCTCGATACCTCAGCGCTAGACAACCCGAATAATAGTACTTTTCGATGCGCTCCACAATTCGCATGCGGAGCCCTTCCTCGATCGCTTGCGCGATTGTGACTCGGTCGACAGACCTCCCTACGGCCGCTCACATCGTTTAGGTTATTCATATTAGTAATACGCGGTCAAGCAACCTCCCACCGAGCCCGCAGCGGATTGGGCGCTTGACACGCAGCCATCCTGCCCAGCTAATGATTATTAGTCTGACAGAAAGCGCGAGGACTCGCGCAAGCGCCGTGAAGGGACCAGGCAAATCGTCATCAGCCGATCATCGCGGAAGCCGGCCGGGCGCGCGCCGCAGGCCCGCCGACGGGTGACCATGACAGATGTGGCGCGCGAGGCCGGATGCTCGCAGGCGACGGTTTCGTTGGTTCTCAACCGAAACGAGAGCATCAAGATTTCAACGCAGACCCGCGAGCGGGTTTACGCGGCGGTGCGGTCTCTCGGCTATGCGCAGGCGATACTACCGGAAATTCCACAGGGCGCCCCGATCGGCACGAATCCGATTATCGGATTTGCGGTCGACCAGCTTTCGACAAGCCCCGAGGCAATCGTTGCGATCGAAGGCGCGCGGCAGGCCTCATGGGGCGCCGGACACGTCATCGTCGTGGCCCAGACGCAGTCCGATCCCGAAATGGAGCCCAAGACGCTCGCGGCGCTCACCGGGCAGAACGTCTCAGCGCTGATCTACATGACGATCTTCACGCGCGAAATCGAGGCGCCGGCTTTTCTGTACGAACTCAACATGCCGGTGATCCTGCTCAACTGCTACACGGCGGACAACCGCTTCCGGGCCGTGGTGCCGAGCGAGATCGCCGGCGGGCAGACGGCGACGGAGCATCTGATCCGCAACGGCCACAAGCGAATCGGCACGATCATGGGGGAGGCGTTCATGTCGGGCGCGCAGGACCGGCTGAAGGGCTATCGCCGGGCGCTGTCGACCGCCGACATTCCGTTCGACCCGGCGTTGGTCATGGACGGCAATTGGTCGGCCAGCGCCGGCTACGACGCGACGGTGAAACTGCTGGCTTTGAAGTCGCGACCGACGGCGATCTTCTGCCAGAATGACCGGATGGCCATCGGTTGCTATGAAGCGCTGAAGGAGGCGGGACTCCGGATCCCCGAGGATATTTCGGTGGTGGGCTATGACGACGAGGAAATCTCGCGGCATCTGCACCCGCGGCTGACCACCTCTATCCTGCCCAACCGCGCTATGGGCCAGTGGGCAATCGAGCAACTCGAGGCCAATGCCCCTCGACGCGAGCGCTATCCCGTCACCAAGCTCGAATGCGCCCTTGTTGAGCGCAACTCGGTGGCGCCGCGAAAGGCGAAAAAATGATCTTTCTGCTCTGGCCGATCGATCCGAAGACGGATCAATCGGTCAACCGCTGGGGTCATTCCTCGCGGACCAGCGCGCTCACAGCATCACGCGCAGCTTCAACGGTGGTGAAGATCTTGCCATCCACGGCAAACGCATTGAGGCGCACCGCCAGGAAGCGATAGCCCTCAGCGGCCGGAACCACGACGCCTAGGGGCTCGCCGTCGACCTCGATGGCGATGGGCCGGGGGGATGGTGGCGGTGAAATAGTCTGGTGTTGCATGAGACATGCCTCCTACGGCGCCGAAGGCCGGCAGCCGGGGTGTTAGTGGAACTGTGAGACGCGAGAGTGACGGGTCGGAGACCCAGGATCACATTCGCCAGTTTCGAGAACACCATTTGGGGGCGTCTACGCGTTTGGCTTGAACCCCGGCGTGGGTGTCGATGCGATCAAATCGAATCATTTCGTCCCTCCGAGTTGGGCCATCGGCCCCGCCAAACGTAAAGCTTGAGACAGGCGTGAGAGCCAATTTCGCAAGCCACCCAGCGGCGGATATTTCCGCCAACACGAAAGCTCTAGGCCGATTTGGCGGACTGGGCAAACCCATCTTGGGATCAAATCCGCGTGCTCCCATAACGCGAGGCTGTGGAGCGGCGGCGGCGGTGCGAGGCCTGAAAATGCCGAAGCTGTCCTATCGGCAGAACGCCTGCTGTCAGACACGACGAAACTGGAACCGGCACCGAGAGTCGAACCTAAGTTGTTCTTGCAGAACGAAACCAGGTGAAATAGCTGGCGGAGGTGCTGCACCTTGAAATCGATTGCATCATCTGTTGAGTTAGACGCCGCAACACCATTTGCTGGACGCGGTCCAAGTACCTGACAGGGTCGTGAGAGGGACGATCGGTGTGGCAAAGGAGGGATTAGTGGACGAGCCAGCGCCGCGGCCTAAGCAGCCGCGCGTCAAACGTGGGCCGCCGCGCTCGGGCAAACCGACCTTGCGCACGATTGCGGAGATGACCGGTCTCGCAATCACGACGATTTCGCGCGCGCTGAACAATGCGCCGGAGTTGAGCGAGGAAACACGGGTTCGGGTTCAGAAGATCGCGGCGGAAATCGGCTACGTGCCGGACCGGACGGCGCTACGGCTGAAGACCGGGCGCACCCATGTGGTCAGTCTGATCCTCGATCCGCACGACGAAATCCTCAATTTCAGCCAGTCGCTGGTGAGCGGGCTGTCAACCGCGTTCCGCGGCACGCCGTACCATCTCGTGATCACGCCGACGGCACGGGGCGGCTCGCCGCTCGATCCGATCCACTATGTGCTGCGCAACAAGATGGCCGACGGGGTGATTTTCTCGCGCACCGAGCCAGACGATGCCCGGGTGAAACTGCTGCTCGAGAATGATTTCCCGTTCGTCAGCCATGGCCGGACCGATATCGACACGCCGCACCCTTATGTCGACTACGACAATTCCACTTTCGCCTATGAGGCCGTGAAGCGGCTGCACGCCAAAGGGCGCAAGCATGTCTCGATGATCTCGGCCAATCCGCGCTTCACCTTCGGACGGCACCAGCGTGAGGGGCTGATGCGGGCGGCGCAGGAAACCGGGATGAGCTACGAGCTCGAAACCAATGTGACACTGGACGATTCGGCGGAGGCGTTACGGAAGGCGACAGTGGCGCGCATCGCCCAGGGCAAGGCGCCCGATGCCTATGTCTGTCCCGGCGACGCGGTGGCGCTCGCGGTAATCGCCGGCATCGTCGATTCCGGCCAGGTGGTTGGACGCGACGCTGACATCGTCACCAAGCAGATGAGTGGGATTTTCTCGCTGGTGCGGCCTAAGGTCGACGTGATCAGCGAGGATATCGCCCTCGCCGGATTGCAGATGGGCGAATTGCTGCTGAAGCGTCTACGCGGC
Source organism: Devosia sp. (assembly GCA_039934955.1). Classification (GTDB taxonomy): domain Bacteria; phylum Pseudomonadota; class Alphaproteobacteria; order Rhizobiales; family Devosiaceae; genus Devosia_A. The sequence continues at coordinate 12,114 of JBDTLB010000019.1, forward strand.
GAGCCGATGCAAACGCTGCAGATTTTGCAGGTTCCTGAAATACCTTTTTAGCCGCTCTGGCCGATCGATCCCAGGAAGGCTCACTCGGCCAACCGCTGGAGTCCCGACTGCCAGATTGCCGACTGCCGATCGTACTGGCCGCTAACCTTCGATCTGTTCGCGCAGCGCTTCCAGTTCGAGCCATTCGTCTTCAGCCTTGCTCTTGGATTTCTCCGTGGCGGTGAGTTTGGCGGAGGCATCGGTGAAGGCCTTGGGGTCGCGGCTGTAGAGTTTTGGGTCGGCGAGCAGAGCGTTGAGACGGGCGATCTCGGTGTCGAACTTTTGGATCTGCTTGGGTAGGGTTTCGAGCGCGTGCTTCTGCTTGAAACTGAGCTTGGCCTTGGCGGCTGAGGCGATGGGCGCCATAGCGACGGTACGGCCACCGCGCGCCGCTTTGACGGGCGCTTCGGGGGCGGTGACGCCATAGCCGCGCTGGATGACCATGTCGGAATAGCCGCCGGCGTATTCCGTCCACACCCCCTGCCCTTCGGCGACGATGACTGAGGTGGCGACCCGATCGAGGAAGTCGCGGTCGTGGCTGACGACGATGACGGTTCCGGGATAGTCGCCGAGCATTTCCTGCAGCAGATCGAGGGTCTCGAGGTCTAGGTCGTTGGTGGGTTCGTCGAGGACCAGCACGTTGGACGGCAGCGCCAGCGCGCGGGCCAGAGCGAGGCGACCACGCTCGCCGCCCGAGAGCTTTTCGACGGCGGTGCGGGCTTGTTCGGGACCGAACAGGAAGTCTTTCATGTAGCCCATGACGTGCTTGGGCTGGCCGTTGATGATCAACGTGTCGGAGCCGCCGGCGGTCAGGGCTTCCTTCAGGGTCGAGGTGGGATCGAGCTTGGCGCGGCGCTGATCGAGACTCGCGAGTTCGAGGTTTGAGCCGAGGCGGACTTTGCCGGAATCGGGTTTCAGTTCGCCGGTCAACAGCTTGATCAGCGTGGTCTTGCCGGCGCCGTTGGCGCCAATGATGCCGATGCGGTCGCCGCGGATAACGCGCGTCGTGAAATCGGCAACGATGACGCGATCACCGAAGGCTTTTGCGACATGTTCGGCTTCGATCACCATCTTGCCGGACGTATCGGCCTCGGAAACGGTAAGCTTGATGTCGCCGACAACACGGCGCTGGTCACGGCGCTGCTCACGCAGGCCCGAAAGGCGCTCCATACGGCCGACATTGCGCTTGCGACGAGCCGTGACGCCGTACGTGACCCAATGCTCTTCACGGACGATCTGGCGATCGAGCTTGTGACGCGCGAGTTCCTCTTCCTCGAGCACGATGTCGCGCCAGGCCTCGAATTCGCCGAAGCCGCGATTGAGGCGGCGGGTGGTGCCGCGATCGAGCCAGACGGTGGAGCGGGTCAGATCGCTGAGGAAGCGGCGGTCGTGACTGATGATGATCAGCGCCGAGCGTAGTCCGGCGAGTTCGGCTTCGAGCCATTCGATGGCCGGCAGATCGAGATGGTTGGTGGGCTCATCGAGCAGCACGATGTCGGGCTCGGGAGCGAGGACGCGAGCGAGCGCGGCACGACGGGCCTCGCCACCTGAGAGACGCGAGGGATCTTCGGTGCCGGTGAGGCCGAGATGCTCCAGGAGATATTGAGCGCGATAGGGGTCGTTGCCGTGTTCAAGCCCGGCCTCGGCATAAGCCAACGTCGTCGTGTAACCACGCAGGTCCGGCTCCTGCGGCAAATAGCGGATGGTGGCGCCGGGTTGCAGGAAACGCTTGCCGCCGTCAGACTCGATCTCGCCGGCTGCGATCTTCAGCAGCGTCGATTTACCTGAGCCGTTGCGGCCGACCAGCGCGATCTTGTCGCCGGGCATAACGGACAGTTCGGCGCCATCGAGCAATAGAGTCGAGCCAAGCGTCAGCTTGATGCCCTGAAGGGCGAGAATGGGAGCGGCAGCCAAGCGATCAAAGTCCTACGAAGAGCTGGAGGCCGGGCGGCAGCCACGGTGTGGCGGAAAGGCCCGAGCGCGGATCGATGCCGAGGCCGTCGACCAGCGCGGCGCCCTTTTGCGCGAAGACGATGCGTTTGTCGATGATGGCGAGCAGATCATCCGGTTTCAGGGTTAGGGCGAGGCGACGGGCGGTGGCCAAATCCACGGAATAGAGGGTTTTGGGTTCGAGCGTGCCGGCGACGATGGCGGCATCGTCGGCCGCATTGAGCTGGGCGACGGCATTGGTGTCGACGCGGCCGAGGTAGATGGCGTCGATGTCCATTTGATGACGCCAGGCCTCGTATTCGAGGGCTTTCCAGTCGGGATTGCTGAAGATCACCGGGATCGCCCGGATTCGCGTGTAGCCGGCAGCGGCGGCCCGATCCCAAAAGGGAGAGACGAGCGGGGTGGTCCAGGTGTCGGCTGGGACAGGGATGGTGCGGCGGAACGCCGACCATGCCCAGGAGGAATCGGCGATCTGCACGGCAAAGAGTAGCGCGAGGATGGGGGCGGCGAACTTGAGCGGCAGGCGGCGGGCGGCGAGGACGATTGCGCCGACGGTGATGAGATAGAGCAACGGCCAGACGAAGCGGCCGGTGGAGCGGAACATGGCGCCCAGCGCGAGCAGCGGGCCTGGCAGCGGGATCGGGACTGTCTCGCGGCCGAGGAGGCCGGGGACGTTGGAGAGGGCGAATAGCGCCATCACCGCGCAGACGAGCAGCAGGGGGAGCCAGCGGCGAGTGAACAGGCTGCGGATCTGGACGATGGCGCCGGTGGCGATGGCGAGCAGCAGCGCGCCGAACACACCAATGCCGAGAAAGCCGAGGCCCTCGTAGTCGTAGTCGCTATGGGGCAGACCCGGGATGAGACGCGACCAGCCCTGCGAGATGATGGGCCAGAGGAGGTTGAGCCGGAAGAAGCCATAACCGACACCGCCGAGCGTGCCGGTGTAAAAGAAGCCGGCGGCCCAGAGCACGGCGAGAGCCGCGAGGACGGAGGCGATCGGTTCGACGATGATCGCGGTGCGGGTCAAGCGGCGAAGCCAGAGGCGCTGCAGCCACGCGGCGACCCAGAGACCGCCGACCATTACGAAGAGATAGGCATGAATCGCCGCGCTCAGCCCGATCAGCAGCGGCCACATCCAGGGACGCGGGGCGACACGGCGGGCATAGAGCGCGAGGCCGGCGAGGATGAGCCAGTGACCGCCCAACGCCATATGCAGCGAGATGCGGAACAGGAACGCCGGAGTGATGAGAGCGAAGCCGCCGGCGATGAGCGCGATCGGACGGGAGGCGCCGAGTTCGCGCGCGAGGCGATAGCCGAACAGCGATTGCAGGCAGAAGCAACAGAGCCACCAATACCCCCAGTATTGGAACGGCTGCGGCAGCCAGGCGGCGAAGAGCTTCAGCGGGATGGCGAAGAGCGGCAGGCCGTCGACGAGGGCGATGGAGCTGGCCAGTTCGATGCCGAGGTGAGGGCTATCACCAGGCGGGACGCCCCAGGGTGCGTCGCGAAAGAACAGCCAGCCCAGCATGTGCATGGCGCGGTCGCGCTCGTTGAGCCAAGCGATGTTGGTGGGGAGCAGCACCCACCAGCCGGCAAAAACGAGGAACGCCGCGAGGCCGAGCAGCAGAGCGGCCCAAACGCTTAGGGCGTCGCGCGATCTTTCGGTCAAAGGAAGGCCCGCCCGTCGAAACTGGCGCTAAGTATGAGAGGCCGGGTCCGGAGCGCAAGCCCGCGTCAATTGCCGGTCATCAGATGCGGCTCGATACCGAGGCCATCGACCAGATGTGCACCGTTGCGGGCAAAGACGATGCGGTGATCGACGACGCCGAGGAGATCGTCGTCTGTCGCATGAGCACCGGCCTCAAGCGCCCGTGCCGTATCGAGGATGTAGATCGTCCGCGGCTCGAATTCGCCGGTCGCGAGAACCTGCATCTCGTGGCCACGTAGCCGGGCCAGCTTGTTTTCGTCGGTGCGACCGAGATAGACGGAATCGATGTCCATGCCGTGGGTCACGGCGTAGTACCCGAGCGGCCGCCAGTCGGTGCCGGGCGACTGCACCGGAATGACCCGCACACGATTGTAGCCGGCGGCGGCCGCGCGGTCCCAGAACGGCGACTGCAGCGGGGTCGACCAAGTATTCGATATGGCCGGAAGGTGGTGCGTGAACTTGAGCAGCGCCGGGCCGGAATCGAAAGCCTGCAGGGCGAACGCAGCAAGCGCGATAGGGACAGCTACACGGGCGCGGAAGCGGCGGCCCAGCATCACCACGGCGCCGATGGTGACAAAATAGAGCAGCGGCCATACGAAGCGGCCAGTCGAGCGGAAAGTCGAGGCGATGTCCTCGATCCACTTCGGCAGATCCAGCGTGACCAGCCCGATGTTGGCGAAGTGGATGTCCTTGGAGAGCGCGAACAGCGTCATCAGGGCCAGCATGACGGCGAGCGGCAGCCAGCGGCGTGTGATGGTGGATTTGAGCTGGGTGATCGCGCCGCTGAGCAGCGAGAGCACCAGCAGGGCGATGATGCCGACCCCAAGGAAGCTCAGGCCTTCGTAGTCGTATTTCGTGTGCGGCCAATCGGGAAAGATCTGCGACCAGGCGCGGTAGGTGAGGAGCGGCCAGAGCAAATTGAGCTTGTAGTCGCCGTAGCCGTAGCTGCCGAGCGATCCGGTGATGAAGAAGCCCGCAAGCCAGAGCACGGCCAGCGCAGCGAGGATACCGGCGACCAGCTCAGCTAGAGCGATGCTCCAGACCATACGACCGGACCAGAGCCGTTCGACCAGCGCTGCGGCCCACAGGCCCATCACCATGGCGAAAAGATAAGCATGGATGCCGCCGGTGAGCGCGATCAGAAGCGGCCACATCCAGGGCCGCGGCGGCGTACGGCGGACGTAGAGCCAGAGCCCAGCAAGGATGGTCCAGTGGCCCGAGAGTGCGAGGTGCATCTCGATGCGGAACATGTAGGCGGGGGTGATGAGGGCAAAGCCCGCTGCAATGAGTGCGACGAGGCGGCCAGCTTGCAACTCCCGGGCAATGAGCCAGGCGAACAGGGCGTGCAAGACGAAGCAGAGCAGCAGCCAGTATCCCCAATACTGGAAGGGCTGCGGCAGCCACGCTCCAAGCAGCTTCAGCGGCAACGCGAAGAGCGGCAGGCCATCGACCAATGCGATAGAGTTGGAAAGTTCGATGCCTAGATCGGGGCTGAGGCCGGGCGGATTGCCCCAGGGCGCCTCGCGGAAGAACATCCAGCCGAGCGTGTGCATCGCCCGGTCGGCGAAGTTCAACCACTCGATGTTGGTGGGGATAAGGGTCGGCCAGCCGATGAGGGCGAAAAAGGCCGCGAGGCCGAGTGCGACCGCCGCCAATGCGCCCAGAGCATCACGCAGTTTGTCGGGCAAGACGGCTCCGGCGAGTGAGATGGCTATCTATAGGGTAGGTATGAGACAGCGAGCGGCAGATCAGTGCGCGGGGAGCGCTGCCAAGTCCTCAAGGCCGAGGCGCTCGCGCAGCGAACGGCGTTTGCCGGCGAGATCGGCAATCGTGTAGCCGTCCAGCACCTCGAAGAAGGCACGCAGCGCGTCGCTTAACGCCGCGTTTAGATCGCAGGCGCCGACGAGCGGACAATTCACATCGGTGCCGCCCTCGAAGCACTCCGCCATGGCAAAGCTGTCCTCGGTGAGCTTGATGGTATCGAGCAACGTGATCCCGGCGGCGGGGCGGCCGAGGCGAATGCCACCCTTGCGACCACGCACGGTCTCGAGCAGACCGGCCTCGACCAGCGGCTTGATCAGCTTGAACAGGAACAGCTCAGAGATCGAGTGCGCCTTGGCGATCTCGGCGATGTGGCTCAGGTTCGGCGCGTTCACTGCGCAATAGATGAGAGCGCGGATGGCGTAGGTCGATTGGCGCGTGAGCCGCATCTTACACTTTCAGCTAAGCCATTGAAATAACACGGCTTATTAGTTTATGAACTGGCTCCAGTTTAGAATTGTTCCAGGTTTTGTCAACGCGGCGAGTCGGCGGCCGTGCCAGCACTGTCACGCGGTAGGCTTATATTAGCCGTTAGCCTTATATTACCCTAATATTACCGGGGAGATCCATTTGCTGCTTTAATTTCAATCCCTTAGCCGATCGTACCAAGTTGCGGTAACACTTGGTTAAGGGTGTAGCGGCCATGCGTAAATTTGGCTTAGTAGTATCGCTTTTGATGGCGAGTTTTGGCCTTTCGGCGATGCCGAACACGGTCGCTGCCGCCGCTCCGGCGCCGCTTACGAGCGACGTTTCGATTTGTCCAGGCGTAAAGCTGACGGCTCCGGCCGACGGCGCCGTGCTCGACCGCGACTACAAGGCGCGCTTTACATGGACCGCCGAACCCAAGGGCACCAGGACCCGCGACTGGGTGTCGATCCAACTCGACGTCAAGAAGGGCGGCAAATTCTCGGTCAGCGGCGGCACGCATGCCGCGGCCGACCGTGGCATCTACCGCACCTTCGGCCGCGGCCGGCCGGGTGTCTATACTTGGTTCGTGCTGTTCAAGGACGCCAAGGGCAAGATCATCTGCATGAGCCTACCTATGTGGTGACGGACAACAGCTCGCTGGCAAGCCAGATGGGCAGCTCGTCGGCGCCGATCGTGACGGTGACGGTCTCGAAAGGCCGCTACGTCGTCCACCTGATGGGGTACTCGGGTCGCCCTTCGACTGACAACACCACGGGTTATGCCGGTGGTGTCGCGAACTGGGAGAAACCCGGTGACAACTATGTCGACGCACTGGACGCCACGGGCACCCATGACTGGCAGGCCCAGGGCTATGAAGGTCTCGACGTGTGGGGCAACGGCGACACCAACCTCATCGTCGGCAGCGACAAGGGTGACAAGATCTATGGCCTAGCCGGCAATGATGTCATCTCGGGCGGAAAAGGCGACGACTACATAGAGGGTGGCAATGAGACCTGCAAGGCCTCCGGTTTCCTGGCCAGCTGCCATGCGGGCGATGTGATCAGCGGTGGTGACGGCAACGACACCATCAAGGGCGGGGACGAGAGCTGCACGCACTCGGGTTTGTGGTCGAGCTGCTCTGCCGGCGATGCGATCAGCGGTGGTGACGGCAACGACACCATCAATGGTGGCAAGGGCAATGATGTCATCACCGGTGACGGCGGCTCAGACGTCGCGCACGGCGATGATGGCGACGACATCGTCACCGGCAACTACCCGCTCAACATCGGCGATGGGGCCGACGACACGGTCACCGGCGACGCCGGCAATGACCTTGCGGTTGGTACCAGCGGCGACAGCGTGACGCCGTAGGTCAGAGCATCTCGAGTGGAATGAAGGCGCGGGGATCACTCCCCGCGCCTTTTCTTTTGACTTCACTCCGATGCAAGGTTTGTCACCGCGGCACGGTCAGGTCGCGTCCTTCATAGGCGTCGAGCAGCAAGCGGTCCGCTGGGCCGAGGCGGTCGCTCGCGGTGTAGGACTGGTGCCAATAGGGGTAGATCAGCGGCAGTTCGCTGACCTTGTCGAGGCGGGCAATATCGTCGGTGCCGAGCTTCAAATCGGCGGCCTTCAGATTTTGCTCGAACTGCCCGGTCGTGCGGCCGCCCATAATGACCGAGGCCACCATCGGGCGCTGCAGTGTCCAGGCGAGAGCGACCTGGGCGCCACTGACGCCGTGCGCCTTGGCGATGTCGTTGAGGACGTCAACAATGTCCCAGAGCTTGTTCCAATCGTAGATCGGCGGCTCACGAAATCCCACGGCCTGCCGGCCGGTGTCGGGAGCAGAGTCGCGCGTGTACTTGCCGCTGAGCCAGCCGCCGGCGAGCGGTGACCAGATGATCAGCGAGACGCCCTGGTCGTAGCCCAGCGGCACCAGCTCATACTCAGCCTCGCGTCCCTGCAGGCTGTAGTAGATCTGCTGGCTGACGAAGCGCTGATAATAGGCGGCGTCGGCGACAGCCAGCGCCTTCATCAGATGCCAGGCGGAATAATTGGAGCATCCGACATAGCGGACCTTGCCGGACTTGATCAGGGTGTCCAGAGCCTCGATGGTTTCTTCGAGCGGGGTCTCACCGTCCCATTGGTGCACCTGGTAGAGGTCGATGGCGTCGGATTTCAGCCGGCGCAGCGAGTTTTCGCATTCGCGGATGATGTGCGCGCGGCTGAGGCCACGGTCGTTTGGCCCATTGCCCATGGAAAAACGGACCTTGGTGGCAACCAGCATGCGATCACGCCGGCCATCGCTCAGCGCCTCGCCGATGATCTGCTCGGAAACGCCGTTATTGTAGGCGTTCGAGGTATCGATGAGATTGACGCCGTGATCGAGGCAGAGGTCGATCTGGCGCTGCGCGTCCTTGAGGTTGGTGTTGCCCCAACTGCCATCATTGCCGAACGTCACTGTCCCGATCGAAAGTGCGGAAACCTTGAGGCCGGAGCGGCCGAGCACGCGATAATCCATGATTGTCCTCCATAGTTGGCGCCGGTTTTAGCGTGGACAGGTTGAACTGGTAAGGGCCAGAGGGAGCGAAATAGTCAGGCGGTGTGTCGAAATCGCTCCGCATCGCCCGACATTGGTTTGAACTGCCAGAGGAGCGAGCGATGCGTGATTTGAAGCTGCTGATGGACAATATCGTGCTGGGTGAATGCCCGCGCTGGCATGATGGACGGCTGTGGTTTTCGGACTGGGGGGCGCGGGAGATGATTGCTGTCGACATGGACGGCAAGCACGAGGTGATCGACCGCGTCGATGCCCTGCCCTTCTCCTTCGACTGGCAACCGGACGGGCGGCAATTGGTGATCGCCGACAAGACGCTTTGGCGGCGCGAGGCGAACGGCGTTCTGCAACGCTGGGTGAATTTGTCGGACTATGGCGAGCTCGGCTGGAACGAGATCGTCGTCGACGAGCGAGGCAACATCTATCTTAACAACGTCAACTTCAATTTCCCCGGTGGTGCGTTCAGGCCGGGCCATGCGGGACTGGTGACGCCGGACGGCAAGGTTCGGATCGTTGCCGAAGGGCTCGCCTTCCCCAACGGCATGGCGGTGACACCGGACAATAGGCGCTGATCATCGACGAGAGCTTTTCGACGACACTGAGCGCGTTCGATATCGCGGTCGATGGCGGGCTGTCGAACCGGCGGGTATGGGCCAAGCTCGATGGCGGGCCGGATGGCATCACCATGGATGCCGAGAGGGCGATCTGGAGCAGCGCGGGGCCCAAAGCGGTGCACGTTCGTGAGGGCGGCGAGGTGCTTGAGACGATCGAACTCGACCGCTTCTGCTTTGCCACCATGCTGGGCGGCGAGGATGGCTGCACCCTGTTCATCGTGTCAATGAATGGACGGGCTCGACCGTCAATCTCCAACGGACCGGGCGGGTGTACTGGACGCGGGTGGAAGTGGCGCGGGCGGGCTGAGCCGCAGCGCCGCGAGGCGGAGGTCTACCGGAAGCGGTAGACCAGCCGGCCCTTGGTCAGGTCGTAGGGCGTCATTTCGCACAGCACCTTGTCGCCCGCGAGAACGCGGATGCGGTTCTTGCGCAGCTTGCCGGCCGTGTGAGCGATGATCTCATGATCGTTTTCGAGCTTCACGCGAAAGGTCGCGTTGGGCAGCAGTTCGGTGACCACACCGGGGAACTCGAGTACGTCTTCTTTAGCCATAGGCCCTCCATGAAACCCGGCAGCACCGGGTAAAAATGCTCGCTTTGCCACCGGCGGGCGGCCGGCGCACTCCATATATAGGAAGCGAAACGAAAGTTGGCGGACCCTATAGGACGTCACGACGTTTGTGAACAGTCGCAAAAGGCAGGATCGCGCGGCCCAAAATCGCCTCCTGGCGGCCGTGATGGGCCGTCATGCAGGGTGCGCAGCTTGTTCAAGACCGCGCCCGGCAGTTTGCCCGAGGGTGCTGGCTACAAGCAATCTCTGGCGTCAGCGCGTGGCTGCCAAAGCCCTCGCCGGGCAATCAACTCCCTTGATGACACGCCGCGAGTAATGACAAGCCCCTCAAGTTCTATGAGTAGCACTATCGCGACATTCTGACGACATCGGCAACGCGGAAGTGACGGCAGATCTCGACAGATGGCTTGCGGCATGTATCCAGCCCACAAACGACCTGAAGGCGCCTGAACAGGCCATTCCGGCGGTTTCTTTCCCCGTGATGCAACCAAACCCCTTGGCCTGCGTTTCGGATCGAATTTGGGGTCGTCTGGACTGATGAAGATCTTAGTGGTCGAGGACGAGCCGCTTATCCGCCTGGGGTTAGCGAGCGTCATCGAGGATGCAGGTTATGAGGTCGTCGAGGCGTCCAGCGCTGACCACGCGATCCGAAGGCTTGAGGCAGACCTGGACATTAGGTTGGTCCTGACCGATGTCGACATGCCCGGATCCATGGACGGTATCCGCCTCGCGCATTACGTGCGCCACCGCTGGCCGCCGGTGCAGCTGATCGTGATTTCCGGCAAAGTCGGGGTCAAGCCGGAGCAGTTGCCGAGCGGCGTGCAGTTCCTAGCCAAGCCGTACCAGGAACCGCACTTACTGGGCCTGGTGCGGAATTTGGTTGGTTCGATATGAGCGGCCGCAATGGTTGACGTTGCGCAGTCGGTTGGGGGGACGTCCGAACCCGCGGATTCGCCAAAGTCTCTGCGACGAGGGCTGAGTCCGGCCGCAGTGGTCATCGCGCTTGCGATCGGCCTGATCGCGTTGATCCTCGCCATCTTCGGATTCCTGTGTTGGCAAGGATACGGAACGACGCTGGACAATGCCAGGGTCAAGGCGCAGACGGCAGCGGACATCATCGCCGACGACACAGAATGGGCGCTCGGCGGCAGCCTTTCGGCACTTCACCTTGTCGCCAATCTCGGGCCGGCGGCGCTCGATCCGGCCAACCGTCCGGCGATCGATGCTGCCCTCAAGCAATTGCCGGCCGATACGCGTCTAACGCTCTACAACGCAGCGGGCGATGCCGTCGACGCCACCGGCACGTCGAGCATCGCGGCCGAGAGCTATTTCGAGCCGCTCAAGCTGGGGCAGGAGTGGGTGATCCTGCCCGTCGGCGCCGACCCGTCGGACATCGTCATCGCGCAGCGACTTGGGGGAACCGAGTTCGCCGGTGTGGCGGTTCTCGCCATCCCGATGACGCTGCTGCAGTCGTTCGCTGCACCGCAGAAACTCGGCGATGGATCGACGGTGATCATCAATCGGGATGATGGCTGGATGGTCGGGCGCTATCCACCCCTACCCGGCCCGCTCGATGTGTCGAAGACCTCCGCCTACTGGGACACCATCAGCACCAACGACAAGGGCATCTACACGACAGTTTCGCCGCTCGACGCCGTTAATCGCATTGTCGGTTTCAGACACCTCAAGGGCCTTGGACTCATCGCGTTCGCCACCATCTCGCAGGATGCCGCAATCGGGGCGCTGTGGACCTCGATCATTATCGTGTCATGGCTGATCGGGCCGATCGCCTTGATGCTGCTCGCGTTCGCTTTGATCATTGCCCGCATTTTGCGCCAGAGCGAGCGAACGCAGGCCAAGCTTGCGGCGGCGGTGGCGCACAATGAAGTGCTGTTCCGCGAGATTCATCACCGGGTGAAGAACAATTTGCAATCGGTGGGATCGCTGCTGCAAATGCAGCCGATCGACAAAGCGATCAAGACCGATATGGGACAGCGGATCGCCGCAATGTCGGCGGTGCACGAGCACATTTACCGCTCGAACAATTTCAGCACCGTAATGGTCAAGAGCTATCTGGAGACGCTGATCGAGAACATCCGCCGCGGTGGCGATCCGCGCGTGACGGTGGCGGAGCAGATCGACGACCTCTCGGTCGACAAAGACGCCGCGACGCCGCTCGGACTGATCCTAAACGAGGTGGTGGCGAATGCCTTCAAGCACGCATTCCCGGATGGTCGCGACGGACTAATCGCGGTGACATTGGTGCGCGATAGCGAAGGCCGCGGCAATTTGACAGTCGAGGATAACGGCGTGGGGTTCGATCCGGCCAAGCCCGCGAAGGGCATCGGGCAAAGGCTGATCCGAGCGCTGGCCGAACAATTGGGCGGCGAGTCGAAAGTCGAGACGGCGCAGAACGGCGGCGCGCGCTTCGTGCTAACTTTCCCGCTGGCGAAATCGGGCGGCTAGGCAGCCGACGCGGCCGCAAGGCGATCGGCAGCGAGGGCAGCATCGAGATCGGCGCGATTGACGGGCCAGGCCTCCATGGCGGCGCCACTCGGCAACATGATGCGCATCGTCACCCGATAGGCTGGCCACCAGACATCGAGCTCATGCTGCTCGAGCAGAACGTCGAAGGTTCCCGGACGATGAGCGACGTCCATGCCGGGCAAAAGAAACGGATGGGTGAAGCTGACGCTGCTAGCGGCGGGCTGGCCCATTGCGCATACCTCCGGGAATACCGAAGCCAGGAATAACGAGCGGGGCCGCGACCGGACGGGCAAACTCCAGTGCGAAGCGCGGATAGCCGTCGAAGCGGCGATCGGCGACAGGAGTGGGTGGCAGCGCCAGCGTCGCGAGCGGAACGATCTTGGTAGGCGCGCTCATGACGCAACCGCGGCGCGCGACAGCGGATAGTCGCTCGAGCGATAGAGCTGGCTGATCGCCGCAGATTCGAAGCGGGCCTCATCGACTTCAATCACCGTGCCGCCCAGCTGTGCGGGCGGCAATTCCTCAATGGCGTAGCGCACTGCCTCGGCGGCGGTGTCAAAGCGCATGTAGCCGAGTGGGCTTTTGCGGAACCGGTTGCGGGCCGGATAGAGATCGGCGGGCGCCGAATAATCGATCGTGGGCATGGCAAAATCCCTTTCTTGGGCGCGGCGTCATCGCCAGCGTCGTGCAGATAATCAAGGGGAGGCCAAAGACCGGCGAAGGGCCGGCAAGTTCAGGCAACCGATGACGGTGTTGAACATCGCTGATATGGGGTGCGGAGGCGCCGAAAGCAAGGCGCGACTACATCACGACAGTGATCTGCTCGCTGGCGCGGGTGACGCCAGTGTAGAGCCAGCGGCGGCGATCGTCGCGGAACACGAAGCTTTCGTCGAACAGATAGACCTTGTCCCACTGGCTGCCCTGCGCCTTGTGGACCGTGAGGCAGTAGCCGAAGGTGAACTCGTCGAAGCGGCGACGCTCGGGCCAGCTCAGCCCTTCCTCCTCGCCCGAAAAGAACGCGCCGTGGGTCAGGACGTGGGCCAGAGATTTCTTGCCCGAGGAGGTGGTTTCTTCCTCAGGCTCAAGAGTCAGCGAATAGCGCATGCCGGTGCGTTTCTTGACCTCGGCGGCAGTCCATATCTGGCCGTTGAGCAGGCGTTTCTTCGGGTTATTGCGCAGGCAGACGAGGCGGTCACCGGCGACGGGTTCGTGCCGCGGCAGGCCCTTCAGTTCGCGCAGCCGATCATTGTAGTCGAGACGGGTCTTGTTGCGGCCGACCAGCACCTGATCGGCAGTGACGACGGCATCACGATCGACCTCGGAGCGTGGAACGACGATCGAATCGTCATAACGGCCATATTCAAGATAGCCGCCCTCGCGGATCTCCATCGACATGCGGATGATGGGATTGTCGGCGGCCTGACGATGGATTTCGGTCAGCATGATGTCGGGATCGTGCGCGGTAAAGTATCCCGCGCCCTGCACCGGCGGCAGCTGAAACGGATCACCGAGGACGAGCACCTTGGTGCCGAAGCCAAGGAGATCGGTCGCCAGGGCCTCATCGACCATCGAGACTTCGTAGATGACGATGAGATCGGTGGTGGCGGCCTCAGATTCAGGGTCGAGCGCGAAGTGTGGCTCGCCCTCTTTCTCGGAGACCAGCGTGTAGATCAGCGAGTGGATGGTCGAGGCGCCGCGGCAGCCCTTCTTGCGCATCACCAGCGCGGCCTTGCCGGTGAAGGCGGCATATTTCACCGATTTGACCCCCTCGGCGAGGTAGCGTGCGAGGGTGGATTTGCCTGTGCCGGCCCAGCCGAACAGGCGGAACACCTGCGGGGCGCCGGGGTCCTTCAGCCACGCGTCGACAGCGAGCAGCGCCGCATCCTGCTGGGGCGACCAAAGGGGCATCAGCAGGCGGGATTTGCGGGCGGAAACATGCCCGCTATGTAGGGGATGTTGGGCGGAAACAAAACAGGAACTTTTCGCTTGCGTAGGGCTCGCTCACGAGTTTTTCTTGAGCTCTGTCCGAACGAGCCCAAGAAGGCTCGCTCGGCCGACCGCTAATCCGGCTGGAAGTCCGGCTTGACCTCTTCGAGCTCGATCAGGGTCCCGTCGAAATCCTTCGGGTGCAGGAACAGGACGGGCAGGCCATGCGCGCCGGTTTTGGGCAGGCCGTCGCCGAGGATGCGAGCACCGCTGGCGACCAGTGTGCGAGCTGCGTGCGCAAGGTCGGAGACCTCGAAGCAGATATGGTGCATGCCGCCATTGGGATGGTCGGCGAGAAATCTGGCGATGGGCGAATTGTCGCCGAGCGGCGTCATCAGCTCGAGCTTGGTGTTTTCGAGCCGGACGAAAACGACAGTGACGCCATGCTCGGGCAGCGCTTTGGGGTGCTGCACATCGGCGCCGAGCAGATCGCGATATTTCGCGGCGGCGGCGGCGAGATCGGGGACCGCGATGGCGACGTGGTTGAGGCGGCCGATCATCGGTTAGTGAGCCTTCCCTCGATCTTGTCGAGGACGCTGGCGGCGGCTTCGAGGACGTTGGTGCCGGGGCCGAAGATTTCGGCGACGCCGGCAGCGCGAAGGAAGGGATAGTCCTCGGGTGGAATGACGCCGCCAACGATGATTGTGGTGTCGGCGAGGCCGCGGCGGGCGAGTTCGGAGATCAGTTCGGGCACCAGCGTCTTGTGGCCGGCAGCAAGCGAGGAGATTCCGACGGCATCGACCTTGAGATCGGCGACATGCGCCGCGACTTCAGATGCGGTCTCGAACAGATCGCCCATGTGGACGGCGAAGCCAAGATCGGCGAAGGCGGAGGCGATGATCTTGGCACCGCGATCGTGACCGTCCTGCCCCATCTTGGCGATGAAAATTGAGGGTGGACGCCCTGTCCGGCCGGTGAAGACCGCGAGCCGCCTCTGCATCTCGGCATATTGTGGATCGCCCTTGTAGCTGTCGGCATAGACGCCGGAGATAATTCGCGTGACGGCGGAATGCCGGCCGAACACATCTTCCAGCGTGGCGGAGATTTCGCCGAGGCTGGCGCGAGCCCGAGCCGCGTCGATGGCGGCAGCGAGCAGATTGTCGCTGGAACGCGCGGCGGTGCGCAGGGCATCGAGGGTTGCGGCCACGCGGGCGATGTTGCGGGTGCGACGGATGTCGACGAGGCGGGTCACCTGTTCGTCGCGGACCTTTGCGTTGTCGATGTCGCGGAACGGGATCGGTGTCTCGGTGTCGAGGCGGTAGCGGTTGACGCCGACGATGACGTCTTCGCCACGATCGACGCGGGACTGGCGTTGCGCGGCAGCCTTCTCGATCTCGAGTTTGGGACCTCCAGACTGGACGGCAGCCGTCATGCCGCCCTGTGCCTCGACGTCAGCCATGAGGGCTTGCGCATGGTTCACGAGTTCAGCCGTGAGCGCCTCGATGTAGTAGGAGCCGCCGAGCGGATCGACG
>JBDTLB010000020.1:0-50005 GCA_039934955.1 Devosia sp.
ATCGACCAGCCCGACGATCTGGACACGGCCCTGCAGCTCCGGCGCATCCTTGAGCGCATTGAGCCAGCCTTTGGCCATGCTCCCGCAGCCAGCGAGAACGGCGCGAAATACCACGAGACGATCCTCCCTCCGAGACACCAAAGTTCAGCACTTCCATGCTGTCTCTAGTTTCTGGAAACGTTTACAGAAGTATATTCGGGAGCGAATTGATGTCAATGGGGGCACAAGTTCGGCGCCAAGATAAGGACAGTCAGGATATGAAGGGAATTAGGCGCCTCGCCAAAGAGCTCGACATATCGATCGGGACCGTCTCACGCGCGCTCAACGGGCATCGGTATGTCAAAGACGCAACCAGGAAGCGCGTTCTAGAGGCGGCAAAAGAGCTAGGTTACGTCCCCAACCAGTCTGGCCGTGCCCTTCGAAAAGGCACTACCGGCGTCGTTGGCTTCATGATTGAGACCGGGGTAAAGACAGCGATCGACGGCGAGACATTCTTTCTCGCCGTGTTCGATGGAGTGCAAGCCGTGCTGGCGCGTCGGCAGCTCGATTTGGTGGCTTTGCTTTGCAGTTCCGAGGAAGATCCATACGAGTATCTGCGTCGCATGGTAGGGCGCGGCTTTGTCGACGGGCTCATCATATCGGCGACTCAGCGTTACGATCCGCGCATCGATTTGCTCGCGGATCAGCACATTCCGTTTATTACGCTTGGACGCAGCCTCACCGATCGCGATCACGCCTGGTACGACTTAGATTTTGAGGCTTTGGCCTCGGTCTCTGTGCACCGCCTAGTTAAAAAGGGGCATCGCCGCATCGCGCTGGCGGTACAGACGGACCAGATCAATTTCAGCTATGTTCTTCTTGCAAGCTATCAAGCTGCGCTTGAAGCGCACGGCATTGCGTTCGATCCCACGCTGGTCCTCAGTGTTCTCCCTGGGCAGGCCGATGGACATGCCGTCGTAAGGGAGATACTTGAGATGAGAGATCGCCCCACCGCTATCATCCTCGGCCACGAAGCAATGTCGGTTGGGTTCTATCGCGGGCTTGCCGAGGCCGGCGTTCGGCCAGGCCGCGACATCGCGATCATCGGCCGCGCTAGCCCTCATATGCAGCTTCTGTCTCCTTCGCTTACGTCTTTCGCCACGTCTTTGCGCGACCTCGGAGCGGCGCTCGCTGAAGCCCTGCTTCTCACCATGCCGGACGCGCCGAAAAGTCCTAATGGGCCCGTACGTGAGCTTTGGCCGTTCGAATTGCACGAAGGCGAGAGTGATGCACTGACGCTAAAGCAAATGCAGAAACAGATGGGTGCGTTGCGATTGACCCGGTAATCTGCCCTTCTTGCCGAAGGAAACGCCGACGAAATCCGAACGCCATCCGCGTCGCTCGCCCAAAGCCCAAGAGCCTTGAGAGTGCCTTTTTTACAGCACGCGACTCTCGCGGAGCCGCAATGGGGGCACGCTCAACGCTCAACGCGCAATCGTCTGTCCGCCTGTCTGTCCGCCGCGAACCCCCACTGCACAGGCCCGGAAACAGCCACTAGTGTCCTGACTCCCTCTCCGCCTAACTGATTCTCGTGTCGCATTGCGCTCTGACGCGCGACAACATTATCTAGAAATCTCAATGACATACTCGTTCGCAGTTCTATTCTGTCTGGCGCGCCAATTTCGGTCCAAAAGACCGAGCTCCATTTGCCTGAAGGTTAGCACCCGCAATGGCGTTCGCGCGCCTGAGCCACAATGGGCCGTGGATTGCGATGGATCAAAGCTGGAGGCACGGGGGCTCTGCTAGCGTTCGTACGGAACTCGGACTGAGGTGATGATGCATAACGTCGGAGCGATTGGCGTTGCCGTGCTGCTCTTGGGGATCGCGCAGGCGGCGGCGCAAGATGTGCAGGTGGGAGAGCAGGTGTTTGCCCGCTGTACGATCTGCCACGAGATCGGCGAGGGCGCGCAGAACCGGCAGGGGCCGCTGCTCACCGGCCTGTTCGGGCGGCGCGCGGCGAGCGTACCCGATTTCCCCTACAGCGAGGCACTGCGACAGTCACGCGCGGATGGACTGATCTGGACGCCCGAGACCGTGGCGGCGTTTATCGCCAAACCCAAACATTTCGAGCCGGGGACGGGCATGATCTTTCCGGGGCTTCGAAACGAGTTGGATGTGGCGGATGTGATCGCCTTTTTACAGTCGCTGCAGACGCCAGCCGAGATCGAGTTGCAGTTGGGAGCTGCGCTGGTCGATGTCTATTGCAGCAGCTGTCACGCGATCGGTCGGGAGGGCACGAGCCTTCATCCCGAGGCGCCGCCTTTCCGCACGCTACACTATCGCTACGATGTTGGGGATCTTGAAGAGGCTCTGGTCGAGGGACTGGTGAGTGGCCACCCCGACATGCCAGAATTCGAGTTCCAGCCCGAGCAGGCAAAGGCCATCGTGAGCTATCTCAGGAGCCTACAATAGCGGGTCGCGGCGACCCAAGAGTTCACGCCCTCCAAGGCGTGGGGTCGGATCAGCATCACTCCAACAATTCCAAAAACCGGAAGGAACCTGGAGGTCAGGTCATCGACCTTACAGCAATGCCTGTTCGTCACGTCCCATGAAGCGGAAGGCGATGTAGACGGCGATACCGCTGAGCAGTAGCAGGATGCTCGACATCGCCGCCGCCGTCCCGAAGTCCCCGTCGAGCACCAACAGATAGATGCGGACCGGCATGGTCATAGTGCTACCGACATAGAGGACCAGCGAAGATGAGAGCTCGTTGATCGCCGTTACGAAGCTCAGCATGCCGCCGGCGATAATGCCGGGCACGATGAGCGGAATGGTAATCTTGAGGAAGGACTGGAAGGGGCTGTAGCCGAGTGACACCGCGGCCTCCTCGAGGCTAGGGGCGATCTGGCGCAGCGCCGTGGCGGTAGTCCTCACTGTGTAAGGCAGGCGGCGCATGAAGATCGACAGGATGATGATCGATGCCGTGCCGGTAAGCACAATGGCCCCGGTGTTGAACGCCGCAATGTAGGCGATGCCGATGACGATGCCGGGCATCACATAGGGGATCATGAAGGCGGCATCGAGTAGCGACGTGTTGAGGCTGGTGCGCCGCGCAACCAGCACACCGACGATGGTGCCCACTAAGACGATCAGCAAAACGGCGATTGCCGAAAACGTCAGGGAGTTGCGCACCACATCGGCGAGATTGAACAGGATGCGCTGGTAGCTCTGGAGAGCAAAACCATCCTGGAACACTGGGCCATTGGTCTTGCGGAAGGAATAGTAGACAGAGACGATCACCGGCAAAGCGCCGCACAAGGCCACGACGTAGACGACGACATGCGCGAGGAAGTTGCGCCAGCCTTTGAGCTGGATGCGTGTCGGCTTGTTGATGAGATTGCCGTGGTAGACGTTACGCCGCGACATGTAGCGTTGCAACGCGACGAAAACGAGCGACACTAGAATCAGCACGACGCTGATCGTCGTGCCCATCGAGAAATTGCTGCCGATCTCGGCCGAATAGGCAGCGAAGGCTTCCGTCGCCAGCACGCTATAGCCGCGGCCAAGCAGGCGAGGCGTGCCAAAATCTGCGATGGCCAGCACGAACACTAGCAAGGCGCTGGCCGAGATCGCGGGAAACACCATCGGCAACGAGATCTTGACGACGCGTTGCAGCGGCGTCAGCCCAAGCCCCTCGGCGGCCTCCTCAAGGGAACGGTTGACGTTGCCGAGCGCGCCCGAAACCATCAGATACACAAACGGATAGAACTTAAGCGCGAAGACAATGAGGATGCCGCCCAACCCATAGATCGGTGGCATGTTGATGCCGATGCTGCGCAAGCCGGCGCGGACCACGCCGCCAGCGCCGAACAGCACGATCCACGAATAGGCGCCGATGAAGGGCGGCGACACCAGTGCCAGGATCGACAACAGCGACAAGAAGCGCGAGCCGGCGATGCGAAAGCGTGACATGCAGAAGGCCATGGTGAAGCCGAGCAGCAATGCCCCCACGAGCGCGCCGAAACCGAGTACGAGCGTGTTGAGAAACGACTGGGCGAAGCGCCAGTCACTGAAGAACGTCACGTAGTTGGCGAGGGTGAATTCACCCTTCGATCCATAGAGACTCGAAAGCAGGACCGAGCCGACCGGCCCGAACAGCAGCACCGCCAATAGTGCCCAGGTGAGGATCGTGATGATGGTCCAGAAATTGAGACGGAGGGTCATCGTCCGGTCCCGATGCGGGCCCCGTTGGTGGCGAACGCCATCAACGCTGCAGGATCGACCCGCAGCGATACAGTATCGCCGACGGCGCTAGCGGCGGTGACGCCGGGGTTGGCGATCTGAACCGCCAGATTTCCGATGGGCGTATCGACATAGACGTGCGCCTCGCGTCCCAGATAGGTGTAGCGCGTCACCGTGCCGGCCACGCCGCTGTCACCTGGCTCCGACAGCGCCAGCCGCTCCGGACGGATCGCCCACTGTTCGGCGCTCGCAACTCCAAGCCCGGAGACCAGCGCATCGGTCGCTGCGCCGGGTGTCAGCAGATTAAGGGTACCGACGAACTCGGCAACGAACCGCGTCCGCGGATTGCCGTAGATCTCCTGCGGTGTGCCGATCTGCTCGATGTGGCCGGCGCTCATCACGCAGATGCGGTCGGAGATGGCGAGCGCCTCCTCCTGATCGTGTGTCACGTAGATGGTAGCAATCCCCACTTGCTTCTGGATATCGCGGATTTCTTCGCGCAACTCGATCCTCAACTTGGCGTCCAGATTGCTCAAGGGCTCATCCATCAGCAGCAGGCGCGGATTGATGACCATTGCACGCGCGAGGCCGATGCGCTGTTGCTGTCCACCCGACATCGCGGCTGGCAGCCGGTCAGCCAGCTTTTCGAGATGCACCGCTGCGAGCGCCGCCGCGACGCGGGTCTTAATCTCGGTAGGGGGGATCTTGCGCGGCTTGAGACCGAAGGCGACGTTGTTGAACACGCTGAGGTGGGGAAACACGGCGTAGTCCTGGAAGACCATGCCGATGTCGCGGCGATGCGGGGGCACCCGCCGCAGATCGACACCATCGACCGTGATCTCGCCCGACGTCAGATCGTTGAAGCCGGCGATGGCGCGAAGCAGCGTGGTCTTGCCGCAGCCGCTTGGCCCCAGCAGGGTAAAAAACTCGCCGCGCTCGACCGAGACGTTGACGCCTTGTAGCGCGACGAAGGCGCCAAAGCTCTTGGTCGCCTCCGTGATCTCCAGATAGGCCAACGGTCCCCCCGATCGCTTGCACGCTCAATGGTAAGCATAAGTTTCGTATTGCAACAACCGTTCACCCTTGCCACACTCGAAAACGATCAGGGATTGATCAAAAACGAACGGGAGGAACGCATGCAAATTCGTAAACGAACATTGCTGGCCCTAGCCGGCGCTCTTATGGCCTCAACCGTGTTTGGCGGTACCGCGATAGCCGACGACAAGACGGTGACGGTCTACACCGCTCATATCTCGGCCATCGTCGACAAGCTGATCCCGATCTTCGAGCAGGAAACGGGACTCAAGGCCGACGTGGTGAAGATGGGCTCTGGCGACGTTGCCAAGCGCGCCAAGGCCGAAGCCGGCAAGCCCGCAGCCGACGTCATCTGGTCGATCTCGGGCAGTGCGCTGACCGAACTCGCCGCCATCCTCGAGCCTTACAAACCCAAGGATTTCGACAAGATCAACCCGAAGCTGGTCGGCAGCGACGCGTGGACGCCCTACACCGGCGTGGTTTACGTGCTGGCGGTCAACACCGAGCAATTGCCGCTCGACCAGGCGCCCAAGAGCTGGGCGGAACTCGCCGATCCGAAGTGGCAGGGCAAGATTGCCTCGGCACGTGCCGACAATTCCGGCTCCGCGATGCAGCAATTGCAGGGTGTGTTGACCATCTTCGGCGACAAGGGTTGGGATGAGTACGGCCAGATCGCCAAAAACTTCGTTCTGACCGATAGTTCGGGCGCCGTACCGCGCTATGTCGCCGATGGCGAGACCCCGATGGGCCTGACCCTCGAAGACAACGCGCTGCAATACGTGCAGGGCGGCTCGCCAATGTCGATCGTCCATCTCACCGACGGCACGATTGCGACGCCCGACGGCATCGCGCTGATCAAAGGCGGCCCGAACCCCGAAGGCGGCAAGGCCTTCATCGATTGGGCCTTGTCCAAGTCGACGCAGGAAACCCTGGTCAAGGAAATTGGCCGCCGCTCGGTGCGTACCGATGTCTCCGGTCCGGCTGGCCTGCCCGATCTCGCCGATCTCAATGTCGTCCAGATCAAATCGCTGGCCGACCTCGGCGGTACCGATGCGATCCTCGGCAAGTGGCGGACGGCCACCGGTCAGTAATACTCGCCAAAACAGCCGATGTGGCGGGGCTATGCCTCGCCGCATCGCGCCTCTGTTGTCGGTCTCGCCGTGGCGACGCCGCAGAATTGGAAATTTCCCATGACGCAGCTCGAGGCCTTCACGCTCGGCAAGAAGATCGGCCAGCCGGAGACCAACGAAGACAGCCTCGTGATCATGCCCGGGCGCGGCTATGCGGTGATCGACGGTGTCACGGCCCGCAATGAAACCCGCTACGGCACGATGCTGCCCGGCCAGTTCGCGTCGCGCACCGTACAGCAGGCCACCGAACTCTATATGCTCGCGCAAGGTGATCCGACGCGTCGGGAGCTGCAATTCGGCGGCCCGGTGCATTTCATCTCATGGTTGACCAGGGCCATGCACGACGCCTATGCGAGCCATGGCCGCCTTGACGACGTTACGCGCGATTGGCGCCTCCGCGGCAGTTGCACAATTATGGCGGCGCTGGTGATTGGCGACCGGCTCGAGATCGTCGCGGTCGGTGACAGCGGCATCCGCATCAACGGCACCGACACGCTGCAAGTGCTGAAGCCCCTCGACGACGTGACCTCAATCCTGCGCCGCGAGGCCTGGCAATTCTTCGCTGCCAAAGGCGAGCCGGATGACAAATGCGAGGCATATGCCGGGCTGATGACCTGGCAGGGCACGCGCAACCAGCCGGCCGGCAGCCCGACTGCCGATTTGGCGGTCATCAGCGAGATCGAGCGACGCACATTGGCGAAAGTACGCGCCCATCTGCCCGACGCGCCCGAAAGTGAATTGCTGCTGCTCATCCAACACGGCATTTCGAACGGCCAGGGCAAGTTCCAGAACGTCGTCGAACCGCATCTGGCCTATGGTGGAATCGATGGTTTCGCCATTCCGGAACGGCATATCGAGACTCGAAGTTACCGTCTGGCCGATGTCGAGACGGTCGAGCTGTTCTCTGATGGTTACTTCAAGCTCGGCGCGAGCTTGGGCGTGGCGGCATGGGAAGCTGCGTTCACTGAGGTGGAGGCCGAGGATCCGCACAAGATCGGCCGCTATTTGAGCACCAAAGGTACCACGCTGAGCAATCTTACTGACGACCGGACCTATCTGGGCGTTCGCCTGAAATGAGTGGCATCGCCACCCTTGGGCTGATTGTGCCTGATCGGCCGGCCGCCGATGCCGTCAAGGTGCACGAGCGGCAGGCAGCGATACTCCAAGCCGTACGGACGCATGGGGCCGCATCGGTCGCCGACCTCGCCGGCCGTTTCAACGTCACTCACCAGACAATCCGGCGCGACTTGCGGGCGCTCGAAACACAGGGGTTGCTGCAAAAGGCTTTCGGCGGCGCCTTCGCGTCGCCCGGCGTTGCAGCGCACGGATATGACGAGCGACACGGCACGCTGACCGGCGTCAAGCGCCGGCTGATGCAGGCGCTCGAGGAGTTCCTGACTCCGCAGGCCACCCTGTTCGTCGGGCTTGGCACGACATTCGATTCCTTGCACGAAGTCTTGGTGCATCATCCGGGGGTGCTGGTCGCGACCCCCAATCTCGAGGTAGCGTACTCCTGCGCACTAAAGACCGATGCGACGGTCTACGTCTATGGCGGTTATGTCCGAAACAAGGACTCGGCGGTGCTGACCATCGCCGATGAGAGCCGCCGGCGATTCAAGTTCGACGCCGTCGTGATCGGCGCGAGCGCTATCGATCAAGACGGCGCCATCCTTGAGTTCGACCCGATGGAAGTCGACCTCGTTCATTCCGTCCTGCCGCAGGCTCGGCAGGTGATCCTCGTCGCTCACGACGAGAAATTCGGCCAGCGGGCGCCACACGTCGTAACCCACCTTCGAGACATCGACGTGCTGATCACCAATGGCGATCCCGGCACCCATTTTGATCATCCAACCGCACTCGCCAATGTGCGCGTCATCTCGGTCTAGTCCACATGCGAGGCCGTTGATGAGATGTACTGCCCAGACTGCGACGTCGAAATCTAACTACAACCAGATCAAAGGGAGCCTTCCATGAGACATAACCTCTTTACCAACCTGACAACGCTCGCCATTGTTGCCATCGGCGTGTCGGCAGCCGTCAATGCGCAGGCCGCCGACAGCATTTCCGGATCGACGCTGGTCGTTTACACGCCCAACGAACAGGCGATGCTGGACAGCCTCATTCCGGTGTTCGAGAGCAAGACCGGCGTGAAGGTGCAGTTGATCACTGCCGGTACCGGCGAACTCTACCAGCGGATCAAAAGCGAGGCCGCAAGCCCGCAGGGCGATGTGATGTTCGGCGGCGGCGCTGCCCAGGCGAACGCCAATATCGACCTTTGGGAACAGTACACCTCGCCCGAGGATGCCAACATGGTCGATGCTGGCAAGAACAAGACCGGTCATTTCACCCCCTATCAAGCCGATGGCTCCAATCTGCTCGTTAACAAGGATGCGGCGAGTGCAGCCGGCGTGACGATCACCAGCTACGCCGACCTGCTCAAACCCGAGCTCAAGGGCAAGATCGCGTATGGCGATCCGACGGCGTCGTCCTCGGCGTTCGCCCAGTTGACCAACATGCTCAAAGCAGTCGGCGGCGACTATGAGTCCGATGCGTCCTGGGGGTATGTGCGATCGCTTGTCGACCAGCTCAACGGCATCACTATCGGTTCATCGAGCCAGGTCGCCAAGGATGTTGCCAATGGCGAATACATTGTCGGGCTGACCTATGAGCCGCTGTCACAGAATATCGTCAAGAGCGGTGCGCCCGTCGAGATCGTCTACCCCAAGGAGGGAGCGGCGTTCCTTCCAGCAACGCTCCAGATCATTAAGGGTGACCCGAATCCGGCCGCGGCGAAGGCTTTCGTCGACTTCGTCATTTCCGAAGAGGGACAAACCATCATCGCCGAGAAGACCGCGGGCCGGCCGCTTCGCAGTGGCGTGACCAAGCCGGGCCTACCGGCTCTCTCGGACATCCCGACGATCGAGGAGGATGGCACTTACGTGTCCGGGCATCGCGACCAGATCATCGCGAAATACAAGGCGATCCTCGAGGCTGCGTCTTGACGGCAGGCCTGAGCCGCATCGGTGCAGCGCGATGACCAGCATCGCGCTGCGCTCCTTGCGCAAGGAGTACGGCAGCCAAGTTGCTATCCCGGATCTCGATCTCGACATCCGTGATGGCGAATTCTTCACGCTGCTCGGTCCGTCGGGGTGCGGGAAGACGACGCTGCTGCGTATGATCGCAGGTTTCAACTCGATCGAATCCGGCACGATTTCTTTCGATGGCGCGGTGATCAACGATCGCTCTCCCGCCGCGCGCAACATTGGCATGGTGTTTCAGAGCTACGCTCTGTTCCCGCACATGAGCGCGGGGAAAAACGTAGCGTTCGGTCTGCAGACGCGCAACGTCGGTCGAGTCGAGAGCGACCGGCGCGTGGCGTCGGCGCTCGAGGCGGTGCATATGGCGCATCTCAAGGATCGGCTGCCGGGCGAAATGTCGGGGGGGCAGCAGCAGCGCATCGCGCTTGCCCGAGCCTTGGTGATCCAGCCCGCGGTCCTTTTGATGGACGAGCCACTTTCCAACCTCGACGCCAAGCTTCGTGTCGAGATGCGAGACACAATTCGCGAAGCGCAACGCGAGGCCGCCATCACCACCGTCTACGTCACCCACGATCAGGAAGAGGCAATGGCGGTGTCAGACCGCATCGCGGTGATGAATATGGGCGTGGTCCAGCAGGTCGGCGCCCCCGAGGAGATTTACCGCTCGCCGGCGAACCGGTTCGTCGCCGAATTTATCGGCAAGACCAATTTGCTCGAGCGTGACCTGGAGCGGCGGGACGGCGCCGAGATAGTCGACCTTGGCGACGACGTGATGGTCGACCTGAGGTCGATGGCGGATCCCGGCGCTGCTGGACGAGTGCTGGTCTCGGTGCGCCCCGAAGCGGTGACCGTCGGCGCCCACGGCCTGAGCGCCGAGATCGTCGATGAAACATTCCTCGGCTCGCATTCGCAGATACGGGCGCGTCTGGCCGGCGGCGAGACGGTGGAGTTCCTTGAGTTCTCGCGGCGCGCCAGCCGTTGGGAGCGCGGCGAAAAAGTGTCATTGCAACTCGATACGGCGATGCTCACTTTCTTCGACGCCGCAAGCGGCGTCTCGATCATGCGCGGGAGCCCCCGGTGACAGCAGCGCGGGACCGCTTCGACGGCTGGACGTCGGTCGCGGTCGTGCTTACAGGCGGTTACCTGCTGACGGTGATCTGGCCGCTTGCCCTCGTCCTGTTCGATAGCGTCAGCAGCGGCGGACAGCTTTCGCTCTCAGGATTCGCAACCTTCTTCTCGTCACGCTTGTATTACTCGACGCTGGTCAACAGCCTGCTCGTCACCGTCTGCGTCACCGTGCTCGCGCTGCTTGTCGCGTTCCCCCTAGCGTATATCATGACGATGTACCGCATCTACGGCAGCCGGACGGCGCAGGTTCTCATCCTGGCTTCGATGATGTCACCGCCGTTTATTGGTGCCTATTCGTGGATATTGCTCCTCGGAAACAACGGCATGATCACGCGACTTGTTCAGGATCTGGTCGGCGTGAAGCCGCCGAGCATTTACGGATTCGTCGGCATTGTGCTCGTCCTTACGCTGCAACTGGTGCCGCTGATCTTCACCTATTTAATGGGCGCGTGGCGCACGATCGATGTGTCGCTCCTCGAGGCGTCGGAGAGCATGGGTGTCACCGGCGCCCGGCGTACAATCCAGGTGATCGCACCGCTACTCTGGCCCACCGTGCTTGCCGGCAGCCTTCTTGTGTTTGTGCGGGCCTTCGCGGATTTCGGCACACCGATGCTTATCGGTCAGGGGTTTCGCACCGTTCCTGTTCTCATCTACACCTCCTTCGTGGGCGAGGTGAGCGTCGATACGAGCTTCGCCGCAGCTGTAGCCGTGATCGTTATCGTGGTTACGCTCGCCATCTTCCTGCTGCAACGCTATCTCGCCGGTCGCCGGACCTTCACTATGACTGCGCTGCGACCTATCGAGTCCCGACGCCTGGTTGGCTGGCGCGGCGTCGTCGCGCACTCCTATGTCTACGGTTTTCTCGTCCTTGCCCTTGCACCGCTCGTGGTAGTGGTGGTGAGTTCGTTCCGGAACACGGTCTATGGCGAGTTCGTCGCTGGATATTCCCTCGAGAACTACGCCGATTCTTCGCGCGACATTCTCCGTTACGCCACCAACACCTTTGGTATCGGCACTACTTCACTGCTGATCCTTGTCGTCATCGCAACGCTGGTCTCTTATCTCACGGTACGGCGCAAGGGCGTGCTTAGCGGCGCCATCGACACGATGACGATGGTTCCCTACGTCGTGCCCGGCCTAGTGATCGGCATAGCGCTCGTCGTCGCCTTCAGCCAAAGGCCGCTGCTACTGACGGGGACCTTTGCCATAATGGTGATCGCATTGACGGTTCGACGTCTGCCCTACTCGGTGCGCTCGACGACGGCACTCATGTACCAACTCAACCCAAGCATTGAAGAGGCGGCGATCAGCCTCGGCGCATCGAAGCTCAGGACGTTCATACGCATCATCGTCCCGGCGTTAGCCCCCGGCATCGTGTCTGGCGCAATTCTGAGCTGGGTTACAATCATCACCGAGCTCAGCACGACTCTGTTCCTCTACAATACCTCGACGCAGACTTTGTCGCTGGGTATCTACGCCGAAGTGATCCGCGGCGAGCTAGGCACCGCCGCGGCTCTCTCCACTTTGCTGCTTGTGCTCACCATGCTGTCACTCGTTCTACTTATGCGGCTTCCGGGAGGCCACCGGGAAGTACGTATATGACGACGTCCAACAGTCGGCCTCCGAGCGAAGCTCGCGCCGTCAGCGCGCTGGACTTGTTATCTTTCGCGTCGGGCTGCTGCTGAGTTAACTTCGGTGAAATGCAATAAATTTTCGCGCTTCGTCGGTAAGCCACCGGATGTCGAGGCGATGACGGCCGTCTTCCAGCTGTTTGTCCGCTTCGTGGTGCGGCCGCATTGGCCGACGATCAGCCGCTAGTGTCCTGACTCCCTGTTCGCCATCGATCCCTCAGCCTCAGCCTCGCCGCTTGTGGCTTTCTCGTCTGCGAGCAAGAGCCATTCCCCCTCAGCTTCAACCGGGGCCGAAAGCGGCCGTAACCCCTGCCATGTCCCGCCGGTCCAAATCCCGTTCATCAACCGCACCGACCCGAGCGACGTACCCCGAGGGGGCGCGGTTGTAGTAGCCCTCAGCCAGCGCCAGCGAGCCCGTCCGGCCTACACCGGCTGTTAAGGTGAACATCGCCTTCTGCTCGACACAACGCCGTCACGGTCATAGCTGCTCCCGTAGGTCGACTTGGCTATGGCGGGCCTTCTGGCCCGTCGCCCGGCGCGACGCGATGGCAGCGAGGAGCCGAGTGTGGACAAAGCAGACGCAGAAAAGGAAGTGATCCGGCTTTGGCGAGCCCGGCCTCTACGCGAGCGGCGCTCATTCAAGCAGGCCGTCGCCTTTGCCGCTGACATTGCGCCAATTGTTGACTTTCAGACGCTCGGTGATCGACCCAAAGTGATTGAAGGTTGGGTCGTCCGAGATCTGATGAGAACAGAACACGCAACCCGCGAACTCGCCCACGGCTCAACCTCGGGGCGCCGATAGAGCGCGCCTCCCGCAGCGCTTATGGTGAGCCAAGTGCCAGTTCACCCGTCTGCGACAAACCGGACCGGATGGCGTAAAGCTCCGTCGAAAGTTCGGTGATTTCGAGGAGCACCAGCCGCAGCACGTCTTCGATCGGTGCCAGTTGAGCGGCGGCCTCCGCGCTGGTCTTGGCGACGTCCTTAGTGATCGCCGACACTGCCTCGATCTCCGAATAGATCGCCGTGCAGGTGCGCTCGATCGTGACGTGCAGATCATCGCTCACATGACCTTCTATGCGCGCCGGGACCAGCAATTGTGTCAATTGCTGCGCCTGTGCCCGCCACCCGGCGATGCGCGTCGGAGTATCGGCCATCAGTACGGAAAGTGTTGCGCCGTCCATTGTTGCTTTTCCTTGTGTCCGCAGTTCTTAACGCGCACCGATGCGGTCGGTTGCGAGCGCATGGCCATAACGATTGCCCGCCGCTCCGTCAGAAGCCAAGCCCCAGCTCGTCCTGACGCAGTCCATCCACGCTTTGTGCAACTGGGCGGCAGTCCACGGAGGCTCCAAATGGCCCGTCTTGCTCACTTATTACAGCATCATCGCGCCGGCACGTGGTCGCAGACATATCGAACGCAATTCGTCGCTATAGTCAGCATGATTCACCACTGCGATGAAACATCATGCTGCTCCGTCTCCTAAGCTACGCTCTCAGCGTCATCATCCTCTTGACCTCACCCGGTCTGGCCCAACAGCCTGCCCGCGACCTCTTTGGCGCCATAGGCCACCCGACCGGCGGGCCCTCGGACCCTGTCGGCAGCTACGCCAGGGGCTGCATCGCGGGGGCGGTGCAACTGCCTGCGGATGGACCGGGTTGGCAGGCGATGCGGCTGTCGCGCGACCGCCGCTGGGGGGCGCCTCAGCTCGTCCAGTATATTGGGGCGCTGGCTCAGTCCGCGGCGCAAGATGGCTGGCCGGGGATCCTCGTGGGCGACATGGGGCAGCCGCGCGGCGGGCCGATGCGGAGCGGGCACGCCTCGCACCAGATTGGCCTCGATGTCGACATCTGGCTACGACCAATGCCGGATCACAAACTAAGCCCGAAAGAGCTCGAAACCCTTTCCGCCGCCTCCGTGCTGAAGCAGGGCACACGCAACGTCGACCCAAAGAAGCTCGACGAGGCGAAGCGCCTGCTCATCTATCGCGCGGCGCAATTGCCCGGCGTCGCTCGTATCTTCGTCGCGCCGGGCATCAAGAAATCCCTCTGCGAGACCCATTGGCGCGACCCGGGCTTTCTCAATAAAGTGCGCCCGTGGTACGGGCATGACGACCATTTCCACGTTCGGCTCGCGTGCCCTCCAGGCGCCGCGCAGTGTGTCGATCAGGCCGCGGTGCCACCCGGCGATGGCTGTGGCAAGGATCTCGACTACTGGTTCACCGATGCCCCCTACAAGCCGAGTGCCACCCCACCGCCACCTCCGCTGAAGCTTGCCGACCTGCCCAAGGCCTGCCGGGCCGTCCTGGAGTCGAAGTAACCAGACTCTCGCGACTCGCCCCGCACGAGCAGACCGAGTTCGCCCAAACGTCGTGACGGCAGCGCTGGAAGCTTACATCGCACGCAGCAGCCGCGCCGGCGCAGTCCTGAGCGCGCTCAGGACTGTCGTGGCGCCGAGCAGGCCGACGATGGCGATCGCGCCCGCGTCGACGGCCGCCAGAACAGAGCCGTTGAGGGCGAAGTCGACGTCCAGCAGGACCATCGTCAGGATCCAGGCGATAGCGATCCCGAATGCCGTCGCGAGCACGGCCGCAAAGGCGGCGAGCAGCAGATATTGCACGACCAGCGCCGCGATCACCTCGAACCGGCTGGCGCCGAGGACCTTGGTAATGACGGCATCGGACCGGCGCTGCTGGCGCCCCGCGGCAAGGCTACCGATGAGGACTAGGAGGCCGTTGCCGACGGCCAGCCCACCCACCAGCGATGCCGCCAGCGACAACTGTCCGAGCGCCGAGGTAATCTGCTTGAGCGTCTCGCCAATGGCGATGAAGCGGACGTCCGGCAGGGCCGTGGCGAGGCTGCGCTGCACGGCGTCTTCGTGCCCCGCCGCGGCGGTCACTGCGCCGAGCAGCGTCGCGGGGTAACCCTCCAGGGCGCCAGGGGAGAAGGTCACCAAAAAGTCGATCCCACCCTGCCAGGAATAGTCGCGGAAATTGGCGACCGTGGCGGTCACGGTGTCGCCGAAAATGTTGAAACTGACCTTGTCGCCGAGCTTGATCCCGAGGCCCGAGCGCAGGCTTTCGTGCAGAGAGACCAGCGGCTCCCCCTGATAGTCAGGCGGCCACCATTTTCCTTCGACCAGCTTGGACGTCGAGGGCAACTCCTGCCGGTAGGTCAGCGGGATATCGCCCGACAGCAGAAACAGGGCCTCGGGTCCACGGGGGGAAATCGAACTCGCAGGCGCTTCACCGACACTGGTGACCGACCCGCGTAGCATCGGCGTCGCGGTGAAGTCGACGATGTCGCTGTCCTTGGCCTGCATCGATCTGAGTGTGGCTGCCTCGTCCTTGAACAGGTCGGAGGCGACGAACGTCGGTGCGTCGAAGACTGAGGCGCCGAGGTATTCGTTGCTGAGGTTCACCTCGAGCACGAGGACGACGATCAGTGTCGCAAGAGCCATCCCCACCGAGATCACAACGGACGGCGCATCGGAATTCGAGCCGGATATGGCGCGCAGCGCGCGCCTCAGGATCGGGTTGGCGGATTCCTGCAGGCTGCGGAGCGCTACAATGCCAACGCCGATGGCGAGGCGGAACAGGATCACGGCAATCGCACTCACTAGCGCGAAGGCGCAGACCAGGATGAGATCATTTGTCATCACGATCGCTAGCCAGATGAATGCGGCAGCGGCGAGGATGACAGGGATCACCTGCACCGAGCCGACCAACGTCCTCCACTCGAAGGGTGGCGAAGCGAGGCCTTTGGACCGGAACAGGATCATCGGCTTGATGTTGAGGGCCTGCTGCAGCGGCAGATATGAGAACGCGAAAGCGGTCACCAGCCCAATGGCTGCTGCGACCAGCAAGGGTTGAGCATGAAAGGAATTGGGGAGGTTGACCCCGATCGATTGAGCCACCACCGGCAGCACGAGAAAGCCGATGCTGGCGCCCACCAGTAGCCCAAGTCCAACCCCGATCAGTGCCAGCGTTGTGACCTGCGCGAAGAAATGAACAAAGATCCGAGCGCGTTCGGCGCCGATGCTGCGCATCACGGCAATAACGTTCGCCCGCTCCGAGACGTAGGCTGAAATGCCGGTCCATACGCTGACGCCGCCGATCAGCAGCGACGCCAGTCCGACGATGACAAGAAAGCGCATGAACAGATCGTAGTAGTGCACCATCGGCCCAAGCCCATCGCTGGGCGTACGAATGGTCCAGCCCGCATCGCCGATTGCCGCGACGACCGCGGCTTGCAACGAGCCGTCCCCGTGTGTCGTGGGCAGAAGCTTGTAGCGGTACAAGGTGCCGAGTCCCGGGAGCGGCGAGGTCATGTCGGATAAAGTCGCGAAGCCGTCGGTGCTGATTAGCGCGGTGAGGCCAAGCCGGAAGCCGCGCACCGCCGAATCCGGCAGTTTGCCCAGCGCGCCGCGGGCCTGGAACGGCGTGCCGCCGAGCTGGAAGATATCGCCGATTTTGATGCCGAGTTGGTCGAGCATCACCGGATCGACCAGCGCACCGTAACTGCCGTCGCGCAGCCCGAGAAAGTCGAACGGCTTCTGTTCGGCGGGCAGTTGCGGGCTGCTGACCTTCCCGAGGAGGGGATAGGTGTTGCCGACCGAGACCAGATCGACGAACGCATCGTGCGCGTCCCACTCGGCGCGGACATTGGTCTCGATCACCGTAGAGACCCGCCCGAAAGTCGCCATCTTGGCCAATTCCCCGGCATTGGCCGGCCGGTCGTCGCGCGACAGCTCGAGGTCGCCGCCCATCAATATCGCGGCATCCTGCTCGACGGCCTGCTTGATGCTGGCTCCCACCGAGCTGACGCCAGCGATGAGTGCTGTGCCGACGGCGAGGCAGACGATCAGCATACCAAAGCGGCGGAAGTCGCCGCGCATATCCAAAAGGCCGATCCGGATAGCCGTCCAGATGCCACGCATCAGATTGGCCCGGCAGAATTTTCTGCCAGTTCGCCTTGGGTCATGGTGAGAACCCTGTCGGCACGCGCCGCCAGCGCTGGGTCGTGCGTGACAAAGATGACCGCTGCGCCCTGCTGTCGCGCCATATTGAACATCAATTCAATCACTCGGGCGCCGCTGGTCTGGTCGAGGTTGCCGGTCGGCTCGTCGGCCAGAAGCATGCGCGGTTTGGCGATCATCGCGCGCGCGAGCCCGACCCGCTGTTGCTCGCCGCCTGACAGCGCGGCAGGACGGTGATGTAGCCGATCACCCAGTCCGACAGTTGTGAGAGCGGCCGCGGCGGTCTCGCGCGTCTGTGCCAGCGACAATTCGGGGGAGGCGATTTCGAGCGCTAGGCCGACATTGTCGAGGGCCGACAAGGACGGGATAAGGTGAAAACTCTGAAAAACGATGCCGAGCGTCTTGCGGCGGAAAACCGCCAACTGGTCCTCGGTCAATCCCGTGAGATCCTGCCCGGCGATGACGACCTTGCCGGAGGTCGGGCGCTCGAGACCTGCAAGGAGCATCAGAAGCGAGGTCTTGCCGCTGCCAGACGGACCGACGATGGCGACCACTTCGGCTGCTTGGATCCGTAAGGAGACATTGCGCAGGATTTGAAGTGGCACCGATCCCACACTTAACGTGTAGTCGACGTCCGAGACTGCAACGAGCGGCACACCCACGGCAATTGTGGTATCTAGAGCCGGGGGCGTAGCCCTCGTACGGCTTGCCGTTTCCGGCAATCCAAGTGATGGTACGACGCGATTGGGGGCGTCGGAGCCCGGTGTGTCCGTCACGAAGGATCCTTTCGATCCAAAGCAAGATACTGGTTAGCGCCCGTCGGCACCGAGAGATACAACGAAGTGACTCTGGCAGAACCGGCGGTTGGTTGGGAAGTGAGAAGGTTGTGGAAGGTGCTCTTACAGTGACGACAAGACCTTTGTATTTGGCGTCTGCGATTGCCGCGGTCATGCTCTCGGGCCTTGGAGCCTTGCCTGTCCAGGCCGGACCGGATCAGCTTGCTTTGCTGAAAAGCTATGTCGGAGAATGGAGTGGTGCTGGCGTTCTGGTGGGCGGCAAGGACCCAGAGCCGTTCCGCTGCCGGCTCACGATCGACAAGGGCAACCAGGCCAAAATCAACTATGCGGGCCGCTGCACGCTGGTGAACATGAACCTCTCGGTGAGTGGCACTATTGGGTACAGCGACACCGCACGGCAATACGAAGCCGTCATGATTTCCAACGCCGGGTTCAAGGGGCTCGCGGTGGGTCAACAGCAGGGCGACAACATTGTCTTCGATCTCCACGAGAAGCAGAACGACCGCAGCGGCAACGCCGTTCGCATTGGCTCGCACCTGACCCTGGTGGGGGCCACGTCGATCACGATCGACTTCGAAGTCGAGTTCAACGACTCGGGCAATGTTTTAACCGCCACGGTGCCGTTCTCGAAATAAACGCAGGCTCCGATTCCACCGACTCCCTGCAACCGATTCCTCGCCAGAGGATTCGGACGCCACGACGGTGATGATTTCGCTTCCCGATAGCGATCGGCCGTGGGGCATTGGCCAACTCGGGGGCGTTGATGAGGTCCGCCCAGCCCGCGTGATCAGCTTGAACGTGACGGCAATTGCCCGCTGATCCAGTTGCCGATCTGACTGGCGGACATCGCGCCGGACACGCGTCCAATTTCCGTTCCGTCCTTGAACAGGAGCATCGTTGGAATACCTCTGATTCCGAGCCGCGCCGCCGTCGATTGCTCATTGTCGGAATTGAGTTTGAGGAAGCGTAGGCTGGGCTCGAGCGAGCGTGCCGCATCCTCATATTGCGGACCCATCACCCGGCATGGCCCGCACCAGGGTGCCCAGACGTCGACCACAACTGGCAGGCTGCTCTTGGCGATCTGCCGGTCGAACATGCCACCGTCCACATCGGCCGGCTTTCCGGCAAAGAGCGCCACGCCACAAGCACCACATTTGGCGCCAGCGGCCGGCTTGTCCGATGGCATACGGTTGACCGCACCGCACGCGACGCAGACCACCAGATTGTCGCTATTCATTTCGTCTTTCCCTTTCCACGCGCCAGCTTCGCCGGGCGCGCGCAGTAGATCCCGTGCAGGGCGGCGAGAACCTTCGCCACGCCGTCGGAGGCGAGACGATACCGGATCATCTGGCCATCGCGCCGCGTCGCGACAAGCCTGAGAGCACGTAATTTCGACAAGTGCTGGCTGAGCGGCGACTGACCCAGTCCGACAAGCCCGCTGATCTCGTTCACGCTGAGCTCGGCGTCCAGCAGATGGCACAGGATCAACAGACGTTTTGGGTTCGACATCGCGGCCAACAACTCGGCTGCTTCGTCCGCCCGGGGTTCGAGTTCCGCAATATTCATGTTGACATATTAGAATATTCGAATATATAAGTCAACGAAGATACTCCTCGGGAAGAAACCTAATCATGAGCAATGTCGGAACACTCGATCGGATCTTCCGTTTTGCCGTCGGCGCCTTCCTTGCCGTCGCGCCGTTCTTGACAGGCTGGCCAGTTTGGACGAGCGCAGTCGCGCTTTGGGCCTCCGTCATCGTTGGCGTGGTGCTCATCGCG
The DNA here is from genome assembly GCA_039934955.1 of Devosia sp. GTDB lineage: Bacteria > Pseudomonadota > Alphaproteobacteria > Rhizobiales > Devosiaceae > Devosia_A. Next base: position 19,731 of record JBDTLB010000020.1, read on the forward strand.
ACGTCCATGTTCAGCTTCTGTCCAATCTATGCGGTGCTGGGCCTCAGCAGCAAGCGCAAGCACAAAACCTGAGCGAGGCCAAAGTGGATAGCCAGCCCACCCCCTTCGACGTCGATCTACCGCGCGCCCCTGAGGTCGTATCGTTCTTCGACCCGGCCACCAACACGATCAGCTATGTTGTGCACGATCCCGATTCAACCGCCTGCGCGGTGATCGATTCCGTCATGGATTTCGAGTACTCGTCCGGCCGCATCAGCTTCGAGCATGCCGACGCCATCATCGCCTACATCGACGAGCGTGGCTGGCAGGTCGAGTGGTTGATGGAGACACATGCCCACGCCGATCATCTGTCCGCGGCGCCGTATATTCAGCGTCATCTGGGCGGCAAGCTCGGTATCGGCGAAAAGATCAAAATGGTGCAGGAGGCCTTCGGCAAGGTTTTCAACGAAGGCACTGAATTCCGGCGTGACGGAAGTCAGTTCGACCGCCTGTTCAAGGATGACGACAGCTACCGCATCGGAACACTAACGGCCCATATTATGGAGACTCCCGGCCACACGCCCGCCTGCATGACGCACGTGATCGGCAATGCAGCCTTTGTGGGCGACACGCTGTTCATGCCCGACGCAGGATCCGCCCGCGCCGACTTTCCCGGCGGCGACGCGGCCACTCTCTATCGCTCTACGCGGCGCATCCTGAGCCTGCCGGACGAGACGCGCCTGTTCATGTGCCACGACTACGGGCCGAACGGTCGCGACATCAAGTGGGAGACCACTGTGGGCGACGAGCGCCAGCATAACGTGCACGTGCGCGACGGCATCGGCGAAGCTGAGTTCGTTCGCCTGCGCCAGGCGCGCGACGCGACACTGGCCATGCCCAGGCTGATCATTCCCTCACTCCAGGTGAACATCCGGGGCGGTGAGCTCCCCCCGAAGGATTCCGATGGCAGGACTTTCCTCAAAATCCCCGTCAACACCCTCTAACCAACCCTCGAACCAAAAAGGAATTCTACGATGTGGCCGTTCTCCACCAGCCCCCAATCTCTGGCCTTCCGCAAACTTGACGTTGATTTCGCCGTAGCTGGCCAGATAACGCCGGAAGAAGTGCAGAAAGTCGCCGACGCAGGATTCAAGACCATCGTCTGCGCGCGTCCTGATCACGAAGAAGCCGGCCAGCCGAACTTTTCGGTCATCGCCACCGCGGCTGAGCGGATCGGCCTGCAGGCGGTGCACATTCCGGTGTCCGGTGGCATCGGCGAGGGCCAGTTGATCCGAATGGAGGCGGCTCTCAAGGACCTGCCTAAGCCGATGTTTGGCTATTGCCGATCCGGCGCCCGTGCCGGTTCGCTCTACGGTACTGCCAAACGGGCAATGGTCTGAGGCCCCGGGCCGCTGCCAAGGCCGGAGCGTCATCGCCATGACGATCGATCTCGCTCACCATCTGCTTGGTGCTTTTTCCGGGAGCCTGGTTGGCCTCACGCTCGGACTGTTCGGCGGCGGCGGCTCGATACTCGCCGTGCCCTTGATGGTCTATGTCGTGGGAGTGGCCGATGCGCACGTTGCCATCGGCACCAGCGCGCTCGCGGTCGCTGCCAACGCCGCCGCCAATCTTGTCACACACGCGCGTCGCGGCAATGTCCGCTGGCGGTGCGCGCTCATCTATTCGGCGGCGGGCGTTGGCGGCGCGTTTCTCGGTTCGCTCGCCGGCAAGGCGCTTGATAGCGGCAAACTACTGTTCCTGTTCGCGCTTTTGATGCTGATCGTCGGTGTCCTGATGTTCCTCGGCCGCAACCGGCAGGAACACGACGCCGGCGTCTGCACGCTCGAAAATGCACCCAAGACGCTGGGCTTCGGGGCCGCCACGGGCGCTGTCGCCGGCTTCTTCGGCATCGGCGGAGGGTTCCTTATCGTCCCCGGGCTCGTTGCCGCAACCGGCATGCCCATGCTCGCCGCCATTGGATCTTCGCTGGTCGCTGTCACGGCATTCGGACTGACGACGTCGCTGAGTTATGCCGCATCGGGTTTCGTCGATTGGCCGCTGGCGGCGGTTTTTGTCGCTGGAGGGGCGCTCGGCGGTATCTTCGGCGCCTTTGCGGCAGGTCAAATCTCACAACGCCGCGGCGCGCTAAACATGATGTTCGCAGTGCTCATCGTCGGCGTCGCGCTCTACATGGCTTTCCGTTCGGCGACATCAATCTGAGGTGCGTAAGCGCCCTAGGAAGAGGTAACAAATGTCACAAATCGTCGTTCTGGGCGCCGGTCTCGGCGGTACCATCATGGCCTATGAACTGAAGGAATTGCTGGGGTCGCAGCACCAAGTTTCGGTAGTCAACAAGGGCAGCCACTACTCCTTCGTGCCCTCCAATCCCTGGGTGGCCGTCGGCTGGCGCGACCGCGAGTCGGTAGAAATCGATCTCGACCCGGTCTTCAAGCGGCGCGACATTACTCTTTACGCGCAGGGCGCCAAGCGGCTGCACGCGGACACCAAGCGTCTTGAACTTTGCGATGGCAGCGAGGTCAACTACGACTATCTCGTGATCGCGACCGGACCCGAACTCGCCTTTGACGAGATCCCCGGGTTCGGCCCGGCTGCGGAGACGCAGTCGGTCTGCTTTATCGATCACGCGCTGCAAGCAAAGACGGCATTCGACAAGCTGGTCGCCAATCCAGGTCCCGTGGTAATTGGTGCGGTACAGGGCGCGTCATGCTTCGGCCCGGCCTACGAGTTCGCCTTCATCCTCGAGAAGGCGTTGCGCGACGCCAAGGTGCGCGACCGTGTGCCGATGACCTTCATCACCTCCGAACCCTATATCGGACATCTAGGCCTCGACGGCGTCGGCGACACCAAGGGGCTGCTCGAAAGCGAAATGCGCGAGCATCACATCAAATGGGTTACCAATGCCAAGGTCGACAAGTTCGAGGCCGGCAAGGTATTTGTTTCGGAGATGGCCGATGACGGCACACTCAAGCAGTCGCACGAAGTGCCGTTCACCTTCTCCATGATGCTGCCGGCATTTCGGGGGGTCGAGGCGGTTCGCGGCATCGAGGGACTAACCAACCCGCGTGGCTTCATCCTCGCCGACAAATATCAGCGCAATCCCGCATTCCCGGAGATCTTCTCGGTCGGCGTTTGCGTCGCGATCCCTCCGCTCGGCAAGACGCCGGTGCCGGTGGGCGTGCCGAAGACGGGCTTCATGATCGAGTCGATGGTCACCGCCACGGCGCAGAACATCAAAAGCCTGATCGACGGCAAAGCGCCCACAGCGGTGCCAACCTTGAATGCCGTGTGCCTCGCCGATTTCGGCGACAGCGGCGTCGCGTTCATCGCACAGCCACAAATCCCGCCCCGCAACGTCAACTGGTCGTCCTCCGGTAAATGGGTGCACACCGCCAAGGTCGGGTTCGAGAAGTACTTTATGCACAAGATGCGCTCGGGCCAGTCGGAGCCATTCTACGAAAAGCTCGCACTGCAAGTGCTGGGGATCGACAAGCTCAAAGCGGTCAAGCAGGACGGCTGACGGCGCCAGTCAGTAAACAAGTCTAGGGCCGGAGCATTTTCTGCGCCAACCGCCATGCTTGGCGCGATCGCCGGGACAGGAGGGAGACCTTGATACCTGCCCCGCAGCTTAGAGGATGAACATGGACAAGCAAGCCGACGCGGCGCGCGATGCGTGGACCGAAGGACCGAACGGCCTGCAGACTGGGCTCGTCTTCGTCGAGCTGCTCGTGCCGCCCATCATCGCCACCCGGCTGATCCGCCAGCAGTGCTCAAGGGACAAGACAATCCCCTCTTTTGTCCTTGCAATGTTTAGTGATTTGCGAACTACTAAACAAATTCACTAAACACGCTCAATCGTGTTGGGATGCGAGGCGGCGGAGGCAGCGACATGACGAACGAAGCCGCGATCCGCGCCCTGATCCGCGCCCTGATCGACGCCATGTCGGTGACTATCTCTGCCCATGCGGGGGAGTTGACCGAACTCGACTCGGCGATCGGCGATGGCGACCATGGCGCCAATATGAAGCGTGGCTTCGACGCAGTCCTGGCCGACAGCGCCGCAATCGCCGGCAAGCCCTTACCCGATGCGCTCAAGGCGATCGGCACAAAGCTTGTGATGACAATTGGCGGCGCGTCAGGCCCACTCTACGGCACGTTGTTCCTCGCGCTTGGCAAGGAGCTGGCCGCCCAACCAGACGACTATCCCGGTGCTCTGCGCCGGGCCATCGATGCGGTGGCGGCCCGCGGCAAATCGGCGATCGGCGAGAAGACCATGCTCGACGTGCTCTATCCTGTCGCCGACGCGGTGGCGGCGCCCAAGCCCGCGGCCGAAATCGTCGCAATCGCCCACGCTGCCGCCGATGCGACCAAAGACCGGCTGGCGCTGCGCGGCCGTGCGTCATTTCTTGGTCAGCGCTCGGTCGGCCATCTCGATCCCGGCGCCCGCTCCAGTGCGCTCCTCGTCGAAGCTGTTGCGGGAGCGCTATCTTGACGAACGTTGGCATTGTTATCGTTTCGCACTCGCCACTGGTCGCCGAAGGCGCTGCCGACATGGTGCGGCAGATGGTCGGCGACGACGTGCCGCTTGCCTGGTGCGGCGGTGACCCCGGGGGCGGCCTCGGCACCAGTGTTGAAGCCATCATGGCGGCGATCGAGCGCGCTTGGTCGGATGCCGGGGTCGCCATCCTTGTCGATCTCGGCGGCGCCGAGACCAACAGCGAAATGGCGGTCGAAATGCTTGGCGAGCCACGCTCCAGCAAAATTGTCGTCTGCAACGCGCCGATCGTCGAAGGCGCCGTGATGGCGGCCACCGAAGCGTCGGGTGGCGCGAGCCTCCGCGAAGTGCAGGCCACCGCGCAGGAGCTGTCGCCCGCATGAGCATCGAGCCCACAGCATCGCCGGCGATGGTCGAAGCACTCGTCGTCATCACCCACGACGTCGGCCTCCACGCCCGGCCGTCGGTGAAGCTGACCAAGCTCGCCAAGACATTTGCTGCCCGCGTCGAGCTGGCGATCAACGAGGTTGGCCCGTGGGTCGATGCCAAATCCATCGTCAAGGTAATGGCCACCAGGGCCCCCAAGGGCGCCGTGCTGCTCTTACGGGCCGAGGGTCACGACGCCGCCGATGCCGTCGCGGCGCTGGTGGCACTTGTGGGACGCGATTTCGACGAGGGCCATGCCAGCCATGTCGTCCGCGCGTAGGTTCACCGGCATCATCGCTGCGCGCGGTTTTGCCGAGGGTCCGGTGGCCGAACTCGGAGGCGCCGTCGCCCGCTACGTCCCGAGCGGCGATGCCAGCCGGGAGGCAACGACGCTCAGGGCCGCGCTTGCGATGGCAAGCGCCCAGCTGAGCGGCCTGATGGCCTTGGCCAGCGCCGATGCTGCCGACATGCTCGAATTCCAGCTCGCCATGCTTGAGGACGAGTCGCTGTCGCAACCCGCCTTCGATGCCATCGTGGCCGCCACTGACGCCTCCACCGCCTGGGGCAACGCGCTTGAGGTGCAGATCGCCATCTACGACGCTGCGAAAGACGACTACTTTCGGGCCCGTGCCGCCGATCTGCGCGACATCCACGACCGCGTTTCCCGTGCGCTGTCTGGCGCTGTCGACACGCGCCCACCGGCCGGCGCAATCCTGACCGGCGACGACATCACGCCGAGCCAGTTCCTCGCCGCCGACTGGAGCAAGGGAGGCGCCATCGTGCTGCGCCGCGGCAGTGCCGCAAGCCATGTCGCCATGTTGGCCCGTGCCCGTGGCGTGCCCATGCTGATCGGCGTCGCCGATCTACGCGCCGGCAGCACCATTGTCGGCCTCGTCGATGCGGCGACGGCCGGCTCAATCGAACTCGATCCGGACAGTGCAGCCCGCGCCGATTTCAACGCCCGCCGCGCCACCAATGACAAGGCGATGCACGAGGCGATTGCCACGCTCGCTACACCCGCGATCAGCGCCGACGGCTCCGCGATCGCGGTCTCCGTCAACATCGCCGAACCGACCGATGTCGACTCCGTCGATATCACCCACTGTGACGGCGTCGGGCTGATGCGCACCGAGTTTCTCTATTCGTCCTGCCTGCCTAGCGAGGAGACGCAATATCGCGCTTATGCTCGCGTGCTCGATTGGGCCGGCGGCAAACCCGTGACCATCCGCACCGTCGATGCCGGCGGCGACAAGCCGGTGGCGGGCTTCACGGTCGAGGAGGCCAATCCGTTCCTCGGGCTCCGCGGCATTCGCCTCGCGCTGGCAAAACCCGACATTTTTCGCGTCCAAATCCGGGCGCTGCTGCGGGCGCAGGCGCTTGGCGATCTCAGGATCATGTTCCCGATGGTGACGGTTATCGGCGAGTTCGCCGCGGCCGCGGCATTGTTTGCGGACGAAGCCGGAAGGCTCGGTGTGCCGGTGCCGCCGCTCGGCATCATGATCGAGGTGCCGGCCACGGCGATTTCCCCGGAGCTGTTCGCCGGAGTGGCGTTCTTCTCGATCGGCTCCAACGATCTCACGCAATATGTGATGGCCGCCGCCCGCGACAATGCCGCGGTTGCGGCGCTGAACGATCCGACACACCCAAGCGTACTGCGGCTCATCGAGTCCGCCGTGCGCGGCGCCGCGGCCCTCGACATCCCGATCAGCCTCTGCGGCGATGCCGGCGGCGACCCAAATTCCATCGATGCGCTGCTCAACACCGGGCTGCGCAGCCTGTCGGTCGCGCCCGCGCAATTGGCGCTCGCCAAGCGGGCCGTCGCGGCGGTAACGATCCGCCCATGAGCAGGCCTGCCCTCAAAGCGCCGCCGCAGACCGACGAGGCGATCCTCGTCTATAAGCGGCTGTTGCAGAGCGTCCTGAATCAGCGTCCCTCCGGCACGCGGCAGCGTCTCGCCGATGCGCTCGGCAAGCATCGCAGTTTCGTCACGCAGATGACGAGTCCAAGCTACGCGACGCCGATCCCGCAGCGGCATCTGCCGACCATCCTGTCGGTTTGCCACTTCACCCCGGAGGAGCGCGACGAATTCCTCGTCGCTTATCTCGTGGCGCATCGCGGCAAGCTCGACCTCGCCGAGGCCGCGCCGCACATGCGCCATCTCAATTTGCTCGTGCCTGATCTCGGCGACAGCAAAGCCAACGCAGAGTTTGAAAAAGCCGTAAGCGACTTCGTCGCCAGCATGGCCGGCATGATCAAAAAATCTGCCGACGACGAACGGGCCGGGAGGGGCCGCAGATGAAGAAATTGATGAACGGCGTCGACACCATGCTCACCGAAAGCCTCGATGGCTTCGTGCTGGCGCATGCCGATCTGCTGGTGCTTGGTGACGACCACAAATTCGTCCGCCGCAAGACCCTGAAGCCCGGCAAGGTCGCGCTGATCTCTGGCGGAGGCTCCGGTCACGAACCACTGCATGGCGGCTTCGTCGGGCACGGCATGCTCGATGCCGCTTGTCCCGGTCAGGTCTTTACCTCCCCGACCCCCGACCAGATGCTGGCGGCGGCGGAGGCCGTCGATACCGGAACGGGTGTGCTGTTCATCGTCAAGAACTACGAAGGCGACGTGATGAATTTCGAGATGGGTGCCGAGATGTCCAGCTCGAGCAACGCGCGAATCCTCACTAACGACGACGTCGCCGTCGAAGACTCGACCTGGACCACCGGCCGCCGGGGCGTTGCCGGTACGCTGGTGGTCGAAAAGATCGTCGGCGCCGCAGCCGAGGAGGGGCTCGATCTTGCGGCGCTCAAGGCGCTGGGTGATCGGGTCAATGGCGCAACCCGCTCAATGGGCGTAGCGCTCACCTCCTGCACGGTACCGGCGGCCGGCAGGCCGACCCTGGATCTCGGCGAGACCGAGATGGAATTCGGCGTCGGCATTCATGGCGAGCCCGGCCGCCGCCGCGATATTCTGCGTCCCGCCGATGCTATCGCCGAGGAGATCATAACCGCCATCGCCCGCGACCTGGGCGATGTTCGCGGCCGCGAGGCCCTGCTGTTCGTCAACGGTTTTGGCGGTACGCCGCTGATGGAACTCTATCTGATGTACGGCTCGGCGCGAAAACTGTGCGAGGCACACGGCATCAGAATCGCGCGCTCATTGGTCGGCAGCTATGTCACCGCGCTCGACATGGCCGGCTGCTCGATCACGCTCACATTGCTCGACAACGACAGCAAACGGCTCTGGGACGCGCCGGTCACGACGCCGGCGCTGCACTGGTAGCCGGACCGTAGTTCTTGCATTTTGCGACGCGGCCGTGCACCGCGTAACACACGGTTAAGTCTAGTTCGCGGTAAATGCCGCCGATCACCGGTCCTGCCCTTGTCGCGTGCGGGTGCGTGTGCGCGAGATTGGGCTCACGCAGGGCACAGGGGGACTAGGCATGCGTCGCGGTTCGATCGAAACTCTTGCGGTTGGTGCGTTCGCGGTGGCGATGGCGGTTTTGCCATTGGCCGCGTGCAGCTCGATCGGCTCGAGCAGCTTCGGCAACAATCAGCTGAAAGTCGCCGAGATCTCCAACATCTCGAGCTACACCGCCGACGGCGCGCTGACGGAAGCCCGCAGTCATTTCCGCAACAATGATTTCGGCTACTCAGCGGCGCTCTATAAGCGCGTCGTCGAATTGTCGCCGAAGGATGCCGAGGGCTACATCGGGCTGAGCGCATCCTATGACCGGCTGCACCGCTTCGATCTCGCCGACCGCGTCTATGCCTCGCTCTACACGATCTCGGGCGGCACCGCGCAATACTACAACAATGTCGGCTATTCCTACATGCTGCGCGGCAATCTGGCCGCGGCGCTGACGAACTTCCGCAAGGCGCAGAAGCTCGATCCCAACAACGCCGTCATCAGCAACAATCTGCAGATTATGGCCTCGGCGATCCGAGCCTAAGCTGCCGAGAATGCGAGACGATCCGGCTACTGAACGGCGGCCGGTGCAGCGACGACGCTGCCGTTCTTCCCCAACCCACCCTTGGCTTGCATTGAGTGCTTGGACGGATTGATCGTCTCGCGCTCGAGGTTGGCGTGTACGGCGTCGCCGGCGCTGAAGCCGACCCGGTCGGTGTGCTGCAGGTAGTCGTAGGCGCAGCCGCCAAGCAGCGGCGCGACGACGAGGCCGAGTGCTGCGACCCTCGCCAAAGCGAGCAAGCCCCGCGCGCTCACCCGCCATTCCCCAGATTGATGATGTAGCCGTAGGGACCGGCCACGCCATCGCCCGACTGGAATTTCTGGATCATCTTGGGCGTCACTTCCATCTGTCCGAGCGCGAAGAACTCGGCGTCGTTGGCCGGCTGCGTCTGATCGAGCGGCGTGGCCGCAACCTGGCCGGGCGCGCTCGGCTGCACCAGCCGCGGCGTCACGATCACCACGAGTTCGGTGTCGTGCTTCTGGTAGCTCGACGATTTGAACAGCGAGCCGATCACCGGCACATCGCCGAGCCAGGGCAGTTGGTTCTGCGTCAAATTGGTATTGTTCTGCAGCAGCCCCGCAACCGAGAAGCTCTGCCCGTCGCGCAGCTCGACTGTCGCGTCGAGGTTGCGTGTGGTGAATATCGGATCGCCGGAGGTCGTGGTCCCGCTGATGCCGCTGACTTCCGGGGTCAAGTGAATCTGGATGCGGTCGCCGTCAAGCACCACCGGGGTGAACACCAGCCGCACGCCGAAATCCTTGTAGATCAGCGTCGAATTGCCGTTGTTGTCAGGCGACCGGATCGGCACCTGGCCACCAGCGAGGAAGCTGGCATTGACCCCCGATAGTGTCGTCAGGTTCGGATCGGCGAGGGTCCGCACGAGGCTCTTGGCCTCGAGTGCGTTGATCGTGGCGCTGAGGCTGACACCGGTGACGCCCGAAATGACGCTGGTGATAAAGGTTGAGAACGATTTTGCGTCGTTGGCGGGGTCGCCAGGACCGCTGCCGATCTTCACGGTCGCGCCCCCGGCGCTGCCGCTCCAGGAGATCCCGAGCTCACGCCCGGCATCGCGCTGCGCTTCGAGGATGCGAACCTCGAGATTGACCTGCTGACCACCCGACAGCGTCATCGTATTGATAATCGCCGGGCTGCCGTATTGGCCGACGACGTCGAGCACCTTCTGCATCGAATAGGCATCTGGCACCGAGCCCGAGAGCTGGATGCGGCCGTTGACGGTGCTGACCTTGACGCTCGAGTTTGGCAACGCCGAGCGGATCGAGCGAGCCATGTCCTTGGTGTCGGCGCCCACTTCGACAGCGAGCAGGCCGACCGGCGCGCCGGTCGCCGAGTAGAGATTGACCGTCGTCGTGCCGAACGACTTGCCGACGAGATAGAGCGATTTATCGGTGATCGGCTGGGCATCGGCGATATTGGGGTCGGCCGAGACAATCTTGCCGACGGCATTCGATACGGTGACCGTCACCGCCTGCGACACCGGCAGGTTGATCTTCATCACCGAGGTGGTGGTCAGGTCATAGTTGACGACCTGCGCGGCGGCGGGCGTTGCCGCAGCCATCAGCGCGACGATCGCCGCAGCCAGAAGCGTTGCCAAGCGCGAGGAGCTGGCCGTGGTGTTTTTGGACGAAATCACTCTGTGACGCTTTGCTGCAATGCGAACCCGAACAGCCAAATCCTACCCCCGGCCAGTCAACGATGGCTTAACCAAGCCAGATCAAAAGTGGAAACCCCGTGGAACCAATGCGGATCACTTGGTCCAGAACGGGCTCGTCATGCGGATTTCCTGGTTGACGGCACTGCCTTCAGTCGACGCCTGCGATGCATCCACCATCGATCGCAGCACGAGGGCCAATCGCCCGCCGGCCGACGCATTGATCGCGATTTCGGCCTGTGATTCATCCAGTTCCAGCGTTGCGATGGCCTGGGCGGAAAATACCTCGGCCCGAGGGTCGGCTGGGTCGGTCGGCGCCCCGGTTGTTCCAGTTTCGCCCAGCCTTGTATTGATCGCCAGCACCTTCACATTGCGCAGCACAGTCTCCGAAATCTGCGCTCCGCTGGTGGGCGACGGCCGGGTAAGCACCACATCGACATGGTCGTTCGGCACGACGAAGCCGCCCGAGGCCGAGTCCGGCGTGACCGTCAGCGAGACGGCACGCATGCCGCTTCCGAGAATAGCCGACAGATAGCCCTGGTCGGCCTTGGCGAGCTTGTCCTGCCGGATTGGTTCGCCCGGGAATATCTCGAAGCGGGCAACGCTGCCCGTCATGCTGGTGATCGCGTCCGGCGTCGCCGCCACGGTCAAATATTCAGGACGCACCGCGCCCTCCGGCCAGTCTTCCCAGCCGATCGTCGCGGGCGACAGGCGCTGGCCCATGCCGATCGGCTGCTTGGCAACGAGGATCTGCGTCCGTGCTTCCTGGATGGTCTTTTCCTGCACCGCCTGTGCCGGTGCTTCGGTGGCAGTGGGCGCCGGCTCGCGCTGCAGCGCGAGGTACGCGGCAAGCCCGCCGGCGAGCAACGCAACGACCACCAGCACCACCCGCGACGGCCTGAGCCTGCCCAGCATCGCCGAACGCGGCAGGTTTTGATTGCCGTGCTCGGTGACCAGTGTCTGCTGATATTCGGCGCGTAGCTCGTCCATGCTGCGGCGCTCGGTCTTGGCGTTGCGCCTTTCGATTTCGGGATAGGTTGGCTCGGGCTCGGCCGCTGGCGTTGGCTGGCGCTCGGGCGAGGGACGCAGCGCGCCCAGCTTGCGCCGATCGAGGTTGGCGGCGGCGCTGCGCTCAGTATCCTGGCGCGGCGCGTCATCGTCTTCGTCGAAAAGGGCAGCGATCGATGGTGCACGCCGGAGCAATATTTCCCCCTGAAACGGCTCGAGTGTATGGCCGCAGAACGAACTGCTGCGATCCACCTATCGTTCTACCGGGCCGCGATCACTGTTTAGTTCCAAAGCCCATGAAACTCCGAGCACTCGTGGAAACCATATGTTTGCCATATGCCACCCCGAAAAAGTAAGCGGCAGGCCAGTGGTCCGCCGCGAACGCGTGATGTTGAGGGAGTAGTGACGCTATGGACGCGCCAGATCGTCATAGCGGTTGGCGCGGTAGATCAGCGTCGAGATCAGCCAGCTGAGGAGGAACACCCCGACCACGGCGTAGCCGAAATTGGTCAGATTGTCGTTGAGGTTGCCGATCACGTCCCAGACGCCGCCCGACAGCGACAGCTTATCCGACAGCAGCCCCAGCGCCTCGATCCCGCCGATGAACAGCGCCACCGCGACCGACGCCGCAGTGATCGTCATATTGTACCAGAGCTTGCGGATAGGGTTGACGAAGGCCCAGCCATAAGCGCCCACCATGGCGACACTGTCGGTGGTATCGACCAGCGCCATGCCGGCGGTGAACAGCGCCGGGAACACCATGATTGACCAGAAGCTCATGCCTGACGCCGCCTGCGTGGCCGAGATGCCGAGCAGCCCAATCTCGGTCGCGGTGTCGAAGCCGAGCCCGAACAGGAAGCCCACCGGATACATGTGCCAGGACTGCCGCACGACGCCAAACACGCGGCGGAAAATGCGCGCAAAGAACCCGCGCCCCGCGAGGATCTGGTCGAGATCCTCGTCGACGATCTTCTCGCCCCGCTTGGCGCGGTTGAATGCACCCCAGATGCTGCGGAGCACGATGAGATTGGCGAGCCCGATGGCGAGCAGGAAGAACGCCGAGACCAGCGTGCCGAGAACGCCACCGACTTCGTGGAACTGCTCGAGCGGCCCCTGCAGCGCCGCTGCGCTTGCGGCGATGATCGCCGACGCGATGATCACGATCGAGGAATGCCCAAGCGAGAAATAGAAGCCCACCGTCAGCGGCTTCTTGCCCTCCTGCATCAGCTTGCGGACAACATTGTCGATAGCAGCGATGTGGTCGGCGTCGAATGCGTGGCGGAGCCCGAACACATAGGCAAGGAACGCCGTGCCGATCAGCACCGGTTGGCTGGAAAATTCCGCGAAGGCCCACGCCCAGGCAATCACGTTGAAAGCGATGAGTCCGCCATAGATGAAAAACAGCCGCGCGCGTGTTTCGGCATCGCCGAACAAGCTGCGGAGGAAAGTTGGTTGGTTCATTCGTCTGCCCTGTTTGACGTCGCATGTCGCCGCTCGGCGCCTCGGGACACCCCGCCCATCGCGTCTCGCGTCAACGTCTCTGCTGATGGCAGGTCTCCTGGCTCGCGCTTCCGCCGGATCTTCGGCCTTCCCGGGCGGGCACGCCCAGTGGCAGATGAAGATCGGCACAACGCTTACAGTTGCGGGGGCAGCTACGGCATGCGGGGCACCGCGCCCAACCGTATTCCCTTTTGAGCCCTCTCGGGCACCATCAGTGGCAACGATATGCGGGCAGGGCGGACGTGTCAAAGCCGTGCAGTTGGCCTCAGAACCCTCGAAGCGGGGCCACTTCCGAACCGGATGGGGTTTCGTCGAGGGTTGCCCGGCTGGATTGTGACAGCCGTTCTTGCTGTCATTGGACGGGGCACCAGAGTAACGATCGGGCATGTACAAATTTGATCCGAAGGGCGAGTCGGTCGACGCGACCTTCCGGGCTGTTGCGCTTGCCCAGTTGGACGAGGCGCTCGGCTACCTCGACAACACCAGTGCCAATGGCCGCACGATCGTCCATGAGGCGCGCCGCCGCTGCAAAAAGCTACGCGGCCTGTTGCATCTTGTCGGCCCGGTCTGTCCCGATTTTACCCGGGAGAACGCCGCCATCCGCGACGCCGCCAGACTGCTCTCGCATCTGCGAGACGCCGAGGTGCAGCGTCAGACCGTCGCCGATCTCAATCGCTGGCGAAGCAGCGAGACGCTCGAACGGATCGCCGCACGGCTCGAGAACGAACCAGAGACTGCCGATCAGCCCGAACGGCTCGCGCAGTTCCGGGCGCAACTGCTCGCCGTGCGAGAGCGCGTCACCGGCTGGTCCTTGACCCGCTCCGGCTGCGACGCGCTGCTGCCGGGCCTGCGGCGCAGCTATCGAAGTGCGCGCCGGCGCATGGAGGGTGCGCAAAAATCCGGTGCTGCAACGCATTTCCATGAGTGGCGTAAATCCAACAAATATCACGGCTTCCACATCGATCTGCTGAAAAGAGCCGCGCCCGACATATTGCCCGCAGCGCTTGAGATGACCGACGCGTTGTCGACGCTTCTGGGGCTGCATCACGATCTCGCAGTGCTGCACGAAGCGCTGGACCGCGCTCCTGAGCGGTTCGGCAAACCGGATGACGGGACTGTGCTGCTGGATACCATTGAAGCACGCCGGCAACCCCTTGAGGCCGAGGCGTTTGCGCTCGGCCGGCAGATCAACGCCGAGCGGCCCCGCGCACTGGCCCGGCGGTTCGCCGCCTACTGGAAGTCTGTTCCATGAGTTCGCCGAAATCGCGCCGGGAGATCGAACGGAAATTCCTCGTCATTGGCGATGGCTGGCAAAAAAAAGCAGCCGATCCGAGCCAGATCGAGCAGGGCTATCTGGCGCGCGGTCGGAAATCGACAATCCGAATCCGCATCAAGGATGGCAAACACGCGACGCTGACGGTCAAGTCACGCGAGACCGGCGCTTCCCGGTCCGAGTTTGAGTACCGCATCTCGCTCAAGGATGCCAAATCGATGATGGAGCTTTGCGGCCCGTCCCGCATCGAGAAGCAACGGTTCAACGTACCCCAAGGCAAACTGATTTGGGAGATCGACGTCTTTGCCGGCCGCCATGCGGGGCTGGTGATCGCCGAAATCGAACTCCAGCATGAGGACGATCCACTGAAGCTGCCGGCATGGATCGGCGAGGAAGTGACCGCCGATCCACGCTATCGCAATTCGAGCCTCGTCGACGGCGACTAGATCTGCCGCTGGGCATCGGATCAGGTCACGGTCATCCAGCGTGGGGTGGAAGGCGATGGCCGTCGGCGATCCGGCAGAGATCGGCGCACCGAGCGGCGTCAGCGCGCCGCCACTTGGGCATCCGGGGTCTTAGCCATCTTCTCTCCGCTGTGGAACTTTCTGATCGCCTTGGAGTATATAGCTTGCCATGACTTCGCCCGGCCCCGGCCCGTTCGTCCAGTTTTCCCATCAGGTCGCCCAGATCGCGGGGCGGCCAATTACTTTTGCCACGGCCTGTATCCTGATTGTGCTCTGGGCCGTGGTGGGACCGATCTTCCATTTCTCCGAGACCTGGCAATTGGTGGTCAATACCGCCACCACGATCATCACATTCCTGATGGTCTTCGTGCTGCAAAATACGCAGAACCGGGACGGCGAAGCCGTTCAGGCCAAACTCGACGAACTGATCTATGCGCTTAAAGGCGCCGACAATCATTTCGTCGCTGCCGAAAAGCTGGGCGACAAGGAGCTGAAGGCGCTCCGCGACAAGCTCGCTTTACAGTGCGAACAGGCCGGCGAAGAGATCGAGCGCCGCGGCAAGTCCAAGCCAAAAGCCAAGCCCGGGGCCAAGCCTTCCGCTCGTCACCTGGTCTAAATCCCACGTTCCATCGGACTGCCGCAAAGAAGAGGTGATTCCGTCGGAATTTCGGCCAAACAATCGGTAATCTGATACGCAGTTCAAACTGCGTTTATGTCCGATGTTCATTGGGAGCCGCGCTCTCGGGCGGCGCGTGGAGGGAATATGCCGATACTGCCAGGGATTGGCCGCTTTGTGCTGGCCGCGCTGCTCATTGCATCGACCAGCGTCGCTTTTGCCCAAGCTCCCAATCCCTTCGCCACCGTTCCGGCCGACCGCGCCGCCCAGGCAGTCGACAAGGTTGGCACCGACCGCGTTTTTGGTGGACGCGAAGTGGCCGACGGCGAGTATCCGTTCCAGGTAGCGCTGCTCAAGGCCGAGGACCTGACCGCTGATCCCGAGAGCCAGTACGGCTCGCAATTCTGCGGCGGCACCCTGATCGCCGCGGGTTGGGTGCTCACTGCGGCGCATTGCATGCGCGATGGCGGCCACACGATTTTGCCCGACGCCTTCGTGGTGCTCACCGGGACGACCGATCTCGCAGCCGGTCAGCGCGCCGTGGTGAAGTCGGTGTTCGTCAACGAGCAATACAACGAGAACTCGATGGATCACGACGTGGCGCTGATCCAGCTCACCGCGCCAGTCAACCTCAAACCGGTCCCCCTCGACTACGGCGCCGCCGCGGCGCCCGCCTCGGCCGTCGTCATCGGGTGGGGCATGAACGAGGACGGAAAATATCCACGGCATCTGCTTGAGACCGCTATCGACGTGGTCGCCAGTTCCGAGTGCAACATCGGCATCAAGACGATCTACGCCAAGGCGCTGCGCTCCAGCCTTACGGACCTCGGCAACCAATACCGCATCAAATCCGACGAAGTCACACGCATCGGCGACGAGCTGGCGCAGCGCATCGGTGATCCGCTGACCGATACCATGATCTGCGCCGGCCTCAAGACCGGCAAGCGCGATTCTTGCTATGGCGACAGCGGCGGGCCATTGGTCGCGACAATCGCCGGCAGCCCGCTGCAGCTTGGCATCGTCAGCTGGGGGGAGGGACCCGCCGACAGCGAGATCAAATGCGGCCACGCCGACGTCTATGGCGTCTACAGCCGCGTCGCGAGCTTCAAGGGCTGGATTCAAGCCCATCTCGATCAGGAGTAGGCCCGCTTCCCGACAGTTTCGTAGATAATCCCAAGTCTCAACGAGGGACAGGGCCGGTTGACGGGCGGCCGAATCCCCGATTTCAATTCTCCTCAGGCAAAAACAACAGGAAACATCCCATGCAGACCAGTAAACTGACCAGCATCCCGGCGCTAATGCTCGGCGTCGCGTTGCTCGCGACACCGGCTTTTGCCGCGAATTCGGTGGCCGGCCACCAGGGCGCCGCCGCCGCGACGACCAACCGCGACGCGCCGTTCACGCCGCCGGGCAAAGTTGCCCCCATGGCGGTCCCGAAGGTCGATGCGTCGAGCCTCAGCCGCGGTCCGCTGGCCCTCGATCCGGCCGCGGCCGCCGAGAGTATGGGCACCGTGACGCTTGCCCGCGACGGCTCGGTCTCCGAGGAGCCAGCGTCGGCTGGTCTCCGCGGTATCCTCGAAGAGGAGAGCAAGGGTTCGAACCCGGCCATGTCGTCTGACCGTACGATCGTTGGCAAAGAGGATCGCGTTCAGGTCACCGACACCAGCAGCTATCCGGCGATCACTGTCGGCTGGCTGTGGACGCAGGACCAGAAGGGCAATTGGGCAACCTGCACCGGCACGCTGATCGGCCCCAAGACCGTACTCACGGCCGCCCATTGCGTCTATGATCACGCCACTGGCGGCTGGGTGCAGGCGATGACCTTCATCCCTGGCGCCACCGACGCTGAAACCGCCCCCTATGGCAGCTTCGACTGGGCAAACGTCAACATCCTCAAGGGTTTCATCGATAACTACGACGGCAAAAACTACGGCTCGGTAATGCCCTGGGATTTGGCCGAGATCGAGCTTTCGGAAAATGCCGGCGACACCCTGGGCTGGATGGGCTTCAAGGTTGACGACGCCTCCGAGCTCAAGGCCACCGAGTTGGGTTACCCGGGCGACAAGCCCGACGGCACCATGTGGCAGTCGACTTGTGACGTGGCGCCCGCCAACTTTGGCAACCAGGCCTTCTGGCATAATTGCGACACCTATGCGGGCTCGTCGGGCAGCGCCATGTGGATAGACGCCGGCAAGGGCGACCTCTATATCCGCGGCATCAACGTCGCCGAGGACGACAAGGTCAACTACGGCATCCGGCTGATCGAGCCCTACTTCCAGTTCCTTCAGGATCACTACAAGTAAGTTCTAGTTGGGCTGAAAAAGGCCCGCGGTTCGCCGCGGGCCTTTTTTTGTCTGTCACGTCGTTGTGCCGATTACCCAGCGCAGGATCCTTCCGCTGTGCGCGGGTCGGTCGGTGCAATCCCCGAGGCCGGATCGGCGCCGGTGGGGGCGAGGGCTTCGACAGGCATCATCACCACGGCGCCGCGCGGCGTCTTGGTATCGGCCGAGGCGATGATGGTCGGGCCACGCGTCGGTACGCCCGAGCCGAGATCGGCCAGCATGCCGAGTAGCCCTTCTTCGCCGGGGCCACGCGTCGCATCGCGCAGGCCAGGCTGGGTAAGGAAGCTGAGGTCAGTGATGTCCTTGCCGCTCTCGTTGATCACCGCCACCAGCCGCTCGCTGCCGGCGTCGGTATCCGAGATATCGGCCATCGGCTGGAACAGATGATCGCCATTGGCGAGATGCGACTGGCAGATCAGCGTGATCCCGTAATTATGGTCGATGTAGAGGACGTTGACGTCCATCGGTTTGCCCGAGGAATTGGTGAGATCGACATGCAGCCGGTCGCCCGGTCGGATGATCGGAGTGTCAGTTGCGGTCATCTCGGCAATCGCGTCGCTGCCCGCTTGCTGCAATCCGAAGCTGAGCTTGAAATCCTTCGGCTTGAACGTCGACGTCGCGCTGAGCCGTGACAAGCCGGCCGCGCGGAAGATGGTGACGAGATTGTCCTCCAGTCCCTTGGAGAAAGTCGTGTCCGTCGCCGTGGCACCAGCCGGAATCGGCATCGTCGGCGCGGCGCGGGTCGGGTCGAGCGACACCTCGCCGGTCGCTGGCAGCAGCCAGAGTTTCGGCGTCGCATCGTACGACGTCTTCTGCACGGCCCCCGATCCGCCCAGCTTGGCCACCTGGTCATCCGACAGCACGGCGAGGCGCACATCGGCCGCCTGACCGGAATCGACCACCTTGAGTTTCAGTGGGGCATGCGGATCAGCGAGGATCGAGGCGAGGGCCTCACTGATGGCACCGATTTGCGCTGGGTCAGTCGTCGCCGGGGCCGGTTTCGACACGGTCAGTTCAAACGGATAGGCAACCTGCTCGAGTCGGACATAGGCGCCGGTCGGCACCACCTTGATGTCGATCAGTGGATGTTTGTCGTCAGCCGCCAGCTGCAGTTTTGCGCGAAGCTGCGTTGTGCTGGCGACCTCCATCAGGCCGATCGCCTGATCGTCCGTGGCCGAAGGGGCGGGCAACAGCAGCAGTTTTGTGCCGGCAGATAGGCCATGCAACTGACCCGCCGAGATGGTGATCGAGCCGTCACCACCGACCACGGTGGGCCATTGCTGGGCAGCGGCGGCATCTTCATTGCCGAACACGGGGGCGTCGAGCTTGCCTTCGAACAGTGGCGTCGGCTTCAACGCATTTTCGGCCGCGTACGAAGCGAGCACGCTCTGCGCCAACTGCCGGTAGGTCATGTTCGGGTTCTTCGCGAGCTCCGAGAAGATCGTGTAGGTGAACACGCCGTACGGCACCTTGGCGGTCGTGCCGTCGGCCTGCGCCACGTCGAAGCCACGCTCCTGCGTCGTCTCGCTGGTCTGTGCCGCAAAGAACGCCACCAGCCCGCCCATATTGGGATCATCGGGGGTGTCAGCATAGGCGTCAGCCCCGAGCGGCACGGCGCGTTCATTGCTGCCACTGTCGTCGACGGCCACCTGGGTGAAGGCGCTATCTGGGATGCCGAGATCGGACGGGTCGACCTTGCGCTCCGCCACGTCGCCATCCTCGGGCGCGCCGCGCGTCATGGTGCCCGAGTGGCAGGAATCGAACACCACCCAGACGAACGCGCCGGTCTTGCGGATCGCCTTTAGCGCGCCCGACACTTCGTCGTCGGTCAGCACGTTCGGCAGGAAACTCGGATTGTCCTTGGGAGCCATTTCTGTGTCGGCGGCGAGGAACACTTCGTCGCGGCCATCTGTCTCGGTCGTGTCGGTCTTGGCCGGCTGCTGCGAGCCATGGCCAGAGAAGTGGAGATAGACGAAGTCGCCCGCCTTGGCCTCGGCGGCGAGCTTCGCAAGACTATCGAGGATCGCCTGATGCGTGCCGAGTTGCATGCCGTCGCCCGAGCCGAGCGCCACGACGTTTTGTGGCTCGAATTTCACCGGTGCGCTGTTGATGAGGTAGTCGCGGACCAGCACCTCGTCGTTCTTTGGGCCCTTGAGCCAGTATTTCTGGTCGAGGTTGGGATAGTCGCTGTCCGCGACGATCAGCGCGTAGTTTTCCCGGGCCTGCGCCCCGGTCGCGGTCATCGCGCCCAGAAAGCACACTGGTGCCAGCACGAGAAACGCTATTGTACGGTGCGAAAAGCGGGACCCAAAGGTCATTTCATCCCCCAAAAGACGTTGAATTCCAGCTACCTGTTAGACGAACGGACTATGGCTGCTTGGTGACAGAACGTGAAGCCCTTCGGGGTGTTTTGATGCTGACACAAGGGCTTAACCGCTCCACCGCGATGGGGTTGCGACGCGCATACAGGCGCGGCTAGTGTTCGCCACCGACCAGCCCAGGAGTGACGATGCCGAGCCCAATGATCCCCGTAATCCTTGCCGGTGGGCAGGGGACGCGGCTCTGGCCCTTGTCGCGCTCGGCGCGGCCGAAGCAATTCCTGTCTCTGACCGGCAAGCTCTCGCCCTTCCAGGAAACGCTGCAGCGCGTCGCCGACAGCTCCCGCTACGGGGCGCCGATCGTCATCACCAATGCGGAATATCGTTTCGTCGCCGGCGAGCAGGCCGAAGAACTCGGTATAGCTCTTGCTGGCATCCTGCTCGAGCCTGTGGCGCGCAATACCACCGCCGCCATCGCTGTCGCGGCGGTATTCGCCGAGCGCCAGAGCGGCGCCGATGCGGTGATCCATGTGCTGCCTTCGGATCATGCCGTCACCACCGACGCCAATTACTGGCAGTCGGTCGATACCGCCGCGAGGGCCGCTTCCGCCGGGCGGCTGGTGACCTTCGGCATTTCGCCGACCGCACCCGAGATCGGCTACGGCTACATAGAATCCGGCGCCGACCGTGGTGACGGCACGCACGAAGTTGCCCGTTTCGTCGAGAAGCCCGACCACGACGAGGCCGCCGCGATGCTCAAGCAGGGTGGCTTTTACTGGAACTCCGGCATGTTCATGCTCGGCGTCACGCCGTTCCTCGCGGAATGCCGCGCTTTGTCGCCGGAGAGCTTCGAGGCCGCACAAGCATCGGTCGACAAGGCTCGTGCCGATCTCGATTTCGTTCGGCTGGATGAAGAGAGTTTCGCCAAGGCGCCCAATATCTCGGTCGACTATGCGATCTTTGAGAAGACCAAGCTGATCTCCATGATTCCGGTTAGCTTCTTCTGGTCGGATCTCGGCAGCTGGGACGCCGTCTGGAAAGTCTCGGCCAAGGACGCCGGCCAGAATGCCGTTCTGGGCGAGGCGACGCTCAGCAACACGACCAATTCGTTCGTCCTCAGCGAGAAGGCACATGTCGCGGTCGAAGGACTCGACGACGTCGCCGTCATCGCCACCGAGGATGCGGTGTATGTCGGCAAGCTCAGCGAGGCCCAGAAGGTCGGCCAGATGGTCAAGGCCCTCAGGCTCAAACCCGAAACGCAGACCATCACCGAAATCCACCGCACCGCCTATCGGCCGTGGGGCGGCTACTCCTCGATCCTTGGCGGCGCCCGTTTCCAGGTAAAGCGGCTGTTCGTCAAGCCCGGTAAGAAGCTCAGCCTGCAAAAGCATCACCATCGTGCCGAGCACTGGGTGGTCGTCGCCGGCACTGCGGAAGTCATTATCGATGGCACAATCACCTCGGTGGCCGAGAACGAGTCGATCTATCTGCCGCGCGGTTGCGTCCATCGTCTCGCCAACCCGGGCAAGATCCTACTCGAGGTGATCGAAGTGCAAACCGGCTCATATCTTGGCGAAGACGATATCATCCGCATCGAGGATGAGTTCGGCCGCGCCTGACCGCGCACCGTCTGGGTGGGCGCTTGACATCGTGTTTTGGTGTGCTACATAACTAACACACTATAACGGACGCCAAATGACCAGTTTCAACGAAACCCAGCCGATCTTCGTCCAGATCCGGCAGAGGATTGCCGCGATGATCCTGAACGAAACCGCCAAGGAGGGCGAGGCGCTGCCGTCTGTGCGCAGCATCGCCGCCGACCTTTCCGTCAACCCACTCACCGTCACTCGCGCTTACGATGCGCTGGTCGATCTCGATGTGGTCGAGAGCCGAAGGGGCATGGGGATGTTCGTCGCCTCCGGCGCCCGTGAAAAGCTCCTCGGGCACGAGCGGGAGACCTTCCTCGCCGACGAATGGCCGCGCATCCGCAGTCAGATCAAAGCCCTCGGCCTCGACCTCGACGCCCTGCTCAAGGAGCCCGGCAAATGACCAATCCCATCGTTTCCGTCCACGGGTTGAAGAAGCGCTTCGGCCCCAACGAAATCCTGCACGGGCTCGATTTCGAGATTCCCGTTGGCCGCATCTATGGTCTCATCGGGCACAACGGCGCGGGCAAAACCACGACGCTCAATGCCATGCTCGGGCTGACCTCGTATGAGGGCTCCGTGCAGGTGCTGGGCGAGGACCCCTACAAGCATCGTGCGCGACTGATGAAGAACGTCGCCTTCATCTCCGACGTCGCCAGCCTGCCGCGCTTCCTCAAGGTGCGCGAACTGTTCGCTATGCTCAGCGACATTCATCCGAACTTCTCCGCCGAGCGCGCCGCGAGCTTCCTCGAGGGCACCGACGTCAAGCCGGGTGCGCTGATCGCCAATCTGTCGAAAGGCATGCTGGCGCAGTTGCACCTGGCAGTCGTCATGGCCATCGACGCTCGCCTGCTGGTGCTCGACGAGCCGACGCTTGGGCTCGACATCACCTATCGGAAGCGGTTTTACCGGCGTTTGCTGGAAGACTACATGACGGCCGACCGCACGCTGCTGATCACCACTCATCAGGTGGACGAGATCGAGTTCATGCTCTCCGACATCATCTTCATCAAGGATGGTCTCGTCGTGCTGCATTCAACGATGGACGATGTCGGCAACCGCTATGCGCAATTGTCCGTTTCGCCCGACCGGGCCGAAGCTGGAATGGCGCTGAAGCCCGTCTTTGCCGAGACGCGGTTTGGCCAGACCGTGATGGTGTTCGACGGCGCCGACCGCGGCGCTCTCGAGGTCTTGGGGGCGGTCACCACGCCAACCCTGTCCGACCTGTTCGTGGCGCTGATGAGCCGCGAAACGGGAGTGAAGTGATGCACATGCTCAGATCATGGCGCGCGCTCATCATTCGCGAATTCATCGAGCACCGCATTCCTTTCCTATATTTCCCGTTGGGGATCCTCGGCCTGTTCACACTCTCTGCGGCGTCGGGCCTCGCCTACAACCGCATCCGGCTGCCCGAGCACATGCAGTTCGGTGCGCCACTGAAGCTTTTCGAGATCGGCTATGTCGGCTTGATCGCGGTGTGGCTGGCCTATGCGGCGATCGCGCTGTTCTTCTATTTCGGCGATGCGTTCAGTGCCGACCGCCGCAACAACGCAATGCTGTTCTGGAAGTCGATGCCGCTGAGCGATCTCAAGATCCTCAGCGCGAAATTCCTTGCCGGCATCACGCTGTTTCCATTCCTGATCTTCGCCATGGCGGTGGTGAGCGGCGTGCTCTTCATCGTTTCGCTCAACATCGCGCCGTTTGCCTTCCAGGGCTTCACGGCTCCCGATGCATTGGCAACTCTCACCAGCCTGGGACACATCACCGTCTTTGCCATCGTCTACCTTGTCGTGGCTCTGCTCTGGTACGCCCCGCTGATGGCATGGGTCGGTGGCTTGTCGGCGGTGTTCGGCCGCTGGAGCCTGCCTCTCGCCTTCGCCATCCCGGGCGTCCTCGTCGCCATGGAGAACATGATCGGCTTCGGGCAGATTCCTCCCGGCGGTTTCATCTGGGGCTATCTCAGCAAGCGGTTTCCGTTCGGACTGTCGCAGCTCGACTGGGGGCTGATGGTCGCAGCGCCAATACCGTTTGACGCCCGGACCTATATCTGGCTGCTGTTCCGCGAGTTGGATTGGACTGGTCTCATTATCGGAATTGCGTTTACGGTCGTCGTTCTCTGGCTCGCCAGCCAGTATCGCCGCCGGCGCATCGTCTGATTGATACGGTAAAGCGAACGAAGCCTTCGGCCCGGGTGAACCCTCGGGCCGTTTCTTATTCACCACCGGGGTCCTATATCGGGTGCAGCCAATTCCCCCGGAGGCGAAGATGATCTTCCCCGTTGAATCTCAGTCCAAAGTTCGCAGCGCGCCGGCCCTGCCGCTCAGCACCACGCTCGGTCCCGTCCACATCGCGGTGACCGATCGGACGAAGGCACTCGCCATCTGGCAGGACGTCGTCGGCCTCGAACTGCTGGCCGAGGAGGGCAACGAAGTCCGGCTCGGCGTCGGCGGCAAGGTGTTGATCGTGCTCGAGACTGGCGCCATCCGTCCGGTTGTACAGAAGACCACCGGGCTCTATCACGTCGCCATTCACGTGCCCAAGCGCACCGACATGGCGCAGTTCGCCGTCCGCGCGCTGCAGCGCAATGTCCGCATCGCGCCGACCGACCATCTCGTCTCCGAGGCGATCTATCTGTGGGACGCCGATGGCAACGGCATCGAGATCACCTTCGAGACGCCGTGGCGCGGAACGCTGGGAGACCCCGAATCCGGCGCCTACGCGACAACCACCGAGGGCAAGCTGCACTCCGGCCGCGAGCCGATCGATCTGCAGCAGATGCTGAGCGAGCTCGGCAATGATCCCAAGCTTGAGCCGCTCATGCCGGTTGGGACTCGCATCGGCCACGTCCACGTGCACGTCAACGAGCTCCACTCGTCGATGGACTTCTATCGCGACGGCATCGGCTTCGGTGGTCTGTTCATCATCAACTCGTTCGGCATGGGCGATGTCGGTCTCGACTACACGCCGCACACGATCGCCTTCAACATCTGGTCGGGACCGAACGCCGAGCAGGCGCCGGCCGGTTCTGCAGGGTTGCGCTGGTTCACGGTGGTGGTGCCGGACGAGACGACGCTCGATGATGTGCGGGCGCGGTTGACGCATCACCATTACGCCTTCAGCGAGATCGGCGCCGGTATCGAGACGCGCGATCCGTCGGGCAATCTCGTGAAGATCGTGATAGCGAGCTAAAGGTCGATCAGCTTGGGCAACGAGGGAGTGACGTCGACGGCGATCTCCTCGGGCCCGAGCAGACGCAGCACGAGCTCGGGCGCTTCCTTGACGATAAAGGCCGCCGCAACCGTCTGGATCGAGGTGTCCTTCATGCCCTTGCGCACCGAGATGACGAACGCAGGATTGAGAAACACTGGATTGTCGTCGGTGGTGAACTTGACGAGCTTCATGCTGGGAACTCCTTGCGGCACATGACTCCTGCACCGAATCCGTTAACATCACCCGCATGACCACACCCGATGCAATCAACAGGTTCTGGTTCGAGGAGTACGGTCTGTCCGACTGGTTCGGCGGCAAGCCCGAATTCGACGCTCAGATCGCCGAGCGGTTCACCGCGACCCATGCAGCTTTGGCCCGCGGTGAGGGCTGGAACTGGCGCAGCACGCCGGCGGGCCGGCTTGCCGAGATCATCGTCCTCGACCAGTTCTCGCGGCAATTGTTTCGCGCCGAAGCCCGCGCTTTTGCCACCGACGGCATGGCGCTGGCGCTGGCGCAGGAGGCGGTCGGCGGCGGCCATCACCACTTCCTGCCGATGCCGCAGCGGATGTTTTTCCTGCTGCCCTTCATGCACGCCGAGTCGCCGTTGATGCAGCAGGAATCGGTGCGGCTCCATGTAGCGCTAGGCGATCCCGACAATCTCAAATTCGCCCGCGAGCATGCGGAAGTGATCGAAAGGTTCGGCCGTTTTCCGCGCCGCAACGCCGCGCTTGGCCGTGAGACCACGCCCGAGGAAGAGGCCTACATCGTCTCGACCCAGGGCGCGTTCTAGCGCCCGGCTATCTGTCGAACACCGCATGCGGCACCAGCGCGCCGCGGTGGCCGATAACGATGCGCGCCGTACCGTGCGCCGCTGCCGCTGCTTCGAGCGGGGAGGCGCCCGTCGCACGCGCCGCCAGATAGGCGCCGTTGAAACTATCGCCGGCGCCAGTTGGGTCGAGGCTCACCGCACCCGGCTGCGGCGCGACCCAGCCGCTGGCTTCGCGGGAGGCGACATAGGCCGGCTCCGCACCGTTCTTGACCACGACTTCCTCGGCGCCCCAGCTCAGATATCGCTCCGCCACGGCCTCGGGCGACACGTCGCCGAAGATCGCGGCTTCGTCGGGGAACGTCGGCAACACGATGTCGGCGATCGTCGCGGCGGCGGTGATGGTCGATCCCATCACGCGCGGCGACGTCCACAACAGCGGCCGCTCGTTGGGATCGAACGCGACGCGCGCGCCACCCTCGCGGGCCAAGTGGATCGCCTCCATCAACTTGCCGCGGGCACGCGGCGCGAGGATCGCGAGGCTGATGCCGGAGAAGTAGGCGATGTCGGCGCGCGCGAATGCCGCAATCAGCGCCTCGGGGTCATCGGCGATCAGCCGCGCGGCAGATTGATTGCGCCAATAGGTGAAATGCCGGTCGCCGTCGGCCTGGTGGATCAGATAGAGGCCGGGCCGCTTGCCTTCGATCTTCTGGATATGGCCGATGCCGATGTTGTTTTCGGCGAAGAAATTGACCATCTGCTGCGAGTAGAGGTCGTCACCCAGCGCCGTGACGTAGTCGACCGACCAGTCGTCCGGCAGCTTCGCTCGCGCATACCAGGCGGTGTTAAGCGTATCGCCTGCAAAACCGAGCCGGTACTGGCCATCCTCGCCGCCCGACATCTCAATCATGCACTCGCCGACGCTCACGAACCTCTTCATCGACTTCCTCAAAATGCGAAGGGCGGCCTGAGCCGCCCCTCTAACCCGTTTGCCAGCGAACCGCTACTTCTTCAGCGTGATGCGGCCGTCGACTTTCGCATCGACGGTCTTTTTGGCCGCGATGTAGTCGATCACATCCGAGGCCATCAGATGGGCCGCCGAAGCATCGACCAGCACCTTGCCCTTGGAAAACGCGGTGTAGCCGTCGCCGCCACCGATCATGTAGTCGTTGGTGGCGAGCTTGTAGACCGCAGCAGGATCGAGCGGTTTGCCGTTGACCGTCACCGTCTGTACGCGGGCGCCCGGCGCCTTGGTGAGATCGGCACTGACCACGATGCCGGAGATCTGCGGGAAGCGGCCCGCACCCTGCTCGACCTGGCTGAAGCCGTTCTCGAGCCCGGCCAGCAGGTCAGTGCCCGAAATCTCCTCAACCACGGTCTTGTTGCCGAACGGCAGCTCGGTGAAGACGTCCTTGCGAGTGAGCACGGTGCCAGCATCGTAGACCTTGTTGCCGCGGATGCCGCCGCCATTGGTCACCGCCACGTCGGCGCCCGACTGGGCGACCATCGCATCGGCGATCAGATTGCCCATGGCGCTTTCCTGACCGCGAACGATTTCGCGGCGGCTGTCGAGAGCGCTTATGCTCGTGCCGATCTGCACGTCGAGTTCCTTGCTGAGCTTGGTCTTCAGGGTCTCGACGATCGCCTGTGTATCGGGATCGCGGGTGACGGTCGCGGTGTCGATGATGCGGAAGTTCGGCGTCCAGGTGACGGTGCGTTTCTTGTCGCCCGACGCCGGGGTTACCGTGACATTGAGATCGACGATCGGCAGATAATTCGCCTCGGTCGAGGTTTCGACATAGGCGGTGATGTTGTCCCAGCCCATGCGCAGATCGTGGTCGTGGCCCGACACGATCAGATCGAATTTGTGCGACGCCTGCATCGCGTAATCCTGATCGTGCGCGGCGTGGACAACGCCGATGACAATATCGGCGCCCGCGTCGCGCGCCTTCTGCGCCGCATCGAGCGCGGTGGCGACGGTCGGGTCGAACTTCCAGTCCTTGGTGGTGGCAAGTTCGACCGTGTCGTCGAGCTGAACGGGGACGAGCGCGACTTTGACGCCGCCGAACTCCTTCATCACCGTATCATGGCCGACCCCGGGGACGGGCTTGCCGTCGGGGCCTTCGACGTTGATGGCTGCCCACGGCGCTTTCGATTCCTTGACGCGATCAAGGAACACCTGCGGGCCGAAATCGAATTCGTGATTGCCTGGCACTGCCAGATCGAACGGCACGACATTGGTGAGCTCGATGGTGTTGCTGCCATAGTCCAGGCCCGAAAGCAGGGACGGGGAGATCATGTCGCCGTCGAACAGATAGAGTGTGTTCGGATTGGCAGCCTTTTCCGCCTTGGCCACAGCGTTGAGGCGAGCAAAGCCGCCGCGCGGGCCGGCGCCCTCGAAGTCATAGATATCGCCCACTCCGACGACCGTGATCTTGACGTCGTCGGCCATGACCGGCAGGCCGATGGCCGCGCTCGCCGAAACGCCGAGCAATGCGGCTGCCGCGAGCCGCGTGAACATGGTTTTCATTGTTGATCTCCCTGGAGGATTAGGCCTTTGAGGAATGCGCGCAGAACGCCGCTGCGAAACCCTGAGTTAAGACCATCTCGGCGTCCGATTCCAGTGTGGTCGTGTATCGACGCACTATTGCAGGCGTGCGACGATGGATAAAGTTGCTTATAAAACTCAGATTTACTGGACGAGCCAAATCGCCCGTGGGCCGGGTGGCGGGTTGGTCGGTTCGCCGCGATGGTCAGCGGCGGGCGAGGCTCATTCCCGGGAGCCGGGTAGTCCGGCGTGTTAGGTGAGGATCAGAGCCTCGCCACGCGATCGGGAGTTTATGCCCTCCACCGCCAATGCCCGGTCAACTTGACCACGAGCGCGGCGCCGTTGCCTTCGCCTCTGCTGCTGCCAGCTTCAGCGTCGGTTCCAAAGGAGCGGCAACGCTCCCCCGACGGGCCGGGCCCCGGACCCAGGTTGACTGGTCCGCGGGGACAGGCAATGGCGGACCGGATGAGGTCGACACCTCACCCACCCGACCTCTCCACATCAACCACTCGTCATGATCTCGCTGTGGTGTGGAGATGGGGAGACAATACACCCAGCCGCGAGGGGGGAAGATTGCAGAGGATGTGGCGGGGATAGAGGTGCCGCTTGCTCGGTTTCCCTCCCCCGCGTGGGGAGGGCGGCGCGCTGTGAGCGCAGCGAACTAGCAAGCCGGGGTGGGGGGACTCTCAGCCATACTTTGACTCCCCCCACCCAGCTTCCCTAGGCCATTCGGCCAAGCTTCGCTGCCCTCCCCACGCGGGGGAGGGAAACCGACGGAGGGTTTGGTGGCTCTAGTCGCTGCTCAACCATCGCGACGCCGGTGCCGCCGAGGGCTTCGGGAAAGTCGCGGAGCTTGGGCAGGCCGTCTTTCATCTTCAGCACCGACGCGGCGTAGTTAACGTGGACGGCCGGCTTGAAGGGCAGGGTCGGGATAGTGGCGGCGAAGACGTCGACGAGGCCCAAGACCGGGTGGCGGGTCATCAGATGGCCGCCGCAATCGGTGCAATACTGGCGCTCCGAATTGTCGGACTTCTTGAAGGTGCCGATCTTGTCGGCGCCCTTGGTCACCTTGACGTTGTCGGGCGTCCACAGGCTGAAGGCGTTGACTGGCCCGCCTGACCATGAGCGGCAGGATTCGCAGTGGCAATAGCCCATATCGGCGGGTGCGCCGGTGACTTCGATTTCGACGCTTCCACAGAAGCAGTGTCCGGTATGAGACATGACGGATCGTCCTTTGAGGGGGAGAAGGCCCCGCAAATACGCGCCCCGTCCGGCCTCGACCATGATCGCGCCACCGGATGGCTTGATCGAACCGCCGGATCGTCATGGCGGCGCCAGCGGGAGCAAATCGGGAGCAACTAGCCCGCGGCGGCCTCGTCGGCGCTGCTGTCGATATAGCTGCGCGGGTAGCGGCCTTTGAGCGAGGTGAGAATCTCGTAGCCAATGGTGCCGGCGGGATCGGCTTGGTCGTCGATCGAGACGTTCTTGCCCAGCACCTCGACCATTTCACCCGGCACCGGAATGTCGTTCTGGAGATCGGTGATGTCGAGTTCGAACATATCCATCGAGACACGGCCGACCACCGGCACCAGCTGACCGCGGACAAACGCCCGGCCGCCTGGATGCTGATTGGTGCCGCTGAGCGAACGCAGGAAGCCGTCGGCATAGCCGAGCCCGACCACGGCGATGCGGCTGTCGCGGGCCAGCGTGTAGGTGGCGCCATAGCCGACCGACTCGCCAGTCTTGGCGTCGCGAATCTGGAGGATCGGCGCTTCGAGCGTCACGGCAGGAAGCATCGGGTTGCGGCGGCCATTGACGGCGCGGCCGCCATAGAGCGCGATGCCGGGGCGCACCATCTGGAAATGCGTGTCGCGGCTGGTCATCGTGCCGGCCGAATTAGCAAGCGAGGCCGGAACGCCCGGGAACTGCGCAATCACCGACGAGAATAGCGCCAGCTGTGTGCGGTTCTTTTCGTGCAGTGGCTGATCGGCGCAGGCGAGGTGGCTCATGATCACCTGCGGGGCGTAGCC
>JBDTLB010000021.1:0-7027 GCA_039934955.1 Devosia sp.
CGGTCGGCAATACTTCGCCGGGAGAAAACTCGCCCTGGACGATGCGCATGCCGATCTGTTGGACAACGGAAGCGTGCAGACCACCAGCCGCTTGTGAATTG
Organism: Devosia sp.; assembly: GCA_039934955.1. Lineage (GTDB taxonomy): Bacteria > Pseudomonadota > Alphaproteobacteria > Rhizobiales > Devosiaceae > Devosia_A. The sequence goes on from JBDTLB010000021.1 coordinate 102, forward strand.
CTCACCGGACCCGGCGCCATTGCGCGGTTCCCACGGGCGATGCTGAATGACTTACCATTCTTCATACTATTCATATGATATGAATCATCTGGGACGCTAGATATGTCAAGAGGTGAGAGTGATGTCCGCAACGACGACCGCCGCCGTCCTCGAGATCAGTGTATGAAGCTGCGCCCAAGCGTGAACCTACAGGCTTGCTGCCAAAACGCCGTCATCCCGATCGCGATCATCTGCATCGTCAGGATGGTGGGCATCAAATACGGGTTCACTCGCACCACGTCGCGATTGGCGTCAGTCGTGAGGAACGCGCAGGGAGCTGTTGCGATAATCCTCTCCTCAATCTTGCCTTCCTTTGCAGGACGGGAAAGGAGTTCTCGACTGCGGCTCTAACCGTTCACCCGCGCGGCGGTAAGATATACCCGCAGTCTTGCCGCGGTGCGGCGGAGGAACACGGCCGAGAGCGTGAATCGGCGCCGAAGCGTGACGCCGCACGTCCCTGAGATTTCAACGGTTTGACAAGCCTATCGGCGCGAGACGCCGCGCCTGGGTACACGCTGATGATGGCGGCTAGCCGCCCACGTGACTTTTCCTTTGGAATCCCAACGACCGAAGTGCCTTGCTCGTACGTCCGTTCCGCGGAGGGCAATGATCTAGAAGGCCCACCCCACCGCCTGCGGGTCGGTGATCGGCCGGAGAGGGTACGGGACCTTGAAGGACGCGATCCTTGGATCCGGACCGCCTGCCAACTGGCAGGCGGGCCTCCCAAATTTGTGGGCCTAGTCGTCATCGACTTCGCCACGGGCGCTCTCTCCGAGGCCTTCATGACCGCGACCTTCATGACCGCCGTCTTCATCGTCATCGCCGCAGCCGCGGACCGACAAAGCGCCGGCTATCGGCTTGACGGGGATCTGGTCGAGATTGATCGGGCCGGCGACGGCCGGGGTCGCTCCACAGGTGGTGGAGGAGCCATCAGCAACGATTGCGTTGGCGAGCGCGGGGGTGTTCGCGGCGCTCGATATCGCGGCGAGGCCGGCGAGCGGAACGAGGGCGGCGAGCATCAATAGGGATTTTCTCATTTGGACATCCTTGGCTTGGCATCCATATTCGGATGCAATGAGGACCGATAAGGAGAAGGGGCTTGCGACGCGCTGAGGGGGACTGCAAGCGAGCTGACAGCTTGTCCGTGGCACACATACTTGAATGAGTAGTTCTCGAAATTGGCCGGCGACGTTTGTTCTGGCAGCGCTGGTCCTTTGCACGCCGGTTGCGGCGCATGCCGACGAGCGCGAGCACGACCATGAAGTGGCGCGCGAACTCTATGAGCACGGCCAGATAAGATCGCTTGAGGCCATCATGGCGCAACTCAAGAAGGACGTGCCCGGCGATATCGTTTCGATCGAGCTAATCCAGACGAAGGGACAATGGGTCTATCGCTTCCAGGTAGTGGCGGCGGATGGGCACCGTTCGGTGGTCGATATCGATGCAGGGCCGGCTGCCGCCGCCTCAGGTGATGGCGGTGACGACTGATGAAAGTACTGGTCGTAGAAGACGAGCCGCGGATCGCCGAAGACATCTGCGCAACCCTGAAGGCGTCGGGCATGGCAGTTGACGCGGCAACGGACGGCGAAACTGCATGGTTCAACGGCGACACCGAAGACTACGACGCGGTGGTGCTCGATCTCGGGCTGCCCAGACTTGACGGTCTGACGGTACTCAAACGTTGGCGCGCCAACGGACGGCGGTTTCCGGTGCTGGTGCTGACGGCGCGCGGAGTATGGACCGAGCGCGTCGAGGGGATCAATGCGGGCGCCGACGATTATCTGCCCAAGCCGTTCGAGATGGAAGAATTGCTGGCGCGGTTGCGGGCCTTGCTGCGTCGCTCGGCGGGACAGGCGTCGCCGGTGCTCCATTCGGGCGAACTGTCGCTCGATACGCGCCAGATGAGAATTTCGCAACGCGGCGTACCGATCTCGCTGTCGCCGCTCGAATACCGGCTACTAGCGTTCCTGATGCACCATGCGGGGCGCGTGGTGGCAGCAACCGAGCTGTCCGACCACCTCTATGATACCGGCAACGACAAGGACCCCAACGCGATCGAGGTGACCGTGGCTCGACTGCGGCGCAAGCTCGGCAGTGAAGTCATCGAGACACGCCGCGGGTTTGGCTACGTCGTGCCGGACGGCAAGGCATGAAGCGCGGATCGATTCGCCTGCGACTGTGGTCGGTGGCGTCAATCTCGATCGTGGTCGCGCTCGCGGTGGCGGGAGTTGGTCTAAGATACCTGTTCGAGCGACACGTCGAGCGGCGCGTCGAAAGTGAGCTGACGGTAGACCTCAACCAACTGATAGGGGTCACCACCACCGAGAGCGGAGGATTCAAGGTCATGCCGCTTCCAGCGGACCCTCGCTTCGAGGCGCCGCTGTCTGGCTACTATTGGCAAGTCGAGGACCTGGCAAATGGGGCACTGACACGATCGCGCTCGCTGTGGGACGAGACGCTGGTGCTGCCGCCGAAAGAATTGGGCGATGGCTCGCTGCACATGCACGAGATCGCCGGCCCGCAGGGAGCGAGTCTAATCGCTGTCGAACGGTTGATCGTCGACCCCAACGGAGCAGCGTTCCGCGCAATTGTGGCTGAGGATCATTTAACGATAGCGACGGCTGTTGATGAATATGTGACGGAGCTGGCGCCCGCGCTGCTGCTGATCGCGGCAGTACTGATCATGGCCAATTTCATTCAGGTTTCGGTCGGACTGCGACCGCTCGAAGGGCTGCGGGCGGCCGTACATGAGGTGATTGCGCGGCGGCGTAACCGGCTCGAGGCCGACGCGCCAAGCGAGGTACAGCCGCTAGCCGACGAGATCGACCGGCTGCTTGAGGCGCAGGACAAGGCGCTGGCGCGGGCTCGGTCGCGCGCCACCGACCTGGCGCACGGACTGAAGACGCCGCTGCAGGTACTTTCCTCCGACATTCGGGCACTGCGCGGCAAAGGCGAAACCGAACTTGCCGACGAAATCGAAAAGAGCGCAGGCGTCATTCGCCGTCATATCGACCGCGAGCTGGCGCGGGCGCGGCTCGCGCCGGGCGTTTCGCGCGACGCACTCAGCATCGTCGCGCCCTCGGCCCGAGACGTGGTCGCCGTGGTCAAGCGGACGCCTCGTGGCGCGGCGCTCGACTTCGTAGTGGACGTCGCCGACGATGTGAGCGCGCAGATCGAGGCGGGGGACCTCTCCGAAATATTCGGCAATTTGATTGAGAACGCGGCACGTTTTGCGGCGACGGTCGTCCGTATCTCAGCATCGCAATCACGGGAAGGCACCACGATCGTAGTAGCCGACAACGGCCCCGGTATTGCTGACACCGACAGGCCGGCCGCGCTAGCGCGCGGGGTCCGGCTGGACGCCGCCGGCGGCGGGACCGGACTCGGTCTCGCCATCGTCTCCGATATCGTCGAGGCCTATGAAGGGTGGCTGACGCTGGGCGGTGAAGACACCGGACTAAGGGTCACTGTCTTCTTGCCGCGCAACAAATGATCCCGTCCTGCCGGTGAGACCTTAGTGCGCCTGCTGCAAAGCCCCCTCGATTGACTTGATAAAGGCGCGGCTGGTGAGGGTCGCGCCGCTGATTATGTCGACCTGACCGCTTTGTGCCGCGACCACCTCGTCGCGCAGCATTGGTAGAGCTTGGCGATTGATGGCAACAGAGGTTTGGCGGTCGGAGGGATACTTGACGACCTTGACGCCAGCGAGTCGACCACCCTTCACGACAGCTTGCATCTGAATGGTGCCATAGTAGGCATCGACCGCGGGCCCAGTGTAGGTGCCATCAATATAGCCTGTACCTGCGACGAGCAGCATGCCGGCGGGGACTAACTGCGCGGACGCCGTTGACGTTAATCGCAGAACCAGGTGCTGGAACCCAGGCGAGCTGCGACGCTCGGCCGGAACGGGGGCCGCGGCAGGAGACAACGAAGGGTCAGGAAAGGATGTATCTTCGCTCTGCATTGCATCGAGCGGATCGGTGTCCGGCGAATGGACCGATTGTTGCCAGACATAGCCGGCTGAGGCGGCGATGACGAACAACGACAGCGCAAGTTTTTTCATCGGAGATTCCTGGATCAGGTTGAGCCAGCGGCGGCCCTGTTTGGGCTTACCGCTGTCGCACACTCCAGCGGTCGGCCTTTCAGGGCGCTGTCAGCGATCGTCAGGTTGCAACTCAACCCCCTGTGTTCGCCCGCACAGTTCCCCTTCCCCAGCCAAGTGCGCCGCCATGATAGTCGATTTTGGTTAGCTCGCTCTTCTCCAGATACTCGATTTCGGTGGCTGTCGACGATGCCGACGTTAGGATGCCTGGCGGTGGCGAGACACCTCGGCGTCTGCATCGCGACTGAGGATGGGGAACCCGAACGAAGCAAGACCGACGAGCGCGCCCATGCCGCCCATGTAGTGTGCGCACATTGATCGTGCATCTGGGCGGCTGAGATGAAACAACTCGCAATCTGGAGTTCTATGTCTTGCGATAGATCAATGCTCTGTTTTCGGTACGCTGATTGTCTTTGATCGAGCTAAGGCTGGAGACTCATCGATGATCAAAGACATTTTGGTTCAACTAACCGGGTCGGATGAGGACCGTGCGAGGCTATCGCTTGCACAGGCGCTCGCCCTGCAATTTGATGCTCACCTCGTCGGCGCACACCTCCACACTCTCCCGGAGATCCTGGACATCGCCGAGCCTAGCCGGAGCGCGTACGTCCAAACATTGTTGGAAGACTCCAACGCGGCTGCAAATCGCAGCTATGAAAATCTCAAGGAGACTATGTCGAAAGAGTCACGGCCGGTGGAGATTCGCCGGCTGCACGGATTGTCAGCCTCCATTGGACTGGATTTGGCGCGCCTAGCCCGAGAGGTGGACCTGTTCATCGGCACACGACCCTATGGGGACCCGGCGGCTCAGTATCGCATCGAGGAGGCCGTGCTCTTTGGCTCGGGACGAGGGTGCTTGTTTCTACCTCCTGGTGGAACACCGCAGAAGTCATTCAAGACAATCTTGATTGCCTGGGATGGCTCGAGGGAGGCCGCCCGCGCCGTCGCGGAGGCAATGCCATTTCTGATGAGCGCCGCGAAGGTATTCGTCGGCAGGATTCAGGATGCTAACCGGATCGGCGCCGAAATCGACCAACCTGACGCAGGAATCATGCTGCACCTCGAGCGACACGGAGCGCATGCCGAATTCAGCGACGCAGTTTACCGCTCGAACACTGGCGAGCAACTCCACGAGATGGCGCATCAACAAGGCGCTGATCTCATCGTCACAGGCGCTTATGGCCATTCTCGCTTTGTCGAGTGGGCCTTCGGTGGCGTGACGAACTATCTGCTGAGGCATTCAACGCTGCCGGTGCTCATGGCGCACTAGCTAAGCAGCGGCTTCGCCCTTGCGGGCCGGCGGTCGCGCGTGCGCAAATCTCGAGTCCACGTCTAGGGCTCGATCTATGTGCCCAGGCGTTTGGTCGGGCGCGACGATAGGAGACTAACATGAGCCGGCTCAAGACCCATCAGGAACGGCACCTCATCGATCGGATCGGCTGGCTGCGAGCGGCCGTCCTCGGAGCCAATGATGGCATCGTCTCTACAGCGAGCCTCATCGTTGGTGTCGCTGCGGCATCGGTCGACAAGGGTCCTGTGCTTGTTGCCGGACTCGCGGGTCTTGTCGCTGGAGCCATGTCGATGGCCGCGGGCGAGTACGTGTCGGTGAGCTCGCAGTCGGACACTGAACATGCCGACGTCGCTCGCGAGCGCAGGGAGCTTGCCAACAATGCAGAATTCGAGCGGCAGGAGCTTGCCGACATCTATATTGGCAGAGGCCTCGACCCGACCCTTGCTCTCAAGGTCGCCGATCAGCTCATGGCCAAGGATCCCCTCGCTGCTCACATGCGCGACGAACTTGGTCTCTCAGAGTTCACCGCAGCGAGACCAATCCAGGCTGCTCTTACCTCGGCCGCGACTTTTACAGGCGGTGCCGCCGTGCCGCTTATCGCCGCGCTGCTGCTGCCGTCGGCGCTGGTCATTGTGGGCGTAGTGCTGGTGTCACTGATTCTTTTGGGCGTACTTGGCGCGCTCGGTGCCAAGGTGGGCGGTGCTGGCATTGTGCGGCCTACCCTGCGAGTTCTCATTTGGGGTGCCATAGCCATGGCGATTACTGCAGCTATTGGGCGACTGTTTGGCGCGGTGGTTTAGGCGCAATGATGGTTCGGGGGCGGGCTCATCGGCCAGTTAGTTGATCAGTGGCCCCCTTGCCCTGCCCGCGGCTCTCGGGCACCGTTTGACATGCGACCTCGGTGTCGCGCGTGAGCATCGAGTCCGGCGGTTTGCTCCGTCTCGATACTAAGCATCACACCCAGCCAACTTGATCTCCGTCAAGTCGGCTCCCACCACAGTCGATATCGTTAGCTGACCCTACTTAGCTCGCTAGCACCACGCAGATGTCAGCTGAGCCGCAAGGAGAAAGCAATGACGCATCCGATTAGAAGCCTGCTGTTGGCACTCATACTGGCTGGAACTGGAATGGCGGCAACGGCCGCGAGCGCGGCAACCGTGGTTGACGTCTCGCTGTGGGATAAAGGAGCGGCCACTTCGATGGGGATGGGCATGGCCTACGCCACCCCAGGGCTCGACATGTCCAAAGCAACGATGGGGATCAAAGCCTCTCCGGCAGTTGCCAAGGCAGGCGTGGTGACCTTCCACGTGACGAACTCATCCACCGACACCATTCACGAAATGATCGTGATGTATCTGGCCGACCCAACCAAGCCGCTACCCTATGTCGCCGCCGATTCCAGAGTTGATGAAGATAAGGCCGGCGACAAAGGTGAGGTGTCCGAACTTGATCCCGGCGCCTCGGGCGCGCTCACCGTTGTATTGAAGCCGGGGA
>JBDTLB010000022.1:0-12179 GCA_039934955.1 Devosia sp.
CTCGTCTGCCGCGGTCAGCTTCGTCAACGCGTAGGCGACGGGCCAGAAATTGCCGTCGTCGAGCTTGGACGCGTCGTTGAAGCCGAGCGTCGAGTAGCGTGCCTTGAACTTACCGGCATTCTGGAAAAAGCAGATCGTCTTGCCGGCGGCATTGGCGTAGGCCGGCATGCCGTACCAAGTCTTGGGCATCAGCGCGGGCGCCGCCTTCAGGACGATGGCGTGAATCGTTTCCGCCAGCTTGCGGTCGGTGTCGCTCATCTTGGCGAAGCTGGCCTTTACTTCGGCCTCGCCATCAAAATCCTTGCCGCGCTTGGCCTCGCGCGCCGCGTCCCGCATCGCCGCCCGCTCCTCCGTCGAGAACGCCTTGGTCTTGGCGGCGGCTTTGCTCGCCACCGGCTTTGTCGTTGCTTTCATTACAGCTCTCCTGTCCGCGCACCGGATGATCTGGATCATGTTGCCACAGCCAATCTAGGCCATGCACGAAAATTACCGGATTGTTCATCATCTCGCCGAAAGGCGATAAGAAGTGAGGCCGCCATTAAGGCGCTGGCGCTAGCCTCGGAGGATGTCCCGAACGCAACCCGTTCAGTCCGATGCCAAAGTATTCCGCTTCGATCAGAGCGGCGCGCTGTTACGCAAGGTCATGGAAAGCGCTGCCGTCGGCATGGCGCTGATCGGCGTCGACAGCCGTACGCTCTATGTGAACCGCGCTTACGAGACGATGCTTGGCTTCGCGCCCGACGAACGTCTGGGCCGCCCGGCCGAGGAGACGATCTTCGCCGCCAACCGGGCGGCCGTGATGCTGCGCTTCGATCAGGTGATCCGCGGCGAGGTCGAGGATCTGCGCCTTGAGTGCCAGATGAACCATTCCGATGGTCACCCGATCTGGGTCTTGCTGTCGGCTTCCTTGCTGCGCAGCGATGCCACCTGCGAGCCGCTCTACGCGATCGTTCAAATCATCAACATCGACCGCCAGAAGCGCGCCGAGGAAGCACTCGCCGAGACCGAGAGCCGCTGGAACTTCGCGCTGGAATCCGCCGGGCAGGGCGTGTGGGATCACGACATTCGCAAGGATGACATGTTCTATTCGCGCATGTGGCGCCGGATGCGCGGCATGTCCGACGACGAAATCGTCGATCCGGCGCAGGACAAATGGCTGGCGCGGGTTCACCCCGACGACGTCCCGCGCATTCTCGCCGTCGTCGAGAAACAGGATAATGGCGAGGACGGCTTCGATACGCTCGAGTACCGCGAGCGTCATCGCGACGGCCATTGGATGTGGGTGCTGAGCCGCGGCAAGCCCGTCGAGTGGGATGCCGACGGCAAGCCGCTCCGCACCGTCGGGACCGACACCGACATCACCCGGCTCAAGCAGGCCGAAACCGGGCTCGCTGAGGAAAAGGAACGCCTGCGCGTGACGTTGGAATCCATCGGCGATGGCGTGATTTCGACCGATGCCGACGAGGCCATCATCTTCATGAACCCGGTCGCCGAGGCGATGACCGGTTGGCTCGAAGCCGAAGCTCAGGGCCGGCCCCTCCGCGAGGTGTTCGTCGCCAAGTCCGAATCCACCGGCGAGCCGACGGTCGACCACGTCGCTCTGTGCTTGATGACCGGCAAACCCAGCGAGATTGAGGAAGATATCATCCTCGCCGCCCGCGATGGCGTCGGCCGCGGTGTCAGCGGCACCGCCGCACCCGTTCGCACCGCCGGCGGCCGCGTTATCGGCACCGTCCTGGTGTTCAAGGATGTCACCGATACGCAGGAGCAGACGCGCCGGCTGGCGCATTCGGCCAATCATGACGCGCTGACCGGGCTGCCCAACCGCTTCGCCTTTGGTCGCGCGCTGGCCGAGGCGAAACGGCAAGCCAGTGTCGAGCGGCGGACCCACGCGCTTTGCTTCATCGATCTCGACCGCTTCAAGCCGGTCAACGACACCGCCGGCCACGCCGCCGGGGACGCTTTGCTGCAGAGGGTGGCCAAGATCATCCGCCTGTCCTGCCGCAACCAGGATTTTGCGGCGCGCATCGGCGGCGACGAATTCGTCCTGATGCTCGCCGATTGTTCCGTGAGCAATGCGCGCAAAATCGCCACCAAGCTTATCGAAGCGATCGACAATATCGACTTCACTTGGAACGGCGCGAGCTACAGGGTAGGGGCCTCGATCGGCGTCGCGCCGGTTACTGCCGATGCGCTCCGTGACCCGCTGACCGAAGCCGATACGGCCTGCTATTCAGCCAAAGCTGCCGGCCGTGGCCGAGTCTGCGTCGCCGGAGACTAGCGGTTCCCCCGTAGTTCAACCTCAGAGAACTTGCGGCAGGCTGCCCGAACAGCTAGCACGTGAGCACAAGTGCACATCGCTGGTGGCGGAAATATCATGGGTAGTCTCGACGGTAAAATCAGCCTGATCACGGCGGCTGCGCAGGGCATTGGCCGCGCAACTGTCGAAGCCTTCTCGCGGGCCGGTTCCAAGGTGATCGCCACCGACATCAATGCCGAAAAGCTCGCTGAGCTTAAGGGCCTGCCCAACGTCACGACGCGTGTGCTCAACGTACTCGACACGGCGGCAGTGAAGGCAGCGGCGGCCGAGATTGGGCGTCTCGATGTGCTCTTCAACTGCGCCGGCGTCGTCCACAACGGCACCGTGCTCGAAATGCCCGACAAGGACCTCGAATTCGCCTTCGACCTCAACGTCTGGGCGCAGGTGCGGATGATCCAGGCCTTCATGCCGGCGATGCTCGCCCATGGCGAGGGCTGCATCATCAACATGTCGACGGTCGCGTCGTCGTGGAAGGCGGTTCCCAACCGCGCCGCCTACTCGATCAGCAAAGCCGCGGTCATCGGGCTCACCAAGTCGATCGCCGCCGACTACACCGCCAAGGGCATCCGGGTGAACGCCATCGCTCCAGGCACCGTCGACAGCCCCTCGCTGCACGAACGCTGGACCGCCACCGGTGATTTCGAGGGTGCCAAGAAGGCCTTCATCGCCCGCCAGCCGATCGGCCGCATCGCCAAGCCAGAAGAGGTCGCCGACCTCGCGCTCTACCTCGCGACCGCCACCTACACCACCGGCCAGGTCCACGTCATCGACGGCGGCTGGACGGCTTAGCCGCCCCTGTCGGATAACGCTCCCGGCGCCACTCTGCGGCGCTCTAAAATGCGCTACGGTCGGTGCCGAGGCCATCGGTTTCTCGGTTGCAGGGCACTAATGCCACAAAAATACCACTTGCCCAGGGTCCGTTGTTAAACTTGTCATTTTGGGATCGCGGTCAGCGTCTGAATGCGCCAGTCTCACCGCAATTTAAGGTGAGATCCGGCGAAGGTCCAGAAATCCGCTTGGTAAATGGTATTTTATTGGTATTATGTCAGGAAATGGCACCAGACCGGCCCCAAGCAAGGCCCTAAGGATAGGCGAGGACATGGCTGAAACAGCCGAGACATTGTTCGGACCCCACTCGATCGTTTTGCCGCAAGGCGGCCCGCTCTATCTGCGATTGAAGCGCTGGATCGAAGACGCCGTGCATCGCGACGCCATCAAGCCGGGCGACGCACTCCCCTCGGAGCGCGATCTCGCTGCGCGGGTCGAGATGTCCCGCGTCACCGTCCGCAAGGCGGTGCAGCATTTGGTCCGCGAGGGCGTGCTGGTGCAGCGCCACGGTTCTGGCACCTATGTCGCGCCGCACCCCAATCGCGTCGAGCAATCGCTGTCGCAGCTTACCTCATTCGCCGAAGATATGGCGCGCCGCGGCATGGCGGTACGCTCGGTCTGGCTGGACCGTGGCCTCTATCCCCCGTCACCCGAAGAAACCGTGACCCTCGGGCTGTCATCGGGCGACAACGTCGCGCGTGTCGCCCGCCTCCGCATCTCAGGCGAGATACCACTTGCCATCGAACGCGCCGCGCTCTCCGCCCGCATCCTGCCCGATCCCGAAGCGGTTGAAACGTCACTCTACACGCATCTCGAAAAGGACGGCAACCGGCCGGTTCGCGCCATTCAGCGCATCCGCGCCGCCAGCCTCGGCGAGGACGACGCGGCGCTGCTCGAAGTGACGCCGGGCGTCGCTGGTCTCCATATCGAGCGCACCTCCTATCTGGCCTCCGGTCGCGTCGTCGAGTTCACCCGCTCGATCTATCGCGGCGATACCTATGACTTCGTCGCTGAGCTCCGGCTTGGCGATGGGCGAGGCCGTTGATGGCCGCCAGGACCACACATATGCGCCAGGAGATCGAGGAGATCCCCGATGCCACGCAGCACCTGCTTGATCATTCCGCCGGCAGGCTCGCGGAGGCCGGCGCGGCGCTGCGGAAGCTGCAGCCGGTGATGGTTGCGACCATCGCCCGCGGCTCATCCGATCATGCGGCGTCATTTCTCAAATATGCCATCGAGCTGGTAGCCGGCGTGCCCGTCGCTTCGATCGGCCCATCGATCATCTCGGTCTATGGCCGCGAACTGCAGCTCCAGGGCTGCGCCGCGATCTCGATCTCGCAATCGGGCAAGAGTCCAGACATCGTCGCCATGACGCAGTCGGCGCAGCGCAACGGCGCTCTCTGCATCGCGCTCACCAACACCGCGGACTCACCATTGGCCGCAGCGTCGGATCTGTCGATAGATCTCAGCGCCGGCATCGAACGCTCGGTCGCCGCCACCAAGAGCTTCGTCAGTTCCGTCGTCGCAGGGCTCGCAATTCTGGGACACTGGTCGGGCGACGCGACATTGCTCACTTCGCTGAAATCGCTGCCGCAGGTTTTCGGCCGCGCCATTGCCACCGACTGGACGCCGCTGATCGGCGCGCTCAAGGGGCGTGACTCACTCTACGTGCTCGGCCGTGGCCCGGCGCTGGCGATCGCCGAAGAGGCGGCGCTCAAATTCAAGGAAACCTGCGGCATCCACGCCGAGGCGTATAGCGCGGCAGAAGTTCTGCACGGCCCGGCCCGCATCGTCGAGGCCGGCTTCCCGGTGCTCGCACTTGCTGCCCGCGATGCCGGCGAGGCCGGGGTCGCCGAGATCGCCGACCGTCTGTCCAGGCAGGGCGCCGACGCCTGGGCGACCACCGATCGCGCGACGCTTGCCAATCGCTTGCCATTCGCTGCGACCGGGCACCCGATCACTGATGCGTTGTCGCTGATTGTCTCGTTCTACGCCTTCGTCGAATCGCTGTCGCGCCATCGCGGCTTTGATCCCGATCATCCGCCGCATCTCAAGAAGGTCACGGAAACCATATGAGCCGCGTCGCTTATACCGGGGCCCGCATCTTCGACGGACAGCTCTGGTGGGAGCGCTCGGCGCTCGTGGTCGCTGATGGCAAGGTCGAGGGCATCATTGCCGCCGACTCGCCCACGGACGCGCCACGCGTCTCCCTTGGCGGTGGCATGCTGGTGCCCGGCTTCATCGATCTGCAGGTCAATGGCGGCGGTGGGGCGCTGCTCAACCTCACGCCCGATGTGCCGACCATCGCCACCATCTGCAGCGCGTTCGCACAGTTCGGCACGACCGCGTGCCTGCCGACCATGATCACCGATACCCCAGCCAAAATCGCCGCGGCGATCGTCGCCGGCGAGGCAGCGGCGGCGCAAGGCGTACTTGGCTTCCTCGGCCTCCATCTGGAAGGCCCGCATCTGAGCGTGGTACGCAAGGGTGCGCACGATACGGCGTTGATCCGTCCGATGGAGGAGGCCGATCTCGTTGCGCTGGTCGGAGCGCGTAAGCACCTGCCGAGCCTGCTGATCACGGTGGCCGCCGAGACGGTAACACCGAACCAGATCACCCGCTTGCGTGACGCCGGTATCGTTGTTTCCATCGGTCACTCCGATGCCTCTTACGCGATGGTGAAAGCGGCAGTGGACGCAGGCGCCACCATGGTGACGCATCTGTTCAACGCGCAGCGCCAGATCGGCAACCGCGATCCGGGCGTCGTCGGCGCCGCACTCGATATCGGTGCCCTGTCGGCCGGTCTCATCGCGGACGGCATTCACGTCGACGCCGCCTCGATCGGCATCGCGCTCCGCGCCAAGCGCGGGCCAGGCCACATCTTCCTCGTCACGGACGCGATGTCGCCGACCGGCACCGACGCCATGAGCTTCGACCTCACCGGGCGCACCGTCTACCGCCGGGATGGCGCCTTGCGCCTCGCCGACGGCACGCTCGCCGGCGCCGACCTCACGATGATCGATGCCGTCACCTATGTGCACAAGACGCTCGGTCTGCCGCTCGACGAGGCGCTGCGCATGGCCTCGCGCTATCCGGCCGACGTGCTGGGTGTCGGCAACGAGCGGGGCTCGTTCGTTCCGGGCCTGCGTGCCGATCTCGTGCATTTGAGCGACGATCTTGCCATGCGCCGCACGATTATCGGCGGCGAGACCGCGTGGGCTGCCTGATTCCCCTGAGCCTCTGCGGCTGCTAAGCTCTCGTCACGGGAGAGTCGCAATGAAGATTGGCGTGTTGGGGACGGGCGCGGCGGGACAGACCGTTGCCGCCAAGCTGGTGGCGATGGGTCACGACGTGATGATGGGCGCCCGCGCCGCCGACAACGAGAAAGTGCTCGGCTTCGCGCAGCGTACCGGTGGTCACGCCGGCACTTTTGCCGATGCGTCGCGGCACGGTGAGATGGTGTTCAATTGCACCCGCGGCGACACCTCGCTCGGCATGCTCAGCGCGCTCGCCGCAGAGCTCGACGGCAAGGTGCTGATCGACGTCGCCAATCCGCTGGACTTCTCCAAGGGCTTTCCGCCAACGCTGTCGGTGTCGAACACTGATTCACTGGCCGAGCAGATCCAGCGTGCCTTGCCCAGGACGTTCGTGGTCAAATCGCTCAACACCGTGAATGCCGCGGTGATGGTCGAGCCGTCTCGCGTGCCGGGCCATCACACCGTGTTCGTCTCGGGTAATGATCAGCACGCCAAGGGCAAGGTAATGGACTTTCTGCGCAGTCTCGGCTGGCAGTCGATCATCGACCTCGGCGACATCACCAGTGCCCGCGCCGCCGAGCAATTGTTGCCGCTCTGGGTGCGATTGTTCTCTGTGTTGGGTAACAACGCTGACTTCAATATCGCGGTGATGAAGGCTTGACCGGTTAACTAGAACGAGGCTCCGTCGGATAGCCGAAGAACTCGGCCCAATGGTAGAGTGGCCGGGCCGCGTCTGACTGGAACAAAAATTCGTAGTTCCGCCACTGCGTCTGCACCCCAAGGCCGAGGCCCTGTCGGACCTTCTGATAGCTCGGCGTCTTGACACCCCGATCATTGGCCGCACTGGCGAAGTTGAAAACGTTGTTGTCCCAGGCGAGGCCGAGGAACTCCAAGGTGGCGCGCATGCTGGTCTCGAACTCGGTGACGAGTGCGTCATAGCGCAAATAGTGGACCCGCGGATCGTCGAGCCCGTAGACGCCGAACCACTGTCGCATGGTGAAGTCATAAAGCTTCACCGCGCCCTCGAAGCTGCGGAAATGCTCCATCGCGATGTTGCGGCCGAAATTCTGCTTGAAGCAACTCAGCACCACGTCGAACGGATGCCGGATCGAGAAGATGTAGCGCTTGTCTGGAAATAGCTTGGCCATCGACCCCGCTTCCGCCGAACGCATCGGCAGCTTGTCGATGAAGATTGTTGCACTGGGTTTGCGGTGCCGCCGCATCTCTTCGTCGTAATAGCGCTCGCGAGCATTCAAATATGTCGTGACCGTCTGGGCCTCGGATGCGCCCTGCCGGAGCGCACTGTGCAGGTACATCTCCATACTTGCTGTCGCGGGGATCTCTTCGAACGTCTCGATCCGCGGATGCGCCGCGAGGGCATTTTCCAGCAGGGTGGTGCCCGAGCGCGGGAAGCCGGTCATCACGAGATGATTGCTGTTGGCGTCGGGCAGCAATGCAGGAACGACGCGCGCCGCGGCCGCGAGAATGACGTCGCGGAAATCGTCGAGGCTCACGAGTTTACCGTGGTCGAGCCGGTTGAGCGCGACGTAGGCGTTGTACGCCCGGGGATAGTCGCCGAGTGCCTCAATTGCTTCAGCATTGAGCTGCAGCGCCAGTGGCTGGAGCCGGGCGAAGACGTCTGGCCGCGGCGGACGCATGGCATCGAGTTGGGCCAACGCCTTGATCGCGGCGCGCGGATTGCCCTGCGCGAGGTTGACCGCTGCGGCGTAAGCGAGGGTGACATAGGGATGCAGCCCCGCCTGCTTCAGCAGGTCGATGACCTCGTGCAGCATCGCCGTTTCGCGGGCCTGGTACAGCAGGTCAAGCACAAGGCTCGCCGCGATCGGGTCGTGCGGGTTGAGGATCAGCGCCTTGATCGCCAGCGGCAAGGCTGGCCGCCAGCCCGCGGCGATCTCCTGCCGGTTCACCATCGTCACCAGCGCGTCGAAGCGGCCAGTGGCGAGGAAACGGTAGCGCTGTGCCTCGATGGCAGCAATATCGTCGAATGCCAGCTCGGCCCGCATGGTCAGCGCCCGCGCCGATGACGGCAAGGTCGTCACCTTGGCGGCGACCTCGGCCGCGAGATCGTGTTCCCAATTCGACTGGAAGAAACGAAAGGCCCGCCGCTGTACAGCGCCGTACGCGGCGAGTTGCACGACCCTTCGATATTGCTCAACTTTCACCTGCTCGCGGTCGAGCAGCGCACACCAGGCCCCGATCTTGAGGACGTCATCATCGCTGTCGAGGAGCGGCGCGTAATAGTCCGACGCCGCAAGTCGCGCTGACGACAGGATGGCGAGTTCGGCAAGAGCGGGGGAGAGCGAGGACATGGGCACGGATCGATCAGTGCCGACGCGGCAACCATCCATACGTTAGCGACAGAATTGTTACAGTACTAACAAATCGCGAAATCGTTACTCGGTCGGATACCCGAAGAACTCTGCCCAGTTTTTGAGCGGTTTCGTTGCCTCCGACTCGAACGCGAATCTATAGTTCCGCCACTGTGTCTGGACGCCGATGGACAGCCCCTGCCGGACCTTGTGGTAACTTGGCGTTACCGCCGCGCGGTTCTCCGCCGATTTCGAGAAATCGAGCACCGAATTGTTCCAGTCCAGTTCAAGATACCCCAGCACGCCGCGCATCGCCGGCTCAAAGTCCGTCACCAGATCGTCGTAACGAACATAGTGGACCTTCGCGTCATCCATCGAGTGGTGCTTGAACCACTCCGTCAGGGTAAAGTCGTAGGCCCGGGCCGCCTGGTCGATCGAGCGAAAATTCTCCATCGCGGGGTTGGGCAGAAATCGCTGCTTGAAGCAACTCAAGACGACATCATAGGGATGCCTGATCGAAAAAATGTAGAGCCAGTTTGGAAACAGCTTGCCGAGGAACGTCGCGTCGGCGCTACGGATCGGCATCTTGTCGATGAGCAGGCTGGCCCCGGCCTTGCGGCGGAGCAGATCGATCTCCGAATAATATCGCGCCCGGGCTTCGAGGTAGGCCTCTGCGGGGAGGTCTGCGTTACCCTTGCCCATGATTGCCCGCTCGATGCGATCGATGGCGACATTGAGAGCCGAGATTTCCTCAAACGTTTCGATCATCGGGTGCGCGTTCAACGCGTTCTCAAGCAAGGTCGTACCGGAGCGTGGAAATCCCAACATCTGCACGACATCGTGCCGCCGTTCCGGCGGCAGTGCTGGAACGGCGAGGCGGCCGCGGGCGACGATGCCGCGGAAGAAGTCTTCCGGGTTCACGTCTGCGGCGCGGTCAGCGGCGTTGAGTGCCAAATACCCGGCATACGCGGCCTGATAGTGCTTCAGCTTCTCCTCGGCCTGCGCCCGCAGCGACCGGATATGCCCGAGATAAGGCACGAGAGCCTTGTTCGCCATGACTTTGGCATCGTCGAGGGGCTTGAGCTTGGCGAGGCACGACGCTGCATCACCGCGAGTCAGCGCGGCCGTGGCCGCGAAGATCTGCGCGATCGGCAGATGCAAATTGCGCGACAGGAAAATCGAGGCGACCTCATCGAGCAGGTCCGCTTGCCCCGAACTTTCGAGCACCACGTAGAGCCGCTGCAGCGGCAGCGGATTGAGCGGAGCGATCACGACCGGGCGCAGGGCCCATTCGAGCGCTCCGCGCCACCCGGCTACGGCCTCGGCCTTCTGCGACGCCGTCTCGAGATGTGAGAGATCGCCCGAAGCTAGGAAGAGATCACCCGCCGCCAAAGCAGCGGCCGCAGCGTCGCCGCCAAGTTCGGCCAGCATTGCGGCGCGCTCAGCGTCTTCGCGCGATGCACCTCCCATATTGGCGATGCGCGTCGCCGACTCATGCTCGTACATCGTCTGGAAATGCCGGAACGCACGGGCACGCACCGCCGCAAATCGGCAAAACGGCAGGAGCTCGTCCGCCATCGCCGGCGAGACCAGCCGGCCATCGAGCAAATTGCACCAGGCCCCCGCCGCAATGATCGGGTCCTTGCTGTTGCGAAGCTCGCGATAATAGACGGCCGCGCCCTGGGCGACGACGCCAAACGAGGCAAGCGGACGGAGCAGATCGGATTTGATCGAGAGGGGAGGGGCCATGTCGGAGGTCCTAGCCGATGGATTCGGTTGGGGGAAGCCGGGGCCTAGCCGCGCCCGATATAGGGCATGGTGGTCGCCATCACGGTCATGAACTGAACATTGGCGTCGAGCGGCAGCCCGGCCATGTAGAGCAGCGCATCGACCACATGGCGCACGTCGAACGTCGGCTCAGGCTTAAGTGTCCCATCGGCCTGCAGCGAACCGGACGACATCCCGCTCGTCATGTCGGTCGCGGTGTTGCCGATGTCGATCTGCCCGCAGGCAATGCCGAATGGTCGTCCGTCGAGTGAGATCGACTTCGTCAGCCCGGTGATGGCGTGCTTGCTCGCCGTGTAGGAGGCAGCTCCGGGCCTCGGCACGTACGCGGAAATCGAGCCATTGTTGATGATCCGGCCACCCTGTGGCGCCTGCTCGCGCATCGCCCGGAACGCCTCGCGGGCCACGTAGAAGGCGCCATTGAGGTTCACGTCGATCATCTTGCGCCAAATGTCGACCTCGAGATCGCCGAACACCGTGGCCGGCGCAAACGCGCCGGCATTGTTGAAAACCACGTCGATCCGGCCGAAATTTGCCTTGGCCTTGGTGAAGAACGCCGCAACCGCTGTCGGATTGGTGACGTCGGCCGGTTCGGCCAGCGCCAGCCCCGCCTCGGCCTTCACTGCCGCCAGGCGGTCGGCCCGGCGCCCGCAGATCGCCACCTTCCAGCCCGCAGCGTGGAAACCAAGCGCGGCAGCCTTTCCAATGCCTGATGCTCCCCCGGTGATAACGATCGTCTTTGCGCTAGCCATCGATTCCTCGCTTTTTGCCTTAGGGCAGGGCCGTAAGGCCGTCCGTCGCATGTGTCCACGCTTTGATGCCCGCGCCAATCGGCTGCCACAATGTGGCGTTTCCGGTCCGGCAAGCAGCTGTCACCGGTAAAATTAACGCGCGATTCAACCGGGTTAACAGGAGGTTTCGAAACCTGTGCTGAATCTGCAACAACACCGGTGCAACCATGTGTGCTGTTCCACAATCTGGCCTTTATGCGATTGCGCCCCTCCCCGTCGCGGGTAATGTGGGTACTGCGAATCCATGCATGGGATCGTTTGTCGGTCGCAACGCGACGACAACACACACTTAGAAGTGTGGTCGCGTTTCGGCAAACCGCTAGGGCAACCTGGCAAACCAACTGACTGACTTTGGAGGTCAACAATGAAAATCAGGAGCCTTCTCCTTGGTTCCGCCGCGCTGGCAGGTCTCGCGACCACCGGCTACGCTGCCGATCTGGGTGTTGTGACGTCGCTGGACGTTTGCGATGAACTGGGTCTCTCGGGCCTGACGATTTCGTCGGATGACAACTGTCTCGTCATCACCGGCGGCGTGACGTTCGAATACGATTGGGGCGACTACGATACCGCCTACATTTATGGTAACTATACTTGGAAGCCGGGTACCAATACCTACACCGTCTTTAACCCGACGACCGGTCCCGACAGCAACAAGGGCGACGTCGATGCCTGGCTGAAGTTTGTTGGCAATGCCAGCAGCGACTTCGGCCCCGCGACGGCGACCATCAAGCTGATCAGCGAGAACAACACCGGCGCCAGCGATTGGTCCGTAGGCATCGACGAAGCCTGGGTCGGCATCGGCGACACCACCATGCTGATGGCCGGCTACAAGGCCTCGATCTTCAACAAGGGTGATGACGCCCCGCTG
>JBDTLB010000023.1:0-65490 GCA_039934955.1 Devosia sp.
CCGCCGGTAACCAGGAGACGCATGAATAGCCCTTTCGCGGCGCGACCCTACCGGCGGCGGGCGGTTCTGCCTAGCCGCGCAAGTGGCCACCGCGCATACATATGCCTAAATAATCAGCAGTCGATCATCTTGCACTCAACGTAGGCATTCTGGTATTCGGTCTCTATGCCTGCGCGCGATCTCTCTATCCTGATTATCGACGAAAACCATCTGCGGGCGTCCATCATCGAAGATGGACTGCGCGAGGCCGGCCATGAGGTCGTGGCTGTGCTCGATTCGCTAAAGGAGGCAGCGCGCCGGATCACGGAGATCTCGCCGGACGTGGTGGTAATCGATCTCCAAAATCCCGGCCGTGACCAGCTCGAGCATTTCTTCTCGCTGAGCCGGGCGTTGAAAAAGCCAATCGCGATGTTCGTCGACCGCTCCGACAAATCCGAGATCGAGGCAGCGGTCGAAGCCGGAGTCTCAGCCTATGTCGTCGACGGACTGAAGAAGGAGCGCGTAAAGCCGATCCTCGACATGGCAATCTCGCGCTTCAATGCCTTTTCGCGGCTCACCCGCGAACTTGAGGAGGCGCGCAGCGCGCTCGAAGACCGCAAATTGATCGACCAGGCCAAGGCGATCCTGACCAAGAACCGCGGCCTCAGCGAATCTGACGCCTACGCGCTGCTGCGGCGGACCGCGATGAACCAGAACCGACGCATCGTTGATATCGCCCAGAGCCTCGTGACCGCCGCCGTCCTGCTGGAGCCGTAGATAATTATGCCGCCAGAATAGTCTGGCCGGGATCGACGAATATACCACCAGCAAGCGGTCGCTACGGATACATTTGTAGGCAATAATATATTGTGACTATAATTTGCGCACCTTGATCGCCCGATAGGCGGCAGCGCCCGGAACCGGCTGATCAAGTATCCGCCAAACCATTGATTTTGCACGGCCTGACGGGCTGGCACGCTTCGTGCATTTCTTTCCGCAGTCGCAACGCTGCGCTTTTCGCGTCCAACGATGGGCGCTCCCAGACAGGCAAAGCTGCCAATTGGCCAGTTCCTCGCATGCACGAGGGCTTTCCGATCGGCGGCCTTTTCAATTTCCGCGCCCGGTGCAGGGCCAACACGGGACGAACATGTATCAGGACACCATCGACCAATTCGCCGAAACCGCCGCCAAAAAGGTCCGGGCGATCAGCGACAACCCGCTCGGATTCTTCATCGCCTCGATGCTGGCGGGCGCCTATGTGGGGCTCGGCATCATCGCGATCTTTTCGATTGGCCAGGGTCTGGACCCCTCGATCCGCCCGCTGGTGATGGGGCTGACCTTCGCCATCGCGCTGACGCTGGTGGTGTTTGCGGGCGCCGAACTGTTCACCGGCCACACCATGATCATGACGCTCGGCGTGCTGCGCGGGAAAGCCACCCCGGGTGGATTGGCGAGCTCTTGGATCATGACATGGCTCGGCAATCTGCTTGGCGCGATCGTCGTTGCAACGATCTTCTGGCTCGGCGGCGGCGGCGCGGTCCTCAAATCCGGCGCAGATCTGATCTTCAACGCCGCCGACGCTAAGATGCATGCAGCGCCGCTGGCGCTGGTCGCCAAAGGCATCCTCTGCAACTGGCTGGTCTGCCTGGCGCTGTGGATGAGCGCCCGCACCACCAACGACATGGCCAAATGCGTGCTGATCTTCTGGTGCCTATTCGCGTTCATTGCCTCGGGCTTCGAGCACTCGGTCGCCAACATGACGGTGTTCGCCATCGCGTTGCTGGCGCCACACCCCGACACGGTCACCATTGGAGGGGCGTTTTATAACCTCGCCTGGGTAAGCCTCGGAAACATCATTGCAGGCGTCGTCTTCGTCGCCTCAGCCTATGTTCTGTCGTCGGGTCGCGCCACGATGGCCACCCTCGCCAACCCGATCGCGGTCGCAGCAGAGTGACCGACGCCGCCACCACCGACTTCACGCCCGAACAGCGGCGCTATCTCGAAGGTCTTGTCGCCGGCATAAGCGCGGCGCGATCGGTGGTGGCGGCAGGTCCCGCCGAGACAATGCCCACCGGGCCGGATGGGCCGGCCCTGATCGCCATGGCCCGCACCGAAGCGGAGGGCAAAAAGCTCACCGACCAGGAGCGGTTTAAACGTGACGACAATCCGCTCGACGCCTATCACCGGCTGAAGCAGGACGCCTCGGGCGGCGCCTACCCAAAGCCGCCCGACAATTTCCGCTGGCGCTGGCATGGGCTGTTCTATGTGGCGCCGAACCAGAACTCCTTCATGTGCCGGCTGCGGATGCCCAACGGCATCCTCAACCACTGGCAGATGGCAGGGCTCGCGCTGCTCGCCCAGACTCATGGCGGCGGCTATTCGCATGTGACGACCCGCGCCAATCTGCAGATCCGCGAGATCCCGGCGGAACGCGCGCCGTCGCTGATCGAAGCGATCCAGGATCTGGGTCTGGTCACCCGTGGTTCCGGCGCCGACAACATCCGCAACGTCACTGGCACGCCCACCGCCGGCATTGATCCGCAGGAGCTGATCGACACCCGGCCCTTCGCCCGCGCCTGGCACTTCCATATCCTCAACCAGCGCGCGCTCTTTGGCCTGCCGCGCAAGTTCAACGTCGCCTTCGATGGCGCCGGCAGCGTCGCCGCGCTGGAGGACACCAACGATATCGGCTTTTCGGCTGTCGAAGTGGTCGACGGCGCCGGCGTCGACCCGGGCATCTGGTTCCGCCTGCTGCTTGGCGGCATCACGGGCCACAAGGACTTCGCGCGCCCGACCGGCATCTACGTGAAGCCCGAGGAAACCACCGAGATCGCCGACGCGATCGTGCGCATCTTCATCGACCATGGCGATCGCACCGACCGCACCAAGGGTCGGCTCAAATATCTGCTCGACGCCTGGGATTTTGAAAAATTCGTCGCTGCCATCGAGGAACGCGTCGGTCGCCCTTTCGCCCGCATTCCCGAAGACTGCATCAAGGAGCGGCCGCGGCCCGACCGCATGGCGCATATCGGCGTGCATCAGCAGAAACAGCCCGGCGAAAGCTGGGTCGGCGTGGTGTTGAAGAGCGGCTTGATCACCGCGCCACAGATGGAGGGACTGGCACAAGTGGCGCAGCGCTTCGGCGACGGCGACATCCGCCTGACGGTCTGGCAAAACCTCATTCTCTCCGGCGTCACCGACGACAAGCTCGCTGACGCCATCGCGGCGATCGAAGCGCTGGGCCTGTCGAACAGGGCGACGCCGCTGCGCGCCGGGCTGGTCTCATGCACCGGCAATACGGGCTGCAAATTTGCTGCCTCAAACACCAAAGGCACTGCCGAGGCGATTGCCGAACATGTCGAAGCGCGGCTGACGCTCGACTCGCCTCTCAATATCCATCTGACCGGATGCCACCATTCGTGCGCCCAGCACTACATCGGCGACATCGGCATGCTGGCCGTGAAGGTGCCGCAGGGCGAGGATGCCGAGCCGGTCGAGGGCTTCAACATCTATGTCGGCGGCGGCTCCGGACCGGACGCACGGCTCGGCCGTGAGCTGTGGACCAACATCGAGGCAGAGCGCTGCCCCGGCGCCATCGAGCAATTGCTGCGCACCTATCTCGAATATCGCGCCGCGCCCGACGAGACCTTCCTCGATTTCACGACGCGCCACCAGATCGACGCCCTGAAGCGGCTGGCTGGAGAGACTGCCCCGTGAGCCTGAACTTCACCCCGCAGATCATCTCGCCCGACGCGCCGTTCAACGACGCGCAACGGGCCTGGCTCAACCGCTTCTTTGCCGAAGAACTGCTGAAAACGATGCGGGTGCCCGCGGCTGCACCGGTTCAGCCAGCGGCGCCGAAGGACGACGAGTCGACGCCGTGGAAAGACCCCGCCATGGCGATCGAGGACCGCATCGTCCTCGCCGACCAGCGGCCGGTGCGCTGGAAGCTGATGGCCGCCATGGCGCAGCAGGATTGCGGGCAGTGCGGCTACAACTGCACCGATTATTCGCGCGCCATTTTCGAGCAGGCCGAACCGCGGCTCAACCTCTGCGCACCGGGCGGCAAGGCCACGGCTCGGATGCTTAAGACACTGGTCGAGGAAATGGGCGGCGGCGTCATTGACCCCGAGACGGTCGCGGCGAAACCCGCCAAGCCTGCGCACGATGCGCGCCTCGGCTATTCGCGCGCGCATCCGGTGGCGGCGCGCTTCGTCAGCCGGGCCCGGCTCAACGGTGCGGGCTCGGAGAAGCACACCTGTCACATCGAGATTGATCTTACCGAGTCGGGTCTCGACTACGAGGTTGGCGATAGCCTCGGCGTGTTCCCGAAGAACCAGCCGGCGCTGGCCGACGCGATCATTGCGGCGATCGACGTGCCACCGGATTTTCCGATCGCCGGCGAGCCGTTTCGCGAGGTGCTGATCGAGCGCATGTCGCTCGGCGCGGCGCCCGACGCGCTGTTCCAGTTCATTTCGTACGTCACCGGCGGCGAACGGCGGAAGACCGCGCTGGCGCTGGCCAAGGGCGGCGACCCCGATGGTGACGCGGTGCATCTCGATGTGCTCGGCGCGCTGCAGAAGTTTCCGGGAGTCCGGCCCGATCCGGAGGCGCTGATCGAAGTGCTCGAGCCGCTGCAGCCACGGCTCTACTCGATCTCGTCGTCACCCCGGACCAATCCGGGCCGCGTAAGCCTGACGGTCGACACCGTGCGCTATGAGGCGCTGGGGCGCGAGCGGCACGGCGTTGCCTCGACCTTTCTTGGTGATCGCGCCGAGGAAGCGGGCGAGATGCTGGTCTATGTGCAGAAGGCCCACAATTTCGCCATGCCCGCGAGCGGCGATGTGCCGATCATCATGGTCGGGCCGGGCACCGGTGTCGCGCCGTTCCGGGCGTTCCTGCATGACCGGCTGGCGACGCAGGCCACCGGGCCGGCCTGGCTGTTCTTCGGGCACCAGCGCGAGAGCGAGGATTTCTTCTATCGCGACGAATGGGACATGCTGAGCGCCAGGGGCACGCTGACCAATCTGTCGCTCGCCTGGTCGCGCGACGGCGCGCAGAAGACCTATGTGCAGCAGCGCCTCCGCGAGGCCGGCGCGGAGCTCTGGAGCTGGCTCGAACGCGGCGCACATTTCTATGTCTGCGGCGACGCCAAGCGGATGGCCAAGGATGTCGAGTTGGCGCTAGACGACGTCGCCGCCGCGCATGGCGAGATGAACGCCGATGCCGCGATGGCCTACGTCGCGAGGCTCAAGGCGGAGGGCCGCTATCAGGCCGACGTGTATTAGGCAATTGTGGCGGCAAGCCTTTGTGATGATTCATTAACTCGCCGATAGCTTTACCTACAAAAGCCGTAAACCTAGGATGCTGTCCACGCTGCCGGGGGGCACCGAGGGAACATCATCATGACGCGTCGTCTGTCTGGGCTGGCCGGCTGGCTGGGACTGTGTGTACTTTTGGCGTTTGCCGCGACCGCGGCCATCGCCGCCGACCGCAGCGTCACGCTGCTGAAGGACACCGACCTTCCCGGCTTCGACTACCAGATCGACAAGGGCACGACCCTCGACAAGTGTCAGGCCGCGTGTGTCGGCGACAACCTCTGCCGCGCCTTCACCTTCAACACCAAGACCAAATGGTGCTTCATGAAGGGCGATGTGGCGACCACACCAGCCCAGTTCAAAGGCGCCACATCCGGCACGATCGTTATGTCCCTGCCGCCGGACGTGCTCGAAAAGCTCCGCGAGGCCGAGCTGCCCTTCCCAGCGCAGGATTTGATCGATTCCGCCAAATATTTCGGCGGCAATCTGCCCAACACCGACGCGCCGCCCAAGGATTTGACCTATCCCGATCTGGTGCAGGCCGGCGATGAAGCCGTGGCCCAGGAGAACGCGGCGGGCGCCGCGGTGTCGTACCGGCAGGCGCTGGCGCTCAACAAGAACGATCCCGCAGTCTGGCTGAAGTTCGCCAACGTCATGCTGACCCAGGCCGACGCGCTCTACACCGCGCAGAACCAGTCAGACATGTACGATACCGGCGCCACCGCGAGCTACGCGGCGCTCAACGCCTTCATCCAGACACCCGATGCCGACCGGACCGGCCGCGCCGCGGCGCTTGCCGCTCTGGCGCATGCGCTCGAACGCCGCGAGATGTGGCGCGAATCGGTCCTCAGCTATCGCACCAGCCTCGCGCTGGTCGACAATCTCGACATGCAGACCCGGCTCGACGCAGTCGTCGCCCAGCACGGCTTCCGCATCGTCAACAACGATGTCGACGCCGAAGCGGCCGACCCGCGCATCTGCCTCAATTTCTCCGACCCGCTGCCGCTCGGCGGCACTGACCTCAGCGGCTACATCGTCGTCGACGGCGCCCCCAATGTCGCCATCGAGACGACCCAGACCCAGATCTGCATCACCGGCGTCGAGCACGGCAAGCGCTACCACATCAAGGCCCGCGCCGGCCTGCCTTCGGCCGACAATGAGCATCTGAGCAAGGACGTCGAACTCGACGTTTATGTCGCCGACCGCTCGCCCTTCGTGGGCTTTGCCAACAATGCCTATGTCCTGCCCGCCGGTCTCGGCGGCGGCCTGCCGATCACCTCGGTCAACGCCAAGACGGCCGACGTCGTGATCTACCGCATCGGCGACCGCTCGATTGCGACCGCCGTGCGCAACGGCATCTTCAAGGGCACGCTCACCGGCTATTCTGCCGAAGACGTCGCCAACCAGTATGGCGAGAAGGTCTGGACCGGCCAGGTCGATCTGGCGCAAGCCCAGAACAACGCCCTGGTGACGACCGCCATTCCGGTCGCCACGGCGCTGCCCAACATCCAGCCGGGCGCCTATGTGATCACCGCCAAGGTCAACGGGCTGAAGACCCAGGACTATTGGAATGACCTCGCGACGCAGTGGTTCATCGTCACCGATCTCGGCCTCACCACGGTGTCGGGCGACGACGGCGTACATGCCTTCGTCCGCTCGCTGACCAGCGCGCAGCCGGTCGCCAATGCCAAGGTGCGCCTCGTTGCCGTCAACAACGAGATCCTCGGCGAAGCCACGACCGACACCAATGGTGAAGCCACTTTCGCGCCGGGCCTTGCCCGCGGCGATGGCGGCCGTGCCCCGCAATTGCTGGTGTCTGAGACCGATGCCGGCGACTACGCTTTCCTCGATGTCAGCAAGCCGGGCTTCGATCTGACCGACCGTGGCGTCGATGGACGCCCGTCGCCGGGCCCGCTCGATCTGTTCGCCACCAGCGAACGCGGCGTCTATCGCCCGGGTGAAACGGTGTTTCTGACGACGCTGCTGCGCGACCAGCATGTGAAGGCAGTATCAAACCTGCCGCTCACCATGGACGTCGAGCGGCCGGACGGCGTCATCGCCTCGCATGAGGTGCTGAACGACAAGGGCGCCGGCAGCTATTTCGACGCCCTCGAGCTGACCAAGAGCGCCATGCGCGGCGCCTGGACGGTGCGGTTCTATGCCGACCCGAATGGCGTCGCCCTCGATACCGTGACCTTCCTCGTCGAGGACTTCGAGCCCGAGCGGCTGGCCTTTGAAGTCACTGCGCCCGACGTCCCGATCAAGACCGGCGACGTCACCGAGATCGGCGTCGCGGCAAAGTTCCTCTATGGCGCGACCGCTCCCGGCCTCGCCGTCGAAGCGGATTCGCTGGTGACTGCCGTCACCACGCTCAAGGACTATCCCGGCTATGTTTTCGGCCGCACCGATGACAGCTTCTCATCCGATTTCGAGCCGCTGGGCGTCGTCGGTACCACCGACGATGACGGCAATGCGACCGCTGAAGTGACCGTGCCGGCGCCGCAGACGACGACGCGGCCGCTCCAGGCCAAGCTCACCTTGCGCCTTGTCGACAGCAATGGCCGTACGGTCGAACGCTCGCTCACCCGTCCGGTGCTCGCCGACGGCAACCGCATCGGCATCAAGCCGCAATTCGATGGCAGCGGCCTGCAGCAGGGCAGCGCCGCCGGGTTCGACGTGATCACGGTCGCGCCGGACGGCAAGCCTGCCGCTACGGCAGGACTCAGCTGGACGCTGAGCAAGGTCGAGACCAATTACCAATGGTACCGCGAGAACGGCACCTGGAAGTGGCAGGACATCACGACCACCAACAAGGTCGCGAACGGCACCGTCGATACGCTCGGCACCGGTCCGGCCACCATCTCGTCGCCGGTCCAGTGGGGCCGCTATCTGCTCGAACTCACCGCGCCCGACGGGTCGACCTCGTCGAGCTACAGCTTTTATGCCGGCTATTATTATGCCGACGCCGGATCGGACACACCCGATACGTTGCAGGTTGCCCTCGATAAGCCGTCCTACAAGATCGGCGATATCGTGCATCTGCGGCTCGACCCGCAATTCGCCGGCACCGCGCTGGTGATGGTCGTCGACGACCGCATAATCGACATGAAGGCGGTCGACGTTCCGGCCGGTGGCACCACCGTCGATCTGCCGGTGACCGCCGATTGGGGTCCGGGCGCCTATGTAACGGCGACGCTGTATCGCCCGTCGAGCACCGCTGAAAAGCGGATGCCGGCGCGCGCACTGGGTCTCGCCTTCGCCGATGTCGATCCGGGCGATCTGAAGCTGAATGTCGGCATCGATGCGCCCAAGACTGCGCTGCCCCGCCAGAGCTTCACCACGACGCTCAAGCTCGGCAATGTCGCGGCCGGCACCAAGGCCTATGTGGCCGTGGCAGCGGTCGATCTCGGCATCCTCAATCTGACGCACTTCGCAGTGCCCGATCCGGATGGCTGGTATTTCGGCCAGCGCCAGCTCGGCGTCGAGTTCCGCGATCTCTACGGCCAGTTGATCGACCCGACGCAGGGTCTGCTCGGTGCGATGCGCTCGGGCGGCGACGAATCCGCCAGCCGGCTCGGCACGCCGCCCGCCACCTCGGTGCTCGTCGCGCTCCATTCGGGGATCGTCGAAGTCGGGGCTGACGGCACCGCCACCGTGACGTTCGACATGCCCGACTTCTCGGGCACCGTGCGGCTGATGGCGATGGCCTGGACCGACACTGCCGTGGGTCATGCCTCGGCCGACGTGGTGGTCCACGATCCGGTGGTCGTGACACTGAGCCCGCCGCGCTTCCTCAGGCTCGACGACACATCGCGCCTCTTGGTCGAGGTCAACAATGTCTCCGGCCCGACCGGCACCTACAAACTGTCGCTCGAGCCCGGCGAAGGTCTCAGCACCGACGCCAAGGAGACCAGCATCGATCTCGCAGCCGGTGCCCGCACCGCGCTCAATCTCAGCCTCACCGGCGCGGGCCTCGGGGATCAGCATCTGAAGCTGATCCTCACCCAGCCGGATGGGGTGACGCAGGTGAAGGAACTGACGCTCGGCGTCCGCGCGTCCTCGGCCCCGATGACGGTGAGCCAGCTGATCCCGATCGAGCCCGGCAAGACAATCGTGCTCGACAAGGAGCGGTTCGCTTCGCTGATCGCGCACACAGCGAACCTGACCCTCGCGGTTGGGCCAATTGCCCGCCTCGACGTGCCGCAACTTCTCACCGAGCTCGACCGCTATCCCTATGGGTGCGCCGAGCAGCTCGCGAGCCGCGCCATGCCGCTGCTCTACCTCAACGATGTCGCCACGAGCATTGGCCTGGGCACCGACGAAGCCCTGAGCCAGCGCATCAAGGATGCCATCGCTGACCTGTTGACGCACCAGACCTCGACTGGCGGCTTCGGCCTGTGGGGTCCGTACGACTCGACCGACCTCTGGCTCGACAGCTACGTCACTGACTTCCTGCAGCGCGCCAAGGCGCAGGGCTATGCCGTCCCCGACCAGGCGATGAGCAACGCCCTCGACAATCTCGGCAACCAGATGTCGGCGGCGACCGACTTCGACAAGGGCGGTGAAGATCTCGCTTATGCCCTCTACGACCTCGCTCGCGGTGGACGTGCCGCGATCGGCGATCTTCGCTACTACCTCGAAGCCAAGCTCGACAAATTCGCCACCCCGCTCGCCAAGGCCCAACTCGGCGCCGCGCTCGCCCTCTACGGCGACCGCACCCGTGCTGCCACGGCGTTCACGGCGGCCGTCGAGGGCCTGAAGACGGGCGACGATCCGAAGCGCTGGCGCACTGACTATGGCAGCCAGCTCCGCGACACCGCCGGTGTCCTGGCGCTTGCGGCCGAGTTCACTCCGGCCGGGATCGACCTGCCGGCACTGGCCAAGATACTCGCCAGCGAGCGCGACGCCAAACGCTGGACCTCGACGCAGGATAATGCCTGGACGCTGCTCGCCGCCTCGGCTCTGCAGAAGCAGGCAACCAGCGGCAGCGTCACCATCGACGGCGCCCCGCTGACTGGAACGGTGTACCAGCGTTACGACCAGGAGCATTTCGACAGTGCTGCTGTGACCATCGTCAACACCGGCAACCAGGCAACGGAGATGAAAATCTCGGTGACGGGCATCCCATCGACCCCGCCGAAAGCCTCGAGCAACGGCTTCACGATCAGCCGCACCTACTATCTGCCCGACGGCACGGAAGCGGACCTCGGCAATCTTCACCAGAACGATCGTTTCGTGGTGGTGCTGTCGATGGCCTCGACCGAGCTTGGATCGGGCCAATATGTGGTGGCCGATCCGTTGCCCGCGGGGTTCGAGATCGAGAACCCCGATTTGAGCTCGTCGCAGGGCGTGGCCGATCTGAGCTGGCTCAGCGTCGACACCCCGGCACACGTGGAGTCGCGCACCGACCAGTATGTCGCGGCGTTCCGCTACGTGCAGGACGCCGGCAATTTCTCGACCGCCTACATGGTTCGCGCCGTTTCCCCGGGCAAGTTCGTGATGCCGGGCGCAACGATCGAGGACATGTACCGGCCGGAACTGCGGGCCAACACCGATTCCGTTAAGCTGGAGATCAAGACTCCGGGCGATACGCCGGCGCCCGCCAAGGCTTCGGCTCCCGCCGCGCTCGACGACAAGACTGCGCCCGCGGCGACCACCGCGGATTCTCAGCCCGTGGGAGCCGTCACCCGCACCGTCACCACTGTGTCGGTGAAGCCGGACGGCTCCATCGTCGCCAAATAGGCAAACGATATGACGACAGAACCGTCGCTCGATCCTCTGCCGCCGCGGCGCAAACCGCGGTGGCGGGCCGTGGCGCTCATCGCCGTGCTCGGGCTCGGACTTGCCGGGCTCGGCTATGGCCGTTCGGTGGTTGAGACCATCAGCGCCGGCCTGCCACACACGCCCGACATTGCCACCATGCCGGTCTCGACCGTGGTGGTTGACCGCGACGGCCAATTGCTGCGCCCGTTTACGACGGCCGATGGCATCTGGCGGCTGCCGGTCGAGATGAAGAATGTCGACCGGCATTTCATCGACATGCTGATTGCCTATGAGGACCAGCATTTCGAAGCCCATCGCGGCATCGACTGGACCTCGATGGTCCGCGCCGCGGGCCAGTTCGTGCTGGCCGGTGGCCATATCGTGTCGGGTGGATCGACGCTGACCATGCAGCTCGCGCGCCTGCTCGAAGGCGCGCCGACCCGCGACTGGTCAGCCAAGCTGCGGCAGCTCGTCCACGCCAACCAGCTCGAGCAGCAGCTCAGCAAGGACCAGATCCTCTCGCTCTATCTCAACCTCGCGCCCTATGGCGGGAACATCGAAGGCGTGCGCGCCGCGAGCCTCGCCTATTTCGGCAAGGAGCCGGCGCGGCTGACCACCGCGGAAGCGGCGCTGCTGGTGGCACTGCCGCAATCGCCCGAAGCGCGCCGCCCAGACCGCAACTCCAACGCCGCCCTGACCGGCCGCAACCTCGTGCTCGACCGCATGGTCAGCGAGGGCGTGATCTCGCTCGAGGAATCGAACGCTGCCAAGCGCGAGCCGATTCCCACTGCGCGCCGCGGCTTCCCGATGCTCGCCGCCCACCTCGCCGACGAGGCGGTGGCGGCAAAACCCAATGCCCGCGAAATCAAGGTGACCGTCGACAAGCGGCTGCAGGGCGCGCTCGAAAAGCTGGCGCAGGCCAAAGCAACGGTGATCGGCCCGAAAGTGTCGGTGGCGATCGTCGTTGCCGACCAGGCGACCGGCGATATCCTTGGCTCGGTCGGCTCGGCTGGTTATCTCGGCACCGAAAATGGCGGCTTCGTCGATATGACCGAGGCTGTGCGCTCGCCGGGCTCAACGCTGAAGCCGCTAATTTACGGGCTGGCCTTCGAGCTCGGCCTCGCCCATCCGCAATCGCTGATCGAAGACCGGCCGACGGCATTCCACGGCTATGTGCCGGTGAACTTCGACGGCCTCAACCGCGGCACCGTGACGATCCACGATGCGCTGACGCAGTCGCTCAACGTGCCGGCTGTGATTGTGCTCGACGCGGTGGGCGTGGCGCGGCTGGTGTCTCGGCTGAAGCGCGCCAATGCCAATCCGCTGTTGCCAGACGAGACCGCGGCCGGCCTCGCGGTCGGTCTCGGCGGCGTCGGCGTGACGCTGCGCGATCTCGTGTCGGTGTATGCCTCGATCGCCCGCGGCGGCTCGCCCGTGCATCTTAAGGATGGCGTCACCATGCCGCCCGCCGATGCTGATATCGCGGCGCCCGTGCTCGATCCGGTCGCGGCCTGGTATGTGACGGACATTCTCCGCGACGTGCCGCCGCCGCTCAATGGCGCCGCCGGCCGCATCGCCTTCAAGACTGGCACCTCCTACGGCTACCGCGACGCCTGGGCCATCGGCTATGACGGCAAGACCGTGATCGGCGTCTGGGTCGGCCGGCCCGATGGCGCGCCGGTGCCGGGGATTGCCGGCATCACCGCCGCCGCCCCGATCCTGTTCGAAGCGTTCGACCGCATGGCGACCCCGATGGCGCCGTTCCGCTCGGCGCCCGAGGGCGTGCTGTTCGCCTCCAACAATGAATTGCCGGCGCCGCTCAAACGCTTCCGCCACCCCAACCAGAACGTGACGGCCAAGGAATCGCCGCCGGAGATCGCCTTCCCGGCCGATGGCGTCGATGTCGACCTGGGCCTCGCCGCAGGCGACAGCGCGCCACTGATCGTCAAGATCCGGAACGGCGCTCCACCCTTCACCTTCTTCGCCAATGGCGCGCCGATCGGCCAATCGGCCTTTTCCCGCCAGGAAAGCTGGACGCCGGACGGACCCGGCTATGTGACGCTGTCGGTGGTCGACGCCAAGGGCCACTCGGACCGGGTAAAGGTCTTCGTCGACTAGGTCTGGTCCGATGTCTGCAGGACGTCCTTTCCACTTGACGGGACGCGGATTTCAGTGCGGAAAGACCATATGTCTGCGTCCCAAACGCCACATGTTGCTCCCAAGGATTTCGATGCGTTGCGCACCGCCATCCTTGATCGCAAGAGCAAGCTGCCCAAGCGGCTGACCCAGGTCGCGGCCTATGCGCTCGACAACCCGGACGAGATCGCCTTTCGCACCGCGGCCAGCATTGCCGGCGCCGCCAACGTGCAGCCATCGACGCTGGTGCGCTTCGCCCAGCAATTCGGCTTCGAGGGCTTTTCGAGCCTGCAGCAGATCTTTCGGACCCGCCTGAAACAGCGCACCTCGAGCTATGAGGAGCGGCTGCGGCTGCTCGAACAGGACAGCCCGGCCGTGCCCGAGAGCATGGCGATCCTCAACGGCTTCGTGAATGCCGGGCACCGCTCGCTCGACGCACTGAGCAAGGCCATCGACTCCGAAGCGTTCGAAACCGGCGTCGACCTGCTGGCCGGGGCGCAGACGATCTTCCTAATCGCCAAGCGCCGCTCCTACCCGATCAGTTCCTACATGGCCTATGCCTTCGGCAAACTCGGCGTGAAATGCATCGCCGTGGGCACGGCGGCGGGGATCGACGACGACGTGCTGGCCCTCGCCGGCCCCCAGGACGCCGCCTTCGCCATCAGCTTTTCGCCCTACGCTGCGGAAACCGCCGCGCAGGCCCGGGCCATGGCGGGACGCGGGGTTTCGGTGGTCTCGCTCACCGATTCGGCCTTCTCGCCGCTGGCCGAATGCTCGAAAGTCTGGTTCGAGGTGGTTGAGGCCGACCATGCGGGGTTCCGCTCGCTGTCGGCCAGCATGGCGTTCGCCATGGCGCTGACCGTCAGCGTCGCCGAAAAACGCCGGCAGCATATTCCGCGCTGAGTTTCGGCCAATAAATGATCTTTCATCACCGAAAAATGGCGATTTACGCGTTCCACTATTTGGAATGAAAATTCCATATTGACTATGAGACGGAACCTGTATTTCGTTTCTATGTCAGGGAGATAATTTTGACAGCGACACGCGACGATGCGGCGAACCGGCCGCTCGATGTCATCACCATTGGCCGCGCCTCGGTTGACCTCTACGGCCAGCAGATCGGTACGCGGCTCGAGGACATCGGCAGCTTCGCCAAATCGGTGGGCGGCTGCCCGGCCAATATCGCCGTGGGAACTGCGCGGCTGGGGCTCAAATCGGCGCTGCTGACGCGCATCGGCGCCGAGCAGATGGGCAGCTTCATCCGTGAGCAGCTGAACCGCGAAGGCGTCGAGACCAAAGGGCTCGTCACCGATCCCGACCGACTGACCGCTTTGGTGCTGCTGTCGGTCGAGGCCGAAGGCATCTCGCCGATGATCTTTTACCGCACCGACTGCGCCGACATGGCGCTGAACGAGGCCGATATCGACGAGAGCTTCATCGCGTCGGCTCGTGCCATCGTGGTGACCGGCACGCATTTCTCGACCCCCAACGCCGAAGCCGCCCAGAAGAAGGCGATCCGGATCGCCAGGGCGAACGGCGCGCGCGTAGTGTTCGACATCGACTACCGGCCCAACCTCTGGGGTCTCGCCGGGCATGCGGCGGGCTTCGAACGCTACGTGAAATCCGACCACGTCACCAAAATCTATCAATCGATCCTCGCCGATACCGATCTGGTGGTCGGCACTGAGGAAGAGATCGCCATTGCGGCCGGCACCGCCGACCTGCCGGCGGCACTCAAGGCCATCCGAGCGCTCACCACGGCGACGATCGTTCTGAAGCGCGGCGCCAAGGGCTGTATCGTCTATGATGGCGCCATCCCGGACGACCTCGAAGACGGCATTGTCGGCAAGGGCTTTCCGATCGAAGTCTATAATGTGCTCGGCGCCGGCGATGCCTTCATGTCGGGCTTTTTGCGCGGCTGGCTGAAGGGCGAACCGCATTCTATTTCGGCCACCTGGGCCAATGCCTGCGGCGCCTTCGCGGTGTCGCGGCTGCTCTGCGCGCCGGAATACCCGACCTGGGACGAGATGAGTTTCTTCCTCAAGCATGGCAGCACGGAACACGCGCTGCGCAAGGACGAAGCGCTGAACCATCTGCATTGGGCGACGACCCGCCGAGCTGCGATCCCGCAACTGATGGCGCTCGCCATCGATCATCGCCTGCAGCTCGAGGACGTGCCCGGCGCAACGCCAGAAAAACTCAACGCCTTCAAGCGGCTGGCCGTGAAGGCCGCAGCCCGCGTGGCGCGTGGCCGGCCCGGCTATGGCATGCTGCTCGACGACCGCTATGGCCGCGATGCGCTGTTCGACGCCGGCCAGCAGGGCAATCTGTGGATCGCCAAACCGATCGAGCAGCCGGGCAGCCGGCCGGTTCGTTTCGAATTCAATCAGGACCTCGGCAGCCGGCTAATCGACTGGCCGGTCGACCACTGCATCAAGGTGCTGTGCTTTTATCATCCGGACGACCCGGCGGCGCTGAAGGCCGAGCAGATCGACAAGCTGCGGCAAGCCTACGACGCGGCCCGCAAAATCGGCCGCGAACTGCTGATCGAGATCATCGCCAGCAAGAACGGCGCGATCAACGACACCACGATGTCGAGCGTCCTGGCCGAGCTCTATGCCGCCGGGCTGAAACCCGATTGGTGGAAGCTCGAGCCGCAGGCCAGTTCCCGCGCCTGGGAGGAAATCGATCGCGTTATCGAAACCAACGATTCCTATTGCCGCGGCGTGGTGCTGCTCGGACTCGAAGCCTCGCAGGAGAGCCTCGAGAAGAGCTTTGCCGCGGCGCAGGGCGCCCGCACGGTGAAGGGTTTTGCGGTTGGGCGCACGATTTTTGCTGAGGCAGCACGTAGTTGGCTGGCCGGCACGATGACCGACGAGCAGGCGATTGCCGACATGGCGCACCGGTTCGAATCGCTGACCAGTATCTGGCAGGGTCTCGGCGAGACGGCTGCGGCCTGATAGAAGACCGATAGGGATCGAGAGATCGACGCGTGTGACCTCCCCCTCATCCGGCTTCGCCACCTTCCCCCACAAGGGGAGAAGGCAATTGAGCCGAGAGCCCGTAAGATGTGCCTTCTCCCTTGATGGGAGAAGGTGCCCGAAGGGCGGATGAGGGTGGGGGCGGGCCGCACGGTCGGCGTAGGAGGAACGAAATGACGAACACCATCCGCCTGACCATGGCGCAGGCGCTGGCGAAATTTTTGACCAAGCAGAAGACCGTGATCGACGGCGAAACATTGCCGCTGTTCGGCGGCGTGTTCGCTATCTTCGGGCATGGCAACGTCGCCGGTTTCGGCGAAGCGCTGTACGGCGTCCGCGACGAACTGCCGACCTATCGGGCGCACAATGAGCAGGGCATGGCGCATGCCGCCATTGCCTACGCCAAGGCGAACTTCCGCCGCCGCATGATGGCGGTGACGTCCTCGATCGGACCCGGCGCCACCAACATGGTGACGGCCGCCGCGATGGCGCATGTGAACCGGCTGCCCGTGCTGCTGCTGCCCGGCGACGTGTTCGCCGATCGCGGCCCGGACCCGGTGCTGCAGCAGGTGGAGAATTTTGGCGACGGCACGGTGAGTGCCAATGACGTCTTCCGCCCGGTCAGCCGCTATTTCGACCGCATCACCCGCCCCGAGCAGATCATCTCGGCGCTGGCGCGCGCCATGCAGGTGCTGACCGACCCGGCCGAATGCGGCCCCGTGACGCTGGCGCTGTGCCAGGACGTGCAAGCCGAGGCGTTCGACTATCCCGTCGCGATGTTCGAGGAACATGTGTGGCTGCCACGCCGCCCGGCCCCCGATGCCGAACAGCTGAAAGCAACGATCGCCGCCCTCAAGGCCGCAACCAAACCGGTGATCATAGCGGGCGGCGGCGTGCTCTATTCCGAGGCCGCCGGGACGCTCAGGGCCTTTGCCGAAAAGCACGGCATTCCGGTGATGGAAACCAATTCCGGCAAATCCAGCCTGCCGCATGACCATCCGCTCAATATGGGCTCGGTCGGCGTCACCGGCTCGTCGGCGAGCAATTTGCTGGCGGAGCAGGCCGACGTCGTCCTTGCAGTCGGCTCGCGGCTGCAGGATTTCACCACCGGCTCGTGGGCGCTGTTCAAGGCCGAGGGCGTCAAGATCGTTGGGCTCAATACGCAGATTTTCGATGCCGGCAAGCGCCGCGCTCTGCCGCTGGTGGCCGATGCCAAAATCGGGCTCGAGCTGATCGGCGCGGCGCTCGGCGAGTGGCGCACGATGAAAGTGTGGACCGACACCG
This sequence comes from Devosia sp., assembly GCA_039934955.1. GTDB lineage: Bacteria > Pseudomonadota > Alphaproteobacteria > Rhizobiales > Devosiaceae > Devosia_A. The sequence continues at coordinate 17,462 of JBDTLB010000023.1, forward strand.
CGGCGGCGGCCAAGACCAAATGGCTGGCCCAGGCCAAGGCCGTGATGGACCCGACGAATGCCTTCCCATCGGACGCACAGGTGATTGGCGCGGTGCACCGGGCCCGTGGTTCGGGCGCGACGCTGGTCTGCGCCTCGGGCGGCCTGCCGGGCGAGTTGCACAAGCTCTGGCCGGCCGGCGCGCCGGGCAGCTACCACATGGAATATGGCTATTCGACCATGGGCTACGAAATCGCCGGCGGGTTGGGCGTCAAGCTCGCCAAGCCCAAGGACGACGTCATCGTCATGTTGGGCGACGGCAGCTACATGATGATGAATTCGGAGATCTCGTCGTCGATCATGCTGGGCGCAAAGCTCACCATCGTGGTGCTCGACAATGGCGGTTTTGGCTGCATCAACCGGCTGCAGATGGCGACGGGCGGGGCGAACTTCAACAATTTGCTGAAGGACACCAAGCACGAGGTGATGCCCGAGATCGACTTCGTCAAACACGCGGAATCGATGGGCGCCGTGTCGCGCAAAGCCGCCTCGATCGCGGAACTCGAAACAGCGCTGAAGGCGGCCGAATCCGACACCAGAACATCGGTGATCGTCATCGACACCGACCCGCTGATCGCGACCGATGCGGGCGGCCACTGGTGGGACGTTGTGGTGCCGGAGGTGTCGACCCGGCCGCAGGTGAACGCGGCGCGCAAGGAATATGAAGCGGCGATCAAGGGGCAGAAGCTGTAGAGAAAATCGTCGGGGATCGTTCGTCAGTCTTGCGGTGCGGCGCATCTTGCTTGGGAGGACCCGTGGCAACACTTCACTTGATGGTTGGCTTGCCCTGTAGCGGCAAGACGACGGCGGCACGGTCGCTCGAAGCGAAATATTCAGCGCTCCGGCTCGCCACCGACGATTGGTACATTCGCCTGTTCGGCGACGATTTTGGCGACGCAGACGATCTTGGCCATGAACGGCACAATTCGCGACATGCGGTGCTGGAGTCCCTGCTGTGGGAAGTGGCTGAACGGACACTCGTTCTCGGAGTGGACGTAGTGCTGGATTTCGGCTGCTGGACCAAACGGGAAAGAGACGAATTTCGCGCGCGGGCCCATCGGCTCGCCGCCGATTTCCGCGTTCATTTCACCGACGCTTCTGAGGAGGTGCTCCTGGAGCGGCTGGAGGTGCGTAATGCTGAGCATCCTGGAGGGACATTTCGCATTACTGAAACCGAGCTTAAGGGATAGGTTTCTTTGTTTGAACGACCCTCAAAGGACGAACTCGGGCCGACTTAGCCTCGGCCCTTCGCAAGCAATAAAGGACGCGACCATGAAAGCCAAACTGGGCATGTCGCCCATCGCCTGGTGGAACGACGATCTGGTGGAGCTCAGCGACGACGTGTCGCTGGAGGAGTGCCTGCGCCAGTCGCGCTCGGCCGGGTTCACCGGCATGGAGAAGGGCCGGCGCTTCCCCGACGATCCGGACATCATGCTGCCGATCCTCAAGGCGGCCGACGTGACGCTGTGTGGCGGCTGGTTCTCGGGCACGCTGGTCAATGAGGACATGGCGGCCAACAAGGCCCGCATCGCCCCGATGATCGAACTGTTCAAGGCGGTGAATGCGCCGTGCATCGTCTATGGCGAAGTCGGCCGCTCGATCCAAGGCGATCGCAGCAAGCCGCTGGCGACCAAGCCGAAGCTCAGCGACGATGAGATGAAGGCCTACGCCAGGACGCTGACCGAGTTCGGCGAATGGTGTGCGGCTGAGGGCATGCCCCTCGCCTACCACCACCACATGGCGGCGGTGGTCGAGTCCGAGCCGGAGCTCGATGCCTTCATGAAATATTCGGGCGCCGGCATTCCGCTGCTGCTCGATGCGGGACATCTCGCCTTCGCCGGCGGCCACGTGCTCCGGGCGATCGATCATCACCATGAGCGCATTTCGCACGTGCATGTGAAGGACGTGCGCATGGCGGTGATCGATAAGCTGGATCGCTCCAAGCAGAGCTTCCTCGACGCGGTGGCGCTTGGGGCGTTTACAGTGCCGGGCGACGGCTCGCTGGATTTCGGCAAGATCGTCCAGAAGCTCGCCGACTATGGCTATGAGGGCTGGTTCGTCGTCGAGGCCGAGCAGGACCCGAAGAAAAACCCGCCGCTCAGGATGGCGCAGATTGGCCACAAGGAACTGATGCGGGTGATGACTGCCGCCGGCTACACCGTCGAGACGCAGGGCTTTCCCAATGGCTGAACTGCGGATCAAGCGGCAGGCCGATGGCCACATCGCTGTTACGCCGAAAAGGGCCGGCTGGACCTACGTGGGGTTCGAAGTAAGCACGTTGGCGACCGGGCAAGCGGCACAAGGCAACACCGGCGATCGCGAACTGTGCCTGGTGTTCGTGTCCGGCAAGGGCCGCGTCAGCGTCGGCGGCAAGGATTTCGGCGAACTCGGCAAGCGGATGAGCCCGTTCGAGGGCGCGCCCGCGGCGGTCTATGTGCCGCCGCACACTGACTGGTCGGTGACGGCAAGCACTGCGCTGACGCTCGCACGCTGCACCGCGCCGGGCGGCGGCAGCTATCCCGTCCGTATCATCGATGTGCCGGCGCAGATCACCCGCGGCAAGGGCAGCAACACCCGCTACGTCACCAACATTTTGCCCGAGACTGATCCAGGGGCGCATGCGCTGCTGGTGGTCGAAGTGATCACGCCGGGCGGCAATACCTCGTCCTATCCGCCGCACAAGCACGACACCGACAATCTACCCCACGAGTCGCTGCTCGAAGAGACCTATTACCACCGGCTGAACCCGCCGCAGGGCTTTGCCATGCAGCGGGTCTATACCGACGACCGCTCGCTCGACGAGGCGCTGGTGATCGAGGATGGCGACGTGACGCTGGTGCCGCGTGGCTACCACCCGGTAGCGGCCGTGCACGGCTATGATTTGTACTATCTCAACGTGATGGCAGGCCCGAAGCGGGTGTGGAAATTCCACAATGCGGTCGAGCATGAGTGGATGCTGAAGTAGAAGGCCCCCTCACCCGCCGCTGCGCGGCGACCTCTCCCCCAAGGGAGAGGTGAGATGTGGCACGATCTAGCCCCCGCACCACCTCTCCCTCGGGGGAGAGGTCGGATCGTCCTCGCGATCCGGGTGAGGGGGCCTTCCCATCGACTTATCCCAGCACTTCGCTGACCTTCACGGCCCGGCCCTCTTTCACCGATTTCAGTGCCGCCTCGGCGAGCACAAGCGCGGCGAGACCGTCGGCGCCACTGGGCGAGGCTTTGGCTTTGCCGCCGATTGCGTCGATGAAGGCCGCGATCTCGTTGGCGTAGGCCTGAATATACCGGGTCATGAAGAAATCGTAGAGCGGTGGGCGGGTGTAGCCCTTGGAATTGGCGATCTCGATCGACACCGCGCGCTGGTTCTCGGCCGCGACCGAGCCGGTGCTGCCATGCGCTTCGATGCGCTGGTCGTAGCCATAGGTGGCGCGGCGTGAATTTGAGATGGTGGCGTGCTTGCCCGTGGCAGTGCTCAGCATCACGCTGACGCTGTCATAGTCGCCCGCCTCGCCGATGGCTTTGTCGACCAACACCGAAGCCTGCGCCGAGACCGTCGCGATCTCCTCACCGAGCAAGAACCGCGCCATGTCGAAATCATGGATGGTCATATCGCGAAAGATACCGCCCGAGCGCTTGACGTAGTCGACCGGTGGCGCTCCCGGATCGCGCGAGATGATGGTGACCATCTCGACAGTGCCGATCTCGCCCGCCTCGATCGCGGCGCGCACCGCCACGAAATGCGGATCGAAACGGCGGTTGAAGCCCACCATCAGGATCGACTTGTTGGCGGCGACCACCTTGAGGCACTCCTGCACCCGCTTGACGCTGAGATCGATCGGCTTTTCGCAGAAGATCGCCTTTTTGGCGGTGCTGAATTTCTCGATCAGATCGGCATGAGTGTCCGTCGGCGTGCAGATGACAACCGCGTCGATGTCGGCCGATGTGAGGATCTGCTCGATCGTCCGCACCTCGCAGCCATATTGGCTGGCGATATCCTGGGCGACCTTGTCCATCGCGTCGGCGACGGCGACGAGTTTGGCGGCCGGATTGGCGGTCACCGCCTTGGCGTGGACTTTGCCGATGCGTCCGGCGCCGAGCAGGGCGAAACGGATGGTCATGATACTGTGCTTTCCTGTGCGAAATGGGAGGGCAGACCGTTGAAACGAGGGTCACCGCGTGTCCGGACGAAATATCGGCTCCGGCGCGTTGTCAACGTGGAATGCTCATTCCAGATTGGCTGGATCGGCCGTTTTGTGCCGACCCGATTTCGCGCTAGGATCGCCGCTCGCTAAGTCGCGGTCGAAATCGACAAGCCGTGATCAGATGTGCGGGGTTCGTGTGATGGCTCAAAGCCGCGCGAACCCTATATCTGCCGGGCAAAACAGAGGAGTAACGACATGGCAAGAACCGAGCGTGCCGTTTTGGCGGGCGGATGTTTCTGGGGCGTGCAGCAATTGGTGCGGCGTCAGCCGGGCGTGATCTCGACCCGGGTGGGCTATTCCGGCGGCAATGTCGCCAACGCCACCTATCGCAACCACGGCACCCACGCCGAAGCACTCGAGATCGTCTTCGATCCCGATGTCACGAGCTTCCGCAAGCTGCTCGAATTCTTCTTCCAGATCCACGATCCCTCGACCAAGAACCGGCAGGGCAACGACATGGGCGCGTCCTATCGTTCGGCGATCTTCTACACCACCGACGAGCAGAAGGCCGTGGCGCTCGACACCATCGCCGACGTCGACGCCTCGGGCCTGTGGCCCGGCAAGGTGGTGACCGAAATCTCCCCGGTCGGCCCGTTCTGGGAGGCTGAGCCCGAGCATCAGGACTATCTGGAGCGCCTCCCCAACGGCTACACCTGCCACTTCGTGCGGCCCGGCTGGGTGCTACCCAAGCGGGCTCAGGCAGCCGCCGAGTAACCGCCGCCTCGTCGACAACGCGACGGCTCGAGAGTCACTCCCGAGCCGTCGAAGTCCTAGCGCCCGCCGCCGCTGCACCTTAGTAAGAACCGGACAAGCGGTTCGACCAAGGAGTGCGGGCATGGCGCGGGTGGCGTTTCTGGGGCTGGGCGTGATGGGGTCGCCGATGGCCCGGCACCTAACGGCCAAAGGTCACGAGGTGACCATCTACAACCGCACCGCCGGCAAGGCCGCCAAATGGGTTGCCGACAATGGCGGCCGTTCGGCGCCGACACCCGCCGCCGCTGCGGAAGGTCAGGAGATCGTCTTCTGCTGCGTCGGCAATGACGACGATCTGCGCCAGGTGACACTCGGGTCGGACGGCGCGTTCACCGCTATGGGCAAGGGCGCGATCTTCATCGACCATACTACCGCCTCCGCCGACATCGCCCGCGAATTGTTCGCGGCCGCCACCGAGCGCGGCTTCGGCTTTCTTGATGCTCCGGTGTCGGGCGGCCAGGTCGGCGCCGAGAACGGCCAGCTCACCGTGATGGTGGGCGGCGAGGCGGCGGCCTTCGAGCGCGCCGCGCCGGTGATCGCAAGCTTCGCCAAGGCGTGCCGCCTGCTTGGTCCGGCGGGGGCCGGACAGCTTGCCAAAATGATGAACCAGATCGCCATCGCGGGGGCCGTGCAGGGGCTGGCCGAAGCCATCCATTTCGGCAAGTCGGCGGGCCTTGATGTCGAGGCAGTGATCGAGGTGATCTCGCAAGGCGCCGCGCAATCGTGGCAGATGAACAACCGGCACAAGACCATGCTGGCGCAGAAATATGATTTTGGTTTTGCCGTCGACTGGATGCGCAAGGACTTGGGCATTGTGCTCGATGAGGCGCGGCGCAACGGCGCACGCCTGCCCGTCAGCGCATTGGTCGACCAGTTCTATGCCGAGGTGCAGGCGATGGGCGGCGCTCGCTGGGACACCTCGAGCCTGTTGGCGCGCCTCGAACGCAAAGACCCCGCCTGACCGCTTAGCCCGATGTGCGGCAAAACCGCGCCTAGGCGCGTTCGAGCCGGTTCGGAAGCCTGACGCGGAACAGCGCGCCACCGCCTTCCGCATCCTCGATCCAGATGCGGCCGCGATGCTGCGCCACGATGCGCTCGGAGATGGCGAGGCCGAGCCCGACGCCCTGCGGCTTGTCGCCCATCGCATCGCCGAGCTGGCGGAAGCGATCAAAGACAATCCGCCGGTCGGGCGGCCGGATGCCGGGCCCGTTGTCGGCAACCGCAAGCTCGAGTTCGTCACCAAAGCGGCGCAACGAAAGCGTCGCCTGCCCGCCCTGCCGCGGCGAGAATTTCACCGCGTTGCCGAGGAGGTTGACCACCACCTGAACCAAGCGGTCGTGATCGCCGATGACCCGGGTGTCACCGGGATCGATCTGCACATCAAGGGCAACGTTCTGCGCCGCGAACACCTGCCGCATCGACGCGCTCGACTCGCGCACCACCGCGGCAAGATCGACCATCTGGGTCTCGACCGGCATGGTGCCGGTCGCTTCGATCTTGCTCAGATGCAGCAGCTGCCCGATGAGCCGGGTCAGCCGTTCGGTCTCGGTGACGATGATGCCGAGGAATTCCAGCCGCTCTGGGTCGGTCAGGGCCGGATGATCGCGCAGAATTTCCGAGAAAGCGCGGATCGAGGCGAGCGGCGTTCTAAGTTCATGGTTCACCGTCGCGACGAAATCATCCTTGAGGCCGTCGAGTTCCTGCAGGCGGCCATTGGCCTCCTTGAGCTCGGCCGTGGCAATCTCGAGCGCATGCGATTTTTCTTCGAGCTGCCGGTTGGCTTCGATGATGCGCGATGTCTCGTCGAGAATCCGCATCACCTCGTCGACGCCGAGCGGCTCTTCCTCAACGATGGCGCCGACCAGCACGCGCGCCGACGCCGCGCCGATGACGCTGGCGAGCAGCCGCTCGTAGAACAGCACGGTCTCGGCATCGGCCTGCACCGCCGTCGCCGGATCGACGCCGCGCTGCGCCGCCCAGGTGGCGAACGCCGCATTGGCGCGCTCACGGCCGAGGAAGCGCGACGCCAGCGAATTGAGATCCGGAATCAGCGCCGTACGGCGGCGGATCTGCGCCGCGTCTGCGGGGTTGTCGACATCGACGAAACTTGCGGCATCCGCACGGTCGACCGGGCGTTGCCGGCCGAACAGCGACACCGCGGTGAACGCCCCGATATTGGCCAACAGCGTCCAGAACGTGCTGTGCGTGACCGGATCAAGGCCGTGCAGACCGAACAGCTCATAGGGTTTGAGCAGCGCCAGCCCGAACGGGCCATTGGCGACAAAGTCCGGAGCGAGAGTTCCCGACCGCGCGAAGGTGGGCAGCAGCAGCGTGTAGCACCAGACGAGGAAGCCGGCAGAGATGCCGGCGAAGGCACCGGCCTTGGTGGCGCCGCGCCAGAACAAGCCGCCGATCATCGCTGGCGCGAACTGCGCTACCGCCACGAAGGATAGCAGCCCGATCGAGACCAGTGCGAACTGCGAGCTGTCGTGGCGCATGTAGAGATAGCCAAGCGTCATCACCACGACCATCACGCCGCGCCGCACCCACAACAGAAGCCGCGTGAGATCGCTGCGTTCGGCCAGCCCCAGGGATTTGATCCGCAGCAGCGCCGGCATCACCACATCGTTGCAGACCATCAGGCTGAGCGCTGTGGTCTCGACCACCACCATGCTGGCCGCCGCCGACACGCCACCGAGAAACGCGATCAGCGCCAAAAGCGGCTGGCCACCGAGCAGCGGCAGCGCGAGCACGAGATTGTCCGGATCGGCAGTGCCCGGCACCAGCATGCGGCCGGCGATCGCGATCGGCAGGACGAAGAGGTTGATGGCCAGCAAATACAGCGGGAACTGCCAGATGGCGCGATCGAGATGCCGCTCGTCGACGTTCTCGACCACCATCACCTGGAACTGCCGCGGCAGGCAGAGGCTGGCGAGCCCCGCCAGCAGCGTCATGGCAATCCAGCTGTAGCCATAACGCTGCGGGTCGTACGAAAAGATCGCCGCAATATCAGGCACCGCGGCGGCACGCGTGAAGAGATCGCCGAAGCCGTGGAACAGACCATAGCCGACGAACAGCCCGATGACCGTGAGGCTCACCAGCTTCAGCACCGATTCGAGCGCAATGGCGACCACCATGCCGGGATGATGCTCGCCCGGATGGATCGAGCGGCTGCCGAACAGCATGGCGAACACCGTGAGGATCACCGCCGCCCACAGCGCCGCGTCGAACACGCCAGTGTCGGCGCCCGGATTGGCGCTCAGCGCCGCAAAACCACTCGAGATCGATTTGAGCTGCAGCGCGATATAGGGGGTGAGCCCGATCACCGCGATGATGGTGACCAGCGCTGCGAGCCCGCCGCTGCGCCCGAAGCGCGCGCCGATGAGATCGGCGATCGAGGTGATCTTGTTGGCCTTGCTGACCCGTAGGATCCGGCGAATGACGATCGGCCCGAGGCAGAAGGCCAGCGTTGGCCCGAGATAGATCGGCAGGAAGTCGAGTCCGGACTGCGCCGCTCGGCCGACGCCGCCATTGAACGTCCACGAACTGCAATAGACCGCGAGCGACAGCGTATAGACCAGCGGCGAGCCCGTCAGCCGCGACAGCCGTCCCCGGCCATGCTCGACGAAATAGGCCACCGCGAACAGCATCATCAGATAGCCGACCGCCACCCCGATAATGACGCCTTGGCTCATCGCGGCGGCCCGCTTTTGCGATCATCGCTCGGGCTGCCGCCACGCTCGACCACAAACGCCATACCGACGATCAGCAGCAGCCACACGGCGAACAGATAGATGTAGAGCGCCGGCCAGCCCAACAGCGTGCCACCGAACAGATTGAGCACCGGTGGGTTGAGCAGCACGACGCCCGCGATGAACAACCCCACCAGCCGGTCGCGCCGCGCCGCGCGCCGCAGCATGGCTAGTTCTGTCCGAGCGCGGCGCGGCGCGGGCTGGCGAGGACGCTCGCCACACACCCGACCACATCGCCGATAGCGAACGGCTTGGTGACGTACGCATCGGCGCCCAGCGCAAGCCCGCGCCGCTGGTCGTCGTCATTGCCGCGCGCCGTCAGCATGACAATGCGAACATCGTTGTAGTCGGGCGAAGCGCGCAGCGCCCGGCACACATCATAGCCATTGCCGCGCGGCATCATGACGTCGAGCAGCACCAGATCCGGCGGGGCATCGACGACCGATTGCAGCGCCTGAGCGCCATCGGTGGCGGTGCGCACGTCATGGCCCTCGCGCTGCATGATGAAACTCAGCGCGCGCAGGATATTGGGATCGTCATCAGCGATCAGAATCGAGGCCGGAATGATGCTCTCCTCACGGGCAATGTGTCCTCCCTGCCCGTGCAAAGAAGCCTAGCCCCCTTGTATTTACCCAGCAAGCCTCACACTATTGGCCGTCGGCATGCGAGGAGGTGTGACGATGATACTGGATTTGAGCGACACGCGAGCCAGCGCGGAGCGAAAGGGGCGCGGGCTGGCAACGGCATCGCAGGCCCGTATACTGATTGTCGAAGACGACGCCGATATCGCCGCTTTGCTCGGGCGCGAATTGCGCGGCCTTGGCCATACGGTCGACAGCGTCCGGCTGGCCGAGGACGCGTTGCTCGCGGCGCGCGGCACCGATTACGCACTGATGATTGTCGATCTGGGGCTTCCCGACATCGATGGGCTGGACCTCGTGCGCGAGATGCGGCGGCGTTCGGTCGAAGCCCCCATCCTGATGCTCACCGCCCGCCACAAGGTCGAAGACCGGGTGATCGGCCTGTCGAGTGGCGCCGACGATTATCTCAGCAAGCCGTTTGCGGTGCCCGAAATGCGGGCCCGCGTCACCGCGCTGTTGCGCCGCCCGGTGCGGATGCGCGGGCCACGCCTCGCGGTCGCCAACCTCAGCGTCGACAGCGACGCATTGGAGGCCGTGGTCGACGGTGTCGGCCTGTCGCTGGCGCGCAAGCAGTTCCAACTGCTTGAGCTGCTGGTCCGGCGCAAGAACCACATGACGCCCAAGCGGATGATCGAGGAGGCGCTCTACGGCTTCGACGACCAGGTCAGCGCCAATTCGATCGAGGCGCAGGTGTCCAAGCTCCGGCGCGTGCTGCGCAATGCCGGGGCCGCCGTGACGATCGAGACCCGGCGGGGCATCGGCTACCGGCTGGCCGTCCTCGACACCGCCTCGAACTGACGATGCCGCGGGCGCCGTCGCCCACCCCGGCCGAGCTTGCGGTGCTCGACCCCGATGGGGGGTTTCGCCAGCGCCTGAGCGACAATCTGGACGCCATCACACGGCTCCAGGCGGCCGGTGATCTCGAGGCCATCCGGGTCGTTATTCATCAACTGGCCGGCGCTGCGGGGACATTCGGGTTCACTGAGATCGGCGACATCGCACTGCAGATCGACGCTCTCGACGACCTGTCCCAGCGACCCACGGACCTCGCCCGGCTTGTCGCCGCCCTGCACCGCGCCATCGCCAAAAAGTCAGCTTGAAGTCAGGTTCAGATCAGGTTGTGCTCAGTCCGCTCCCGTTTACTGCCTTGGGGAGTGGAGGAACGGACGTCCGGCCGGTCGCGCTTGAGGAGGCGTGATCGCATTAATCGGCGTTCGGTTCCGAAAATCCCGAGGACATTGCGCGTCCGGCAATCCGGCACGCGCGCAAGGGAGGATCATATGTCGCATTCAGACGATCTCCGCGGGGGCGTCAGCCGCCGCACAGTATTGCTCGGCATGGCCGGCGCCGCTGGCGCCACGATGCTGCCGGGCTGGGCCATGGCCGAAGACTACCCGGCACTCGGCACGTTTCCCGCCGGCCAGTCGGGCGACAGCGTCTTCGTCGGCATCGACGTTCCGCTGACCGGCACCTACGCGGCAGCCGGCGCCGACGAGCAGAAGGGCATCGAACTCGCCATCGAGCATCTCAACAATGGCGACGAGCTGATCAAGGCGATCTCCACCAAGACCACCAAGGGTGTGCTCGGCAAGACCGTGACATCTGCCGCCGCCGACGAAGCCGCCAAGGCCGACCTCGCCGTGCAGAACGCCACCAAGTTCGTGCAGGACAACAAAGCGTCGCTGCTGATCGGGTCCGTTTCCTCGGGCACCGCCGTGGCGCTGAACCACTTCGCGCAGGACCAGAAGGTGATCTACCTGCCGGGCATTTCCGGCTCCAACGACACCACCGGCAAGGACTGCACGCGCTATTCGTTCCGCTCGTGCTTCTACGCCTATTCCACGTCGGCAGCGCTGGCGCCTGTGCTGATCGACAAGCTCGGCAAGGACCGCAAGGCCGCCTACCTGACGCCGGACTATACCTACGGCCACACCGTCTACGACTCGATGACCAAGTTCACCGAGGCCGGTGGCTGGAAGACCGTCACCAACCAGTTGGCGCCGCTCGGCGCGCCCGACTTCTCGGCGTTCCTGCTCAACATCGCCAACTCCGGCGCCGACACGCTGGTGGTGATCGGCTTCGGCAACGACGCGGTGAACTCGATCAAGCAGGCCAAGCAGTTCGGCCTCCTCGACAAGATGACCCTGGTCATCCCCTACATGTCGCCCTACCTCGTCCAGCAGGTCGGCCAGGACCTGATGGCGGGCGTTTACGCCGGCCTCGATTTCTACTGGGACATTGGCGACAAATTCCCGCTGGCCAAGCAGTTCGTCGACAAGTTCGAAGCCAAGTACGGCCAGAAGCCGGAATGGGGTGCGCATGCGGGCTATCTGCAGATCGCACTCTGGGCCGACGCGGTCGAGAACGCCGGCACCTTCTACCCGCCCAAGATCATCGAGGCCTACGAGTCTGGCAAGAAATACGCTGACTCGACCGTCGGCCCGATCTCGTGGCGCGCCGCCGACCACCAGCTCATCCGGCCGGTGATCGTGGTGCAGGGTAAAAAGCCCGGCGATATGAAGGGCAAGGACGACTACTACAACGTCGTCGAGATCGTGCCCGGCGACGGCATCATGCAGGACCCGAGCGCCTTCGGCTGCAAGATGGGCGATGCGACCTGATACGGCCCGCACATCGCGTAACGGCCTGTCCCCGCACCAGCGGGGACAGGCTATCGCTTGCTGCAGAAACACGCCAAGAATGACCACAGGCGCCATGCGGGGGAACATCACGTGCTGAACTGGGGGAATTTTGTCTCACAGCTCTTCAACGGACTGGTCTCAGGCGCCCTGCTGGCGCTGATCAGCGCCGGCCTCACCATCGTCTACGGCACGCTGGGCGTGCTCAACCTCGCCCATGGCGCGTTGTTCATGCTGGGCGGCTATGCCGGGTTCGTCGCCTTCCAGGCGACCGGCAATTTTTTCATTGCGGTGGTGGTCGGCGCCGCCTTTGTCGGCATCGTCGGTATTGTCATCGAGCGCCTCATCGTCCGCTTCTTCTATAACCGGCCCGAAGAGGACCAGATCCTCGTGACCTTCGGCATCGGTATCGTGATCGTCGAGCTGGTGCGCGCCGGATTTGGCAGCCTGTCGCAGATGGTCACTGCCCCGGTGGTGGTGAGCCCGATCATCAATCTGGGCTTCACGATCTATCCGGAGTACAGGCTCGTCGCGTTCGGCATCGTCGTGGTGGCGCTCGCAGCGCTCTACATCCTGCTCTATCGCACCCGGCTTGGCATGGTGGTGCGCGCCGGCATCGAAGACGCCACGATGGTCGACATGCTGGGCATCAACATCCAGCGCACCTTCATGATTGTGTTCGGCATCGGCGCCATGGCGGCGGGCTTTGCCGGCATCATTAATGCGCCGATTATCTCGATCACCCCCAATGTCGGCGACGACATTCTGATCGAGTGCTTCGTGGTGGTGGTGATCGGCGGCGTCGGCTCATTCCCCGGCGCCATTGTCGGCGGCATCATCGCCGGCGAGATCATGAGCCTGACCTCAATGTTCAACCCGCAACTCAGCCAGGTGATGCTGTTCGCCGTCATGGCGCTGGTCCTGATCGCCAGGCCTCAAGGCCTGTTCGGAACCAGATGAGGGCCGCCGCTTGACCACCGCTCCGCGCCGGCGCCGCTTCGCCTTCACCGCCGAACTCATCCTTGGCCTCGTGCTTATCATCTCGCCGTTCGTGCTGCCCTCGATCGGCGGTACGTCGGACACCTTGAGCCGCATCCTGATCTGGGGCCTGTTCGGACTCGGCTTCGATCTGATCTTCGGCTTTACGGGATTGCTGTCGTTCGGGCAGGCGGCGTTCTACGGCACGGGCGGCTTCATCAGTTCGTACCTGCTGGTCTCGCACACCATTCCCAACGTCTTCATCGCGCTGCTGATCGGGCTCGTCGGCGCTGCGATCGTCGGCACGCTGGTTGGCGTGCTGGCGCTGCGGCGCTCTGGCATCTATTTCGCCATGATCACCGTGGCATTCGGCGAGATGTTCTTCTTTCTCGAGAATTCGGCGCTCTATCCCTGGACCGGTGGCGAGAACGGACTGCCCAACGTGCCCAAGCCGAGCATCAACCTGCCCGGTTTCGACTTCGCCTTCGACAGCCCATGGAAACTTTACGGGCTCCTCGCGGTGCTGTTCTTCATGGGCTACGTCATCGCCCGCCGCATCGTCGCTTCGCCCTTTGGGCATGTGCTCACTGCCATCCGCGATAATCCGTTGCGCGCGCAAGCCGTCGGGCATCGCATTCAACTCTACAAGCTCTCGGTCTTCACCATTGCTGCCGGCTATGCCGGTCTCGCCGGCGGATTGGAGGGCACGCTGCAAAGCTACATGTCGCCCGAATCCTTCACCTTCGAGACCTCCGGCCAGCTCGTCATGCAGACCGTGATCGGCGGTGCTGGCACGTTGCTGGGGCCGCTGGTCGGCGGCGCGCTGTGGCTGTATCTTCGTAACGAACTGCAATCGGCTCTCGGCCTCGGCGCGGCATGGAAGCTGGTTCTGGGCCTGGTCTTTGTCGTTCTCATCATGTTCCTCCGGCGCGGTATCGTCGGCGGGATATCTGACCTCTACCATTTTCTCCGCCCGACTGCGTCGCCGCCGGCCGAAGCAACCGTGCCAGCCGCGCCGGTGGGAAGGCCGAACACCCCGATCCTGCGCCGTCCGATCTCCGACCGCGTAGTGATCGAGGCCAGGGGCATCAGCAAGCACTATGGCGGCATCATCGCCAACGAGGACGTCAACTTCAAAGTCCGCGAAGGCGAGATCCGCGGCCTGATCGGTCCGAACGGGGCCGGCAAGAGCACCTTCTTCAAGATGCTGACCGGCGAGATCAAACCCACTTCCGGCCAGATTTTCATGTTCGGCGAGGAAACCACCAATCTCGACGTCACCGCCGTCTGTCATCGGGGCGTTGCCAAGAGCTACCAGATCAACCAGCTTTTTCCGAAGCTGACGGTGCGGCGCAACCTCATGATCTCGGCGCTGTCGCGGGCCCGCGGCGAGTTCCGGCTCGACCTGTTCCGCAATGTCGACCACATGGACGAGCTCAACGCCGACATTGACGAGACCTTGCGCCTGCTCGACCTGACGCCGCGCGCCGACGTGAAAGTCTCGGACCTCGCCTATGGTGAAAAGCGCCGGATCGAGATCGGTCTGGCGCTTGGCACCAATCCCAAGGTGCTGCTCCTCGACGAGCCATTGGCCGGGATGAGTCCGCAGGAGCGCGCCGATACTGTCGTGCTGCTGAACCATCTGGCGGTCGGCAGAACCCTGGTGGTGGTGGAGCACGACATGGACGCACTGTTCGGCATGGCCGACCAGGTCACTGTGCTGGCGCAGGGTCGCATCCTCGCTGAGGGTACGCCGGCAGAGGTCCAGGGCAGCGACGCCGTGCAGGATGCGTATCTCGGAGGCGTCCACGCATGAGCTTCCTCGAGATCGATAAGATCAACAGCTACTACGCCGACTCGCACATCCTGTTCGACGTCTCGATGCGGCTCGAACAGCGCGAGGTCGTGGCGCTGCTCGGCCGTAACGGCGCCGGCAAATCCACCACACTCAAGGCCCTGATGAGCGCCGTCGATACCAAAGCCGGCAGCATCAAGCTCGACGGCCGCGAACTGCGCGGCGCACGACGCCACACAGTGGCCAATGCCGGCCTGCAGCTGGTGCCGGAAGAGCGCCGTATCTTTGGTAGCCTCAGCGTTGAAGAGAACATCGTCCTCGCCAGCCTCACCGCTAGGCCGGCCTGGCCGCTCGAGCGCATCTACGAGATGTTCCCGCGTCTCGCGGAGCGCCGCACCAGCCGTGGCACCGACCTCAGCGGCGGCGAACAGCAAATGCTGGCCATCGCCCGTGCGCTCGTCCGCTCACCCAAGATCCTGTTGCTCGACGAGCCGTTCGAGGGGCTGGCGCCGATCATCGTGCGCGACCTGCTGGCAATCTGCGAGCGGCTCGCGGCCGAAGGGCAGACCATCATCCTCGTCGAACAAAATCTCGCCGCTGCCCTCTCGATCGCGAGCCGGGCGTATATCCTCAACAACGGCCATGTCGTCTTCGACGGCACCAGCGCCGAGCTCAAAACCTCGACCGAAATCCTGAGCCGCTACATCGGGGTCTGAACCGGAGCGCCGGGAACTCTACGCGCTTCGCCAGTATGGCGGCAGTCGGCCTCGATCACGGCTTTGATCACACTGCCCCGCCCGGCCGCCCATTTGGGCAGATCCACCGCAGCGCCCGCCAACGTCGTGCGGTGGGTGATCCATTTCGCCGCGGGCGCATGGCCGGCGCGGATTGCATCGATGACGCGCTCGAAATCTTCCGTTGCGGCGTTGCGGCTGGCAAAGAGACTCAACTCGCGACGATGGAAATCGGAATCGGTGAAGGTGATGTCACCCTTCACCACGCTCACCAGCACATAGCGTCCGCCATGGGCGACGAAGTTGAAGCCTCTCTCGATCGACTCCCGGTTGCCCGTGGCGTCGAACACGATATCAAACCCATCGCCGGCCGTGATGGCGCGCACCGCGTCCGCAACGCCGTCGTCAGCGAGAATGGCATGGTCGACCGCGAACAGCCCGCGCGCGGCATCGAGCCGCCCCTGGTCACGATCGAGGAGTGTGACGCGCGCGCCGGACAAAGATGCAAAGAGCGCCGCACCAAGGCCAATCGGCCCTGCCCCGATGATGAGGGCGCGATCCGAAGAGGAGGTCGCACCGCGCCGGATCGCGTGCGCGCCGATCGCGAGGAACTCCACCATCGCGCATTCGTCGACACCCAAACCTTCGGCCGGAATCAGGTTCTTTTCCGGCAGCGAGAGCAGACCGGTCATGCCGCCATCGCGATGCACACCGAGGACCGAGATTGTGGTGCAGCAATTGGGTTTGCCCTGCCGGCAGGCGACGCAGTGACCGCACGACAGGTATGGATTGACGACACAGATCTGGCCGATTTTGAGCTTGCTGCCGATCGGCACCTCGACGACCTCAACCGCAAGCTCATGCCCCATGACGCGCGGATAGGACAGGAACGGCTGGTTGCCCTCATAGATGTGATAGTCGGTACCGCAGATGCCAATGCGGCGCGGCTTGACCAGTACTTCGCCATCGCCCCTGATGGGAAGCGGTTGGTCTTCGAGCGCAAGATCCCCAGGGTTTCGGCAGACGAGTACGTGCATTGTGTGTGGTCCGTGGAGGGTTTGTTGCAAGCCGCGAAGGCGGTGCTAGACGCCTGCTTGGCGCCGCTTTTGTAGATTATCGAGATACACCACAAGCGGAATCAGCAGTCCCTCTATCACCATCTCCCAGAACGGGTCGATGCCGAGCAGGACCGCTCCATTGCTCATGGTTGTGAACAGGATGGCACCTGCGACCGCACCAAGAACCGTGCCGCGGCCACCGAATAGGCTGGCGCCACCGACGACGGAGGCGGCGATGGCCTGCAACTCGTACGCGTTGGCCATCGATGGCGACGCGATTGACAAGCGTGAGACCAGCAAGATGCCAGCGAGCGGTAACGGCTACCGTGTCCTCGGCACGAAAAAACAATCTAGAACATGAAACCGGATACCGTCTTCAAACGCGCCTTCAACCAGACGCTCGACCAACTGGCGGTCATGCCGGCCAGGGTGGTGCTACCCTCGGAAAACGAGCTGAGTACGACGCTCGGGATCAGCCGCACTACGGTCCGCAAGGTGTTGGCCGAACTTCACGAACGCGGCATCATCGCGGTGAACGAACGCGGACGGATACTCGTGAGGCCGCGGCCGCGCATGGCGCGCTACCCAGAAGCGGAGACCGAGGATGCTGCGGCGCAAGTCGAACGAAGATTTATGGAATGGATGCTTCGCGGTGATGCCAAGCCTGACGCACAGATCAACGAACTCGAACTGGCGCGCCAGTTCGGTATCAGCACATCTGGAATTCGAGAGTTTCTCAACCGCTTCCGCCGCTTTGGGTTGATCGAGAAACGGCCCAACGCGGGCTGGCTGTTCAAGGGCTTCACCGAGGACTTCGCCCTGGAACTCTTCGAGATCCGCGAGATGTTCGAACTACGGTCTGCCGGGGCGTTCGCGGCTCTGCCCCCTGACGCCACAATATGGATGGCGCTGAAGACGCTGCGCAAGGAACATCAGCAATTGCTGGCCGACATCGATGCGCGATTTCACGATTTCTCGGACCTCGACAACCGGTTTCACCGGCTGATTAGTTCCGCATCGCCAAACCGCTTCATCGACGACTTCTACGACATCATCAGCTTCATCTTCCACTATCACTACCAATGGAACAAGCGCGACGAACGGCAGCGCAACGAAGTCGCTATTCGCGAGCATCTCTCCTATATCGACGCTCTACTGCAACGTGATCAGCGCACCGTCGAGCTCGCCTGTCACGCCCACCTCGCATCGGCGAAGCTGACGCTGACCCGGGCCCCTCGCCAGGTGGGCGGCGCTACGACAAATCCCAGTAGTCGCGCATCAGCTTGAAGCCCTTGCGATAGACGTCCGTCTCCGCCGCGAACAGTGGGCGCCAGATTTTTGTGGTGGCGGCAAGATCGGGGAGTGCTGAACCAAAGGCCTCGATCGTCATCCAGCCATCATATCCAGCGGCCTTCAGCGCCGCGATGATCGGCCGGAATGGGACGTGCCCGGCGCCCGGCACCCCGCGATTGTTCTCGCTGATGTGCACATGATTGATCTGCTTGATCGTCAGGGAGATCAGGTCGACGACCGAATTCTCTTCAATGTTGGTGTGGAAGGTGTCGAACAGATAGCCATAGTTGGGCTCGCCGACGCGCTTCACCAACTCCGCCGCCTGCTCCATCGTGTTGAGGAAGTAGCACTCGAAGCGGTTGAGCGGCTCGACGCTCAGCGCGACGCCGGCCGTCGCGGCGTATTGCGCCGCCTGCTTGTGGACTTCGACGCAGCGCGAAATCTCATCGGCGGTCGGACCGCGGCCCGAGAACTCGCCAAGCTGCTGATGGAACGGGCCGGCGACGATCTTGCCGCCCAGTGCGGCCGTGCAGTCGACCAGCCATTTGAGATGATCGAGTGCCCCGGCGCGCGCCGTAGCGTCGGAGGAAATCGCACTGCCATTCGCCATGACCCCGATGCCGGACGCCTCGATGCCAAAATCCTTCAGTCGGCGCCCAAGCTTTTCGTAGTGCGCGACCTCACCCTCGAAGATCGGGATCTCGACACCATCATAGCCGGTGGCTTTGAGGTCTTCGATGATCGGCCAATGCGCGTCGGTGACGTGCGTGGTCCACAGCAGCAGATCGAAGCCGAGCTTCATGTTGTTCTTCTCCGCTCTGTCCGGGGCGGTCCCAACGGGCCGCTTAATGTGTTCCGCTCTGTCCCGGCGATCCCGAAAGGGCTCACCGGGCCAACCGCTAGAGGTTCACCCACGCGCCCGATTTACCCGACGCAAGGATCGCGTCGCAGATGCGGTTGGTTTCGAGTGCATCGCGGAAGGTCGGGGCGGCCGGCTTGCCGGTTCTCAAACCATCAAGGAAATCCGCCACCTGGTGCGTGAACGAATGCTCGTAACCGATGATCAGACCCGGCACCCACCATTTGCCCAGATAAGGATGGTCGCCATCGGTGACGAGGATATCCGTCCAGCCGCGCTGTGCGCCTTCGATACCGTGATCGAAATACTGGACCCGGTTGAGATCGTGCAAATCCCAGCTCAGCGACCCCTTGGCGCCATTGATCTCGAGTGTGTAGCCGGCCTTGTGACCGCGGGCATAGCGGGTCGATTCAAACGTGCCGAGCGAGCCATTGCCGAAGCGGGTCAGCACTGCCGCCGCATCGTCGATGCCAACCGGCTGCGCCTTGCCGGTCTCGGCGTGCATCCGTTCCTTGATGAAGGTTTCGGTCATCGCTGTGAGCGATGAGATGCCACCGTTGATCCAGATGGCGGTATCGAGGCAATGGGCAAGCAGATCCCCGGTGACACCGGAGCCCGCCGCATCGACATCGAGCCGCCAGGTGGCGGCGCCACCCTGCGGCACGTCGGGCGAAATCGTCCAGTCCTGGAGGAATTTCGCGCGGTAGTGGAATATCTGGCCGAGCCTGCCGGCTTCGACCATGTTCTTGATCAACATCACGGCCGGGATGCGCCGGTAATTGTACCAGACCATATTGGGGACGCCGGCCTTTTCGACCGCATCCACCATCGGCTTGCCTTCGGCCTCGGTGCGGGCCAGCGGCTTTTCGCACAACACCATCTTGCCGGCCTGCGCGGCCGCGATGGCGATCTCGGCGTGGAGATCGTTGGGCACGCAGATATCGATGGCGTCGATATCCTTGCGGGCGATCAGCGCCCGCCAGTCTTCCTCGACGCTCTCATAGCCCCACATCTCGGCGAAATGGCGCACCTTGCTGGTGTTGCGGGCGGCGACGCCCTTCAGCACCGGGCGATAACCGGTCTCGAAGAAATGCGCGACATTGGCCCAGGCGTTGGAGTGAGCGCGGGCCATGAAGCCGTAACCCACCATGCCGACGTTGAGTTGTTTGGTCATCGACGTCGCTCCCTATTCGCGCCAGCCATGCGCGTCGCGCACCTTGATCATCGCGCCCAGAATCTTGTTCCAGGTGGCCTGCGTCTCCATGACCGAATTGGGGAACATGCAACCGTCCCAGCAGATGTGACGCATCGTCTTGGTGAGTTCGCCATTTTCGTCGCGCAGCCAGTAGCCGGCGTGCTTGGTGACGTCGAGGCGGCCATTGGGATCATCGATCTGGCAGTGCCGGCCAGTCTTTTCGTGTGAGCCCGACCCGAACGTCGTACCGTCGTTCTGGGCGACGTGGAAGTCGAGCGTCCACGGGCGGAGAGCGTCGGCGACCTTATGATAGGCGGCATCGAGCGCGGCCTTGTCGGACCAGTCGAAATTGGCGGGGAGGATGCGGTCCCGTTCGGCGTTGGCGCCGAGCACGAACAGCATCGAGTGCGCCATGTCGGCCTGATAGCCGACCACGCCGGGCATGTTGACCATCTCGAGCAATTTCACGTTCTCGCGCCATGAGTGCATGCCGCCCCAGCAGATCTCGCCCTCGGCGACGATGTACTCGCCGTGATCCTGCGCGATCTTGCCAGCCTCGCGGAAGGTCTCCGCGATGAGCTTGGTGTTGCCGACAGGATCCTTGTCCCAGGCGTCAACGCCGGTGGACGAATCGACGCGGACGCCGCCGGTCGGCCGGATGCCGATCTCGCGCATCTGCTTGCCGATGACGCAGGCCTTGCGAACCTGATCGAGGAAGCGTTTGCGCTCGTCGGCGTCGCCCATGGCCGAACCGCCGCCCGCGCCACCCCAGATCGGCGCCACGAACGAGCCGACCTTGAGACCGAAGCTCGCGATGTGGTCGGACATCCGCTTGACGCCGTCTCGGTCGCTGTCGATCGAGATGTGTGGGTCGGCGAGCCACAGATCGACGCCGTCGAACTTGACGCCGTCGACTTCGGCACCAGCAGTGAGCTTCATCAGCGTATCGAGTGGAATGATCGGCTCGCCATCACCGCTGCCCTTGCCGACCACGCCGGGCCAGGTCGCGTTGTGGAGCTTCGGATAATTGTTGGTATGCGCGTCGGTCATCTTAGTCCCCAGTAGAATCTCGTCAGGCGGCCTTGTGGCCAAGGTTTAGACCAGATTTGACGTCGAAGAGGATCACTTTACCGGGGTTCCAGCCAAAGCGGACCGTGTCTTCCACCGCGACATTGACTCGCGCCGGGACACCCGCCCTCACGAGATGATTGGCGACGCGCATGGTCAGGATCTTCTCCATGCCGTGGTTCTCAATATCGTGCACCTTTGCCTCGACCGGCGCCCCGGACTCAACACGGACGTCTTCGGGCCGGATGCCGAACGTGTAGCGTCCCTCGCCCACCGACGCCTCGATCGGCAACTCGAAACTGTGCGGTGTAACCACTGCTTTGCCGGCGGCAATTTTACCTTCGAGCAAATTGATCGCCGGGGAACCGACGAAACCCGCAACGAAAATGTCGCGCGGATTGTTGTAGATTTCGCTCGGTGTGCCGACCTGGATGATGCGTCCGCGGTTGAGTATACCGATCCGGTCGCCCATCGTCATGGCCTCGACCTGGTCGTGCGTGACGAAGATGAAAGTGGTCTTCAGCCGCAACTGCAGTTCCTTGAGCTCGACACGCAGCGCTTCGCGCAGCTTGGCGTCGAGAGCCGACAGCGGCTCGTCCATCAGGAACACCTGCGGCTCGCGAACGATGGCCCGGCCGATCGAAACGCGCTGCATTTCGCCGCCCGACAACTTGTCGGTCTTGCGCTCAAGCAGATGCTCGATGCGAAGCGTCGTACTGGCATAGGCGATGCGCGCTTCGATGTCGGCCTGCGACATATTCCGAACCTTGGAGCGCAGCGGAAAGACCAAATTCTCCCGCACGGTGAGACGCGGATAGAGGGAGTATTGCTGCAGGACGAGCGCGGTATCGCGTTCGGCCGGTCCCCAGTCGGCGACATCGACCTCGTTGATGAAGACGTTGCCGGAGGTTAGTTTTTCGAGGCCGGCGATGAGCCTGAGGGTGGTTGTTTTGCCGGCGCCGGTTGGACCGAGCAGGACGAAGAACTCGCCGTCAGCGACGTCGAGGCTAAAGTCGGCGAGCGCGGTGTGCTGGCCAAATGTTTTAGTGACGTTCTGGAGTCGGATACGGGCCATGGATCAGTCGCCGAGTCGGATGTCGAGCGACGCGCCCGACTTGTTGTCGAAGAAATGGGCCTGGGTGGGGTCGAGCCGGACCCAGATCGGGTCGCCAGCCTTTGCAACATAGCCAGCAACAGTGCGGGCCCGAAGCGATCGATCCCCTAACTTGAGGCCGACAATATCAAATCCGCCGAACGGCTGCACGATGTGCGCCTCGGCCGGCCGATAACCGGCAGTGTCGGTGCGGCTGACGAGTACGCCCTCAGGACGGATGCCCAAGGACAGGTCGTTACCCGCTCGCTTGCTTTCCAGTATGCCCAGCAGTTCGCGCGGCAGCTCGAAGCTTTCCTTGTCGATGCTCACCTGCACTATGCCGCCAGCCTCACTGACAATAGCGGGCGCGATGTTCATTACGGGCGAGCCGATGAACTGGGCGACGAACAGATTGGCGGGATGCAGATAGACCTCGCTCGGCGTTCCGACCTGCTGCAGCGCACCTTCGTTCATCACCACAATACGATCGGCGAGCGACATCGCTTCGACCTGGTCATGCGTCACGTAGATCGACGTCGAGCCATTCTCCAGATGGAGACGCTTGAGTTCGACCCGCATGCCCTCGCGCAGCTTGGCGTCGAGCGAACCGATCGGTTCGTCGAGCAAAATCGCCTTAGGCCGGCGGACCAGCGAACGGCCGATCGCCACACGTTGCATGTCGCCACCCGACAGCGCCGAGGGGCGGCGCTTGAGCAAATGCGTGATCCCCAACGAAGTCGCCACCGACTTCACCGTACGGTCGATATCCTCGCGGCTCTGGCGCACGGCCCGCAACGGAAACGCCATGTTCTCGAACACAGTGAGATGCGGATAGAGCGCGTAATTCTGGAAGACGAATGCGACGTCGCGCTCGGAGGCATGCAAGTCCTGCACTGGCTTGCCGTCGATCAGAATGTCTCCGGAGTCGATGTCCTCAAGCCCGGCAATGGCGCGCAGCGTTGTGGTCTTGCCGCAGCCCGAGGGGCCGAGAAACACCACGAACTCTTTGTCCTTGACCGTCAAATTGACGTCGCGAATTACGTGTAGCACGCCGAAATGTTTATCGACATTGCGCAGTTCGATCTCAGCCATGCCCGTGCCCCTCCCGCACAGTCTCAGAGACCGACACCGGCCCGGTATCATCCTCGTCGATGCGCTGCACCGGCGGCGCGATGTGCACGGAGACGTTGAAACCAATGAGGCCGATCAGCATGACCAGCACGCTCCACGAATGCAGGAACGCGACCCAAGGTTGGCAGAGGAACAGGATCCCCACCACCATGAAGGCGATAGCGCCACGTTCGAGAAATCGCTGATTAAATTCACGCAAGTTCATTTACGGATTGCTCCGAAGCTCATGCCACGCAGCAGATGGTTGCGCAGGAGGAAGGTAAAGATGGCGACCGGCAGAAGGAACAGCACCGCCCCCGCAGCGATCACGGTCCAGTCCTGCAACCCCGTACCGACCTGGCTAGGAATGAACGGCGGCGCCGTTTGCGCCCGACGATTGGTGAGGATCAGCGCAAAAGCGTACTCGTTCCAGGCGGTGATGAAGCAGAACACCGCCGTCGCAGCAATGCCCGTAAGAGCTTCAGGCAGAACGATCTTCCAGAAGGCCTGCATCCGGGTATAGCCGTCGACCAGCGCCGCCTCTTCGTATTCCTTCGGAATCTCGTCGATGAAGCCCTTCATCAGCCACACCGCGAACGAGACGTTGAAGGCGGTGTAAAGCAGGATGAGACCAAGATGAGAATCGTTGAGCCCCACCGCCCGGTACATCAGGAACATCGGGATGGCGATGACGATGGGCGGCAACATGCGGGTCGACAGGATAAAGAACAGAAGGTCCGCCTCGCCCTTCACCCTGAATCGAGAAAAGCCGTATGCGGTAATGGTGCCCATCGACACGGCGAGCACTGTCGACGTAATGGCAATGATCAGCGAGTTCAAGAAGCGATCGGGATAGGCGGAGAACACGACGTCGCCATTGCCGTCGCGCGCCAGGCGCTCACCGCCATCGAACACCAGCTTTTCCCACCACGGCGCCGCCGCGTACACCGCCGGGTCGACCGGCGTGGTCTGTTGCGCGCGCTTGGTGAACAATTTGACGAAAGGCGAAACCTGCGGCTGAAAGACGACCGTTGGCGGCACAGAAGTTGCCAGCAGGAGCGGCTTGAACGCCGTCGCCGTAATCCAGTAGATCGGCGACAGAAAGATCAGCGTGATAATGACCACTGCTGCGACGGCGAGGCGATTGCCCAGGCGGCCAGCACGAGTTGAAACGACGGCCATCTCAGCGCTCCTTCGCCTTGTTGAGGTATTTTATATAGATGTTGGTGATGCACAGCACCATGATCAGAATGATGTACGCCATGGCCGAGGATGGTCCGGTACGCCACTGCTGAAATGCCATTTTATAGAGCCGCGACGAGATCAGCTCTGCGGCTGGTTGACCGGTCATCACGAAGGCGACATCAAAGGTTTTGAAAGCTTCCATCGTGCGGAAAATGATCGCGATCATGAGAATTGGCGCGACCAATGGCAGGGTGATGCGGAGGAAGCTGTAAAGCTTGCCGGCGCGGTCGATCGAGGCGGCCTCATAGAGGTGCTTGGGCACAGCCGAGAGACCGGCAAGTGAAAGCAGCATCACGAATGGCGACCACATCCAGATGTCGGTGATTGCGACCGCGTAGAGTGCCAGCTTGGGATCGGTGAGCCAGGCCACCTTACCGAGGCCGAGCGCATAGTTGAGGATGCCCCAGGACGGATCGTAGATCAGCTTCCAGAACAGGCCCACCACCACCGGTGACAGCATCATCGGAAGCATCAGCAAAGTCGTCAGCAGTCCCTTGCCTGGAATTGGCCGATTAAGCAGGAGAGCCAGGCCAAAGCCGACGATGAACTGCCCGCCAACCGAAACGAGCACGTACCACAGGGTGGTCGAGAAGGTGCGCCAGATAATGGGATCGGCCAGGACATCGGCATAGTTCTTGAGACCGATCCAATTGATCGGGTCTCTAACGTTCGCCCGGAAATCGGTGAACGAAAAATACAGCGAATACAGCAACGGGAACACGTTGAAGATGATCAGGAAAGCGACCGTTGGAATCACGAACAGATTCCGGATGGTTATATCGCTCCATCCCCGCGTTGCGGCACGCGACCCCGGATCTAGCTTCGTAACTAACTGAGTCAAGACTTCGTCCCCCGGCTGGAATTTCCCGGGGAGGTGAGCCTCCCCGGGGGTACGATTTGCGGCTTACTTATTTGGCGTCGAGGCCGGCGCCCTGGAGCGTCGTGACCCACTGGGCCGCCAGCGCGTCGAGCGTTTCTTTCGCAGTGCCCTGGTCGTTCACAACATAGCCGTAGAAGCTGTCGGCGGCGGCCGAGAGCATTTCGCCATACTGCGGCAGAGCCCAGAAGTCCTTCACCTTGAACATCGTCTGGTAGAAGGCTTCATTGTACGGCGTTGCAGTGCGGAACTCTTTGCTCTCAAGGAGCGTGGCGTCGCACGAATAGCCGCCGAGCGCGGCCCAGCGCTTCTGCGTTTCGGGCTTGGCGAACCAGGTGAGGAACTTCATCGCCTCTTCCTTGTTCTTGCTGTAGCTGATGACCGAGATACCCTGGCCACCAAGCGCGGCGAAATCATCGCCATTCGGGCCCTTCGGATTGGCGAAGAATCCCATATCCTTGGCATGCGGGTTGGTCGCCTCGTTGATCAGCGAGGGGAAGAACGCAAAGAAGTTCATCCCCATTGCCGCCTGGCCCTGCGCCATCGCGGTGTTGACTTCAGCGAAGAACGCGTCGCCCCAGCCCGGCGGGTTGTACGAGAAGAGCTTCTTGTAGTCCTCAAGCGCCTTGATCGACTTTTCCGAGTTCAGTTCGCCGGTGACCTTGTAGGTCGGGTAGTCGCCGAACGAGCCGCCATAGGCGAACACGGAATTCTCGACGCCCATCACGATCCCGTCGCCGGAATTCTGGGAGTAGATCGCTGCGCCGTAGAGGTTCTTGTCCGGACGGGTAAAAAACTCGGCGATATCGAGCAGCTGCTGCCAGGTCGTCGGAACGGCGAGGTCGTAGCCGTACTTTGCCTTGAAGTTGGTCATCTCGGTGGGATTTTCGAACAGGTCCTTGCGGTAGGCCCAACCGAGAGCATCGCCCTCGAGCGGAACCGCCCAATAATGGCCCGAACCACCCGGATATTCCGAGTAATACTTCATGGTCGCGGGGGCCATGGAATGGGTCAGGTCGTGCTCTTTGACGAAGTCGGTCAATTCCACGTAGTGCCCGCCGGTCGAACCAGCACCCAGGAACTGGCTATCGCCGACGACGAGATCATACGCCGAGCCCTGAGCATTGAGCTCGGTGAACAGCTTGGTCTGGAAGTCCGGCCACGGAACCGTCTCGACCTTGATGGCCACGCCGGTTTCCTTTTGGTATTCGTTACCGAGTTCCTGCAGGTAATTTGACGGATCCCATTCTGCCCAGAGAATGGTCAGTTCAGTCGCGAGCACAGATGTGCTCGAAACCAGCAAGAATCCGATGCCGGCTAGAATGCCCTTCGTATGCATGCGCATATTGGTCCTCCCTTTCGCGCCTATTATCTCTTCGTCGACCCGGCAATTGCTTGCCGGCCCAGCGCCCCCTCCTTGAAGCGCTTCACATGAAGCGGTCGCCGGTTTCCCGGTCGTGCCCGACACCCATGCGAGTTCGTCAAAATTCGGTTCCGCGACACGCGCCAAGTCCTGGCACGGTCCGGCTTCAGTCCTCCTACATCCGGCCGGTCGCCCGGCTGACCATCCCCCAGCGTCAGCCCGAAATAGCTGTCGCTCTGCGCCGTTGCGTGGTACGCGGTTTGCCCGCTTGTCCCGCGCGAAGCGGCGCATCTGAATTTTCAGTCTCGAGCAACGCTGCATGGACCAGCGACTTTGCCGCCCACCGCGCTACGTCCTGCATCTCCTTGGCGCCGAGACCCCACAAATCCTTCAGCACAATCAGCACTTCCAGACCGTAGGTCAATGAAAGTGCCTTCGCCAGACGCAAGAACCGCTTCTCGCCAAGCTGACCGCGCAACGGCTCAATCGCCTTTTGCAACAGCTCGACGCGGTGGCCCCGCTTGAACGTCGGCTCCTCGCCGAGCGCCCCGGCACGATCAAGCGCCCATTGCTCGAGCGAAAGTTTCAGCGCCGCCTTGAACGTCGATTCAAACTCGATGATGCGTGGTATCGACGAGCGAAGCAGATCGTCCACCCGCTCCTCGGCGTCGTCTGAGGCGCTGTCCCAGCGCAGGATCGGGCCGAGCGCTTCATCGACGACCGACTGCACCAGTGCCGACTGGCTCGGGAACACCCGATAGGCCGTAGCGCGCGATACACCAGCCGCTTCCGCGGCGCTGCTCACCGACGGTGTTTCGCCCTTCTGCATGAGGTCAATGGCGGTGTTCAGCATGAGTTGACGGGTGCGTGCCCGCGCTCCCTTTACCTCGCCAGTGTCCCCAAATGATACGCCCATACCAATATGATACGCATATCTCAAAATTCTTTGCAATGGCATAAAGCCTTCGCCTATAAGCGAGCCCGGACAGAGATTTTGGACCGCTGTGGCGGATACCGAAACATGCCGGAGGAAGGCGCATGGGGCGCATTTACGTCGTTGGCACAGCCGACACGAAAGGCGACGAACTCGCCTTTCTCGCGGAGCGTATTCGCGCAGGCGGAGCCAACGCCGTTGTCGTCGACGTCGGCATCCGCGCGCCGACGATCACACCGGATATTTCCGCCGCCACCATCGCGGCATTCGGTGTCGCCGGATTGCTGCAGGGCAACGACCGGGGCATCGCCGTTGCCGGCATGGCGGCTGCGTTCGCCGACTTCATCATCACCCGCGACGACGTCGTCGGTATCATCGGGATCGGCGGCGGCGGCGGCACCTCGATCGTGACTGCAGGCATGCGACGCCTGCCGATCGGCATTCCAAAACTCATGGTTTCAACGCTCGCCTCGGGCGACACCTCTGGCTATGTCGACGTCTCCGACGTCGTCATGGTGCCGGCGATCACCGACCTCGCCGGGCTCAACCGTATCAGCCGGGTGGTGCTCTCGCAGGCTGCCGCGGCGGTTGTAGCAATGAGCACGACGCCCGCGGCTATCGCCGGTGACAAGCCCGCGGTTGGCCTGACGATGTTTGGCGTCACGACCGTTGCCGTAACGCAGATCGCCGAACGATTGGGCGACGTGGCCGAGCCACTGGTGTTCCACGCCACCGGGACGGGCGGCCGCACCATGGAGGCACTGATTGAAAGCGGCCTGCTCTCCGGTGCGCTCGACATCTCCACCACGGAGGTTTGCGATCTGCTGTTTGGCGGCGTTCTGCCTGCGCTGCCCTCGCGCTTCGACAGCATCGCCCGCCGGAAGATCGCCTATGTGGGCTCGCTCGGCGCCTGCGACATGATCAATTTCTGGGCGCCCGAAACCATACCGCCGAAATATGCATCGCGGCTGTTCTACAAGCACAACAGCAACGTCACACTGATGCGCACCACCGCCGAGGAAAGTCGCGCCGTCGGAGAGTGGATCGGCCGCAAGCTTGATGCCTGCGATGGTCCGGTGCGGTTCCTTATCCCGGAGAAGGGCGTTTCGGCTCTGGACATCGAGGGCGGCCCCTTTTGGGATCCGCAGGCTGATGCCGCGCTGTTTTCCGGCATCGAACAATCGGCACGCTGGACCGGCAATCGCCGGCTTATCAGAGTGCCGTTCCATATTAATGACCCGGCCTTCGCCGATGCCGCTGTCGCGGCCTTTAGGGAGATTTGGATCTAAGCCATGGCAGCAATCCCAAGAGCCGATATTCTAAGCAAATTACGCAAGATGGTGGCCGCCGGCCAACCGATCATCGGCGGCGGCGCCGGCACCGGCCTGTCGGCAAAATCCGAAGAGGCCGGAGGGATCGACCTCATCATCATCTACAATTCCGGTCGCTATCGCATGGCTGGACGCGGCTCGGCCGCCGGGCTACTCGCCTATGGCAATGCCAACGACGTCGTCAAGGACATGGCGTATGAGGTATTACCGGTCGTCAAGCAAACGCCGGTGCTCGCCGGCGTCAACGGCACGGACCCGTTCGTGCTGATGCCGCAGTTCCTCGCCGAGCTCAAGGCGATGGGCTTTTCGGGCGTCCAGAACTTTCCGACCATCGGACTCTTCGACGGCATGATGCGCCAGAGTTTCGAGGAGACCGGCATGGGGTTCGGCCTCGAGGTCGACATGATCGCCGCCGCCCACGCCCTCGATTTGCTGACGACGCCCTATGTGTTCAACGTCGACGAGGCGGCCGCTATGGCCAAGGCCGGCGCCGACATCATCGTCGCCCATATGGGAGTGACCACGGGTGGCGCCATCGGCGCCAAGGCCGCCAAGTCGCTTGAGCAATGCGCCGACGAGATCGCCGCAATATCCGCCAGCGCAAGAGCGGTACGCGATGACATCATCATCCTTTGCCACGGCGGCCCCATCGCTATGCCGGCGGAGGCAAAGTTCATCCTCGAACGGGTCAAGACCTGCCACGGCTTTTACGGCGCGAGCTCGATGGAGCGCCTGCCCGTCGAAGTGGCGATCCGCGCCCAGGTCGAAACCTTCAAGGGACTGACGACAGGAGACCGAGCATGACCAAAGAGAACAATTTCGTCCGCCCGATGGACGTCAATGCCTTCGGGTTCGACTGGGGCAGGCTGTCTTTGACGGTCGGCCCGGAGGTGAACGGCGCCAAGAAATTCTCCGGTGGCGTTGTCGATCTGCCGTCGGGACAGGGCCATACGCGCCACAACCACCCGGGTGCCGAAGAGATCATCTTCGTCATCTCGGGCGACGGCGAACAGATGGTCGAGGATCCGGACGGCAACCCGATCACCGTCAAGGTCGGCGCAGGAACCACGGTGTTTGTCCCTGAGGGCCGGTTTCACTCGACGCTCAACACCGGCAGCGGCCCGATGCAATTGTTCGTCGTTTACTCCCCCGCAGGCCCGGAGCTGGCGCTGCGCGACTTGCCCGATTTCCGCATCCTGCCAAAAGGGCAATGATCAGGCCCGCTGCCTGAGCGCAGCCGGAGCATGATCTGGACGCGCGATCGACGCCGACCTGCGCGCCCATCTTTGGTGGTCATGACCACTGGGGAAGCCGAAGGTGAAGACCGTCTCACTCGCAGGTATTGCAGTTGAACAGACATTTTTGTTGAGGGGCAAAGGCCGCCCTCCAACCTGTCCAATTGATTGCGTGACTGCAACACTTCAGGCACCTCTGCCTTAACCTTGCCCTCAATTCACTGCGCCTCCGCCGCAATTCAGGCAGCCTTCGTCCGCATCGTCCGTTGCAACGTCGTGTGTGGATTTGGGAGACAGCAATGGCTGGTGCGGTGCCGGACGGTTTCATAGCTTTGCAGCGCTTCGGGCTCGGTGCCCGACCAGGCGATCTCGATGCGGTCAAGTCCGATCCGCGTGGCGCCGTGCTGGCCGAGATCGACCCCGCAATCGTGATGCTGGACGATCCGAGTCTGCCGGACACAGAGCGCGCACTCCAAACCATCCGCACCATCCAGATGGACCGCAAGGCCAACAAGGCTGCAGCCGAACCTGCGCCCGAGGCACCATCCTCCGAAGACTCGCCGATGGCCGACAGCGGCGATGCCGGTCCCGCTATGTCGGATGTCGATCCCGGCAACAAAGGGAAGGGCAAGAAGAAAAAACAGCGCCAAGCCAATTCCGAGGACCCGATGAAGCCGGGCAATCCGATTGCGCAGGAACTGGCGGCGCGTCTCGTTCACGCAGCTGACATGCAAATCGGCTTTGCCGAGCGCTGGGCGATGTTCTGGACCAACCACTTCGCCATAGAAGCTGATTCCAATCAGCTGGTGCGTTGGGCTGCCGGCGCGTATGACCGCGAGGCGATCCGTCCGCACGTATTCGGTCGGTTCGAGAACATCCTGTTTGCCGCAACCCAGCATCCGGCGATGCTGCGCTACCTCAACAACGCCACCTCCATTGGCCCCGATTCCAAGCAGGGCAAAAAGAATGGCAGAGGCCTCAATGAGAACCATGCCCGCGAGCTGATGGAACTCCACACCATCGGCGTCGACGCCGGCTATACACAAGCCGACGTGACCAGCTTCGCCAAGGTGTTGACGGGCTGGACCTTCGGCCAGAATCCCGATCAGCCCAAGCGCTTCGCGAAGTTTTTCTTCAATCCCAACACCCATGAACCCGGTAGCGAGACCATCCTCGGCCGCCATTACGACCAACGGGATGTTGAGCAGGGGAACGCCGTGCTGATGATGTTGGCCAGCCATCCGGCGACCGCTACCCACATCTCCACCAAGCTCGTCCACGCCTTTGTCGCCGATACGCCGCCGCCGGAACTGGTTGCTGCGCTGGCCAAAACCTTTACCGAGACTGACGGCGACCTTGGCGAAGTGGCGAAGGCCCTCGTCAAGGCCGATGCCTCCTGGACCGCACCGATGCAGAAAGTCCGGCTACCGCAGGAGTATCTGCTGGCAGCCAGTCGCGCGCTGAGTGTCACGCCCAAACCACCGCAATTGGTCAAGGCCCTCGCTACCCTGGGCCAGCCGCTGTTCAATCCCCCCTCGCCCGAGGGTTTCCATGATGACGCCGCGACCTGGCTCGCGCCTGACGCCATGACCAATCGCCTCGACATCGCGCAAAATTTTGCGCAGCAGGCGGACTCCAGTGCCGACGCACGCGACGTTGCCGAGGCCGTGCTGAGCGACGCGCAATCGCCGCAGACCCGCGAGGCCATCGCCCGCGCCGAAGGCCCCGTGCAGGGCCTGACCATCTTGTTGATGAGCCCCGAATTCCAGAGGAGATGACGATGGCTTCCCGTGTCACCGACGCCATGCTGTGCCCATCCCGCCGCGTCTTCCTCGCCGGAGCCGGTGCCTTCGTTGCGTGGGCCAGCGTGCCTCGGGCGAGTTACGCCGCACAGGGCCGGGACCCGCGCTTCGTCGCGGTCATCCTGCGCGGCGCCATGGACGGCCTCGCTCTTGTGCCGCCCATCGGCGATCCCGACTTCCCGGCGCTGCGCGGCGATCTCGCCATCGGCACGGGCAGCTATGGCAACACGCTGCCTCTCGACGGCTTCTTCGCGCTGAACGACGCCATGCCAGTGCTGCACCAGCATTACCTCAAGGGCGATGCTTTGATTGTTCACGCCGTGGCGACCAGCTATCGCGACCGCTCGCATTTCGACGGCCAGGACGTGCTCGAATCCGGCGAAGCCGGTCCACGGATGAGCAAGACCGGCTGGCTTAACCGAGCCGCTTCCGCGATACCGGCAGGCGACAAGGTGGCGCCTGTCTCAGGCCTCGCCGCCATGCCCACCGTGCCGCTGATCTTGCGCGGTGACGCCCCGACACTGACCTGGACGCCGCCTGAGCTTAAGACGGCCAGCGCCGATACCGCTACACGGCTGATCGATCTCTACTCGGCTGTCGACCCAGAATTTGCCAAGGTCTTGAGCGCCGGACTCGATACCGACCAACTCGCCGGCGCGATGGATCCGATGAAGACCGCGGGCGGGATCGCCGCGTCGTTCAAGTCGCTGGCGTCGGGCGCCGCAAAGCTCCTCGTCGACAAGGGCGGACCGCGCCTCGCAGCGCTGAGCTATGACGGCTGGGACACGCACACCAATGAAGGCGCCGGCGACGGCCGCCTCGCCGGCCTGCTCACCGCGCTCGATGGGGCGCTCGATGCGCTGGCGACCACGATGGCCCCGGTGTGGGAGGACACGGTCATCGTCGTGATGACGGAGTTCGGCCGCACCGCCCGCATCAACGGCAATGAGGGCACCGACCACGGCACCGCCACGACGGCGTTGCTGATGGGCGGAGCGGTTAAGGGTGGGCGAGTCCTCGCCGATTGGCCGGGTCTGAAGTCGAACCAATTGTTCGAGGATCGGGACCTGTTCCCCTCGCTCGATCTGCGCGGTGTGTTGAAGGGCGCCCTCCGCGACCATCTCGGCATCGACGAACGCGACCTGTCGGCAAACGTCTTCCCGGACTCGATCGGGATCAAGCCGATCGACGGACTGATTGCCTAGAATCCTGCAACGTCGGCAATCGGGATCATCACTTCATTGCGCCGCATGAACCACGGCGTCCATGGTGGATCGTATCGGGCGAGAGTTGGCGAACCGGTCGGTGTCAGCTTGCGCTCGCGCAATTGGGCCAGCAGGTCATTGGTGCGGTGGGCGACGACGGTATCGCCAGTCAGCCCGGAAAACGTCAAGACTGCCATTCGAACCGGTGGCACCGGCTTGAGCTTCACACGTTGATCATTGGGCACCGGCAGATCGTCCATCGTGTATTCACTGGGCATGGTGAATTGCACCATCCACTCTCCAGGTTCGCCTGACAGACTGACCGGCGCCGTCATCGCAATCTTGCTGCCCTTTGGCGCGGCCTGCGTGACTGGAGCGGTCATGGCGATGCTCTTCTTCCCCGCATTACCGCCGAAGATGTAGCCTGCCAGCAGGCGAAATCCGGCACTCGAGGCCGATCTGCGATCACCACCCACTTTGACCTCTGCAACGACGAGGCCCGGGTAGTCGCGCACCTCGAAGGCTCCGTCCTTGGTCACAAACGAATATTTCGGTTCTTCGACGGCCACCTGGTCACCTCGTCCGCTACGTGTTGTCACTGTCGTGTCGGCAGGCCGCGGCGCGACAGCGACCGAGCGCATTCGTTATGTGGGGGTGGACCGACGGCTCTCCAAGTGCCGCTGATCCCGAGCAAATTGGCGGCAGGGACACGAATCCGCGATGGCCACAAGGTTACGGGGATTGATCTGGGTCAACGCTCCCGTGCGGAGGGGGTGCCAAGGTCCAAAATCGCGGGAGTTCTTATGCTCGAATATCATCTGAGTGCTGCGCGTCAGGATGGCTCCGGCAGCGTAGCGTCCACACGCGACGCAACGATCGAGCTCGACACCTCGCTCGCGGGACGGAGGGACGCGCTTAATCCGGTCGAGCTCCTGCTTGCCTCGCTCGCTGCGTGTATCATCAAGGGTGTAGAGCGCAGCGCTCCGATGCTTGGGTTCACATTCCAATCGGTCGACGTAAGGCTGCGCGCGGCGCGTCAGGATGCACCCCCCCTGCTGGTTTCGATCGCGTATGAGCTGATCGTCGCAACCGATGAATCGAAACGGCGACTCGAGCTCCTCCACACCAACGTCCGCAAATATGGCACGATCTCCAATACGCTAGCGGCAGCGGTGTCCCTCACGGGCACCATCAAGCACAAGGACTGAGCGATCTGTCGTGGGTATTGAACCAATGACTCCGGCCAAAGGTAGCGCGGAGGCGGGAGCGATCGTCGGCGAGAGCGGACCGATCCCCAGCTCGCTCGGCGTCTATCAGCGCTATTTTCTGGTTGCCGTCGCCATCCTTGGGTTGGCCACCGGGGCCGCCCTGTGGTGGCTTGGCCATCCGGATTGGTCGAAGGTCGTCTGGGCGGTTGCCACGCTTCCGGTCCTATTGGCGCTGCTGATCGAAATCGTCGGATCACTGCGCCGGGGCGATGTCGGCCTCGATGTCGTCGCCGCTCTTTCGATGACCGCCGCGCTGGTGTTTGGCGAAACGCTGGCGGGCAATGTGGTCGCCCTGATGTATGCCGGCGGACAATTGCTGGAGACATTTGCTCAGGGTCGAGCCCGCCGCGAGATGACGGCGCTGTTGGGCCGGGTCGCTCATTCGGCGATGCGCTATCGCGGCGAGGAGCTCGAAGAAGTGCCGATCGTCGCGATCATGCCCGGCGACCGGCTGCTCATTCGCAAGGGCGAGACCCT
This sequence comes from Devosia sp., assembly GCA_039934955.1. Taxonomy (GTDB): domain Bacteria; phylum Pseudomonadota; class Alphaproteobacteria; order Rhizobiales; family Devosiaceae; genus Devosia_A. The sequence goes on from JBDTLB010000023.1 coordinate 52,404, forward strand.
GCCGGTTGATGGTCATGTTGCCGCGTCACCTGCGACGCTTGATCTGTCGGCCCTGACGGGTGAAGCGATGCCGCAGCACGTGGCGCTCGGGGGCGAGGGCCTCAGCGGCGCTACATCGGTGGGATCGCCGTTCGACCTGGTGGCCAGTCGTCCAGCAACCGAGAGCACCTATGCCGCGATCGTGCGGCTGGTCGAGGGGGCGCAGGCGAGCAAGGCGCCCATGGTGCGTCTCGCGGATCGCTATGCCATCTGGTTTCTCGTTTTCACGGTCGTCGTTGCCACTGCCGCCTGGGTCTTTACCGGCGACCCGATACGCGCGTTGAGCGTGCTGGTCGTTGCGACGCCGTGCCCGCTCATCCTCGCCGTGCCGGTCGCCATCATTTCGGGCATTTCTCGCGTGGCCCGCATTGGGGTGCTGGTCAAAGGCGGTGACGTTCTCGAGACTTTGGCGACGATCGAAATCGCGGTGCTCGATAAGACCGGCACGCTGACACACGGTCAGGCGGAGGTCTCGGCGATCCGGACCGCCGAGGGTTTCGCTGAAGATGAGGTGCTGCGGCTAGCAGCAAGCCTTGATCAGGCCTCAGGCCACGTTGTCGCGGCCGCCTTGATCGGGGCGGCGATCAAGCGGGGACTGCCGCTATCGGTCCCGCAGGACGTGGAGGAGAGCGCCGGTGAGGGCATTGCCGGCATGGTTGACGGCAAGAGCGTCGCCGTCGGTGCCGATCACTATGTCCGCGAGCGGTTGACAGCCGCCACACGCATTTCGCTCCGTGAGGGGGTGTCGCCCGACTTGATGACAGTAGCGGTGGCCTGCAACGGCACGATGGCGGGTCTCATTGTGCTGGAGGATCGAATTCGCGGTGACGCGCGCCAGCTTCTGGACGATCTTCGGGCTGTCGGCGTCAAGCGGATCGTCCTCGCATCCGGTGACCGAGCGGAGATCGCGCGCTCCGTCGGTGAGCAACTCGGCGTCGATGCGGCGATGGGTGGGCTCGACCCCGAGAGAAAAGTCGCAATCATCCGCCGCGAAGCATCGACGGGGCCGGTGTTGATGGTGGGAGACGGCGTCAATGATGCCCCCGCACTTGCCGCGGCTGATGTTGGGGTCGCTATGGGTGCGCGCGGCACTGCTGCTTCATCGGAGGCTGCCGGCGTCGTTCTGCTGGTCGACCAGATCGGGCCACTCGCCAAGGCAATCGTCATCGCAAAGCGTGCCCGCGGCATTGCACTGCAGAGCGTCTTTGCAGGTCTCGGACTCTCCGTCGCGGCAATGATCGCCGCGGCCTTCGGCTACCTTTCGCCCGTCGAGGGCGCCTTGCTGCAGGAGGCGATCGATGTCGCTGTTATCCTCAACGCCCTGCGTGCCCTTCGCTAGCAACAAGGATAGGGCGGCTACGCCCGATTGCTCGCCGCCGTGCTTTGAGAGGTGCCGGGCAGCGTGTGGCCACCCGGCACGATTGGCTTACGACGCGTCGGTCCAGAATTTGTGGATCGTCACGGTCTTATAGGTCGCACCGGGGTCGAGGCGGGTCGACGCAAAATCCGGATGATTGGGCGAATCCGGAAAATGCTGGGGCTCGAGGCAGAGTCCGTCGCCTTGGCGATACTCGTGACCCGAAGTGCCGTAGGTAGACCCATCGAGGAAGTTGCCGGTGTAGAATTGCAGACCCGGCTGGTCGCTGTCGATCGACATGATGCGGCCGGTGCCGGGGTCGTAGAGGACTGCGTCCTCACCCACTGTCCCCATTTTGGCACCATTGATCACCCAGTTGTGGTCATAGCCACGACCATTGATCATCTGCTGATGGCCCGAGCGAAGGCGCGCACCGATCGGCATGGCGTGACGGAAGTCGAACGGCGTGTTGGCCACCGGCATGATTTCGCCGGTCGGAATGCCGCCGCCGTCATACGCGGTAATGGCGTCGGCGTTGATCGTAAGCAGTTGGCCCTCGATCGAACCCGAGCCTTCGCCGGCGAGGTTGAAGTAGGAGTGACTGGTCAGATTGACGACGGTCGGCTTGTCGGTCGTCGCCTCGTATTCAATCTTGAGCTCATTGTCGTTGGTCCAAGTATAAACGACCTTGATCGACAAATTGCCAGGGTAGCCCTCCTCGCCATCAGGGCTCAGATAGGTCAGTTCGGCCTGCGTGTCGTTGAGCGGCTTCACCGTCCAGACGACTTTGTCATAGCCCTTGGTGCCGCCATGCAGTGTGTTGGCGCCATTGTTGAGGTTCAGTGTGTACTCGGTGCCGTCGAGCGAGAACTTGCCCTTGGCAATGCGGTTGGCGTAGCGGCCAATGAGGCCGCCGAAGAACGGGCTCTTGGCCTCGTAATCGGCAATATTGGTGAAACCGAGCACCACATTGCCGAGATTGCCGTTGCGATCCGGTACGTTGATTTCAGCGATGACTCCTCCATACGACAGGAACTTCACCGAAGCTCCGCCGTCATTGGTCATCGTGTAGACGTCAACAGCCTTGCCGTCCTTGGTCGCTCCATACGACTGGCTGGTTATGGATGATGCGAACGCCATCCCTGACATCAACAGGCCAGCCATTGAGGCCGCGAGCGCGGCACCCAAGCGTAGATTTGCAGTCATGACTTACTCCCTCAATAAGGTCGATACCTCGACCGAACAGGCGCCAATCTGTTCCAGACGATGCACGAGCATAAGCGCGACATTGCAATAAAAATCCGATTTTTATTGTTGCGCCCGGAATCACCTGAGAATGCAGGCGTCTCGTCCAGTGATTTTTGTAGTATATTGGCGACAATTCACAGACAACCGAAGGCTGCGCCGCTTTTCGATGCACGTACACCAACTTGCCGACGTACGTACGCCAACTTGAGGGGCGTAATCCACCTTACTTGGCATATGGCGGATCTGATGGCAGCCACTGTAGCCCCTCACGCTGTGGTGCCTGATGCCAGCGGACAAAGGGACGAGGGCGTCCGTTCGGTGTGCTTGGCACCCTTCGATCTGCTTGATCATGTGATAGACAAGGTCAAGCCAGCCGCGGCGGTGATCTGCACCAGCGTTCCGCCGGTGACGGCAGCGCGGTCGCCAGTTGCGCGAGGTGGCAGTTTGGCACCGTCCACCCGATCGAAATTGGTCTCTGTCCAAATGTTGGAAGAGTCAGATCTCAGCCCGACATTAGATGTGTCGCGGTTTCCAGATAGTGCCGACGAATGCCAAAATTCGCCTTGGCGGCTGCGATCTCGTCCAGGATTTTAGGATCAGGTGCGCGATTGGACCGGGTCCCGACAATCATCACGTTCTTGGGCGTGTGCTGGTCGGCGATGAACTCGAAAACCTTGGTGTTGTAGCCAAAATATTCGAGGACTAGCGCGCGGATGCCGTCCGTCACCATTTCCGCTTGCCGCTCAATAAAGATGCCATGCCTGGTCAAGAAGTCGAACGGCGATCTCGTGTTGGTCGCTTCCATCTCGCGCCGGATCTGTTTGTGGCAGCAAGGCGCCACCACAATCAGCTCGGCACCAGCCGCAATGCCTTTGGCAATGGCATCATCGGTCGCCGTGTCGCACGCATGAAGCGCGACAAGCACGCTGGCTCCCGCACAATCGTATGACTCGATGGTGCCTGTCGCGAAGCTGAGGTTGGGCAACTGCGCTTGTGCCGCCACGCCGTTGCACAGGGTCACCAACTCCGGCCGCATCTCTACCCCGACGACGCTCGCACCCGACTTGAGCGTGTTGGCCAGATAATCTGCCACTGCAAAGGTCAGGTATCCTTTCCCGGCCCCCATATCGAACAATTTGGTCAACCGCTCCGCCGGGATCGCCTTCAGCAGCGGCGCGAGAACTTCGACGTAGCGGTTGATCTGCCGGAACTTGTCTTGCACGGTCGGGTGAACTTTGCCGTCCTTATCCGCAATGCCCAGTTCTCGCATCCATGCCCGACCGGGAGCCGGAAGTGCGCGCGCCTTTTGCCGGTCGTGTGACAGGGTCGCCGGTACAGTACTGGACGGAGCCAACATTTTGAGGCGCGGCGTCTTACCCTGGAGGTCGAGCGTCCAATCACCGCTCGTCGTTGACAGCTGCGCCAGGTTGAACTGGTTGCCGAGCAACTGCTCCAGCTCTGTCAGTGCGTCTTCGATCCCATGATTCTTGATCAGATCACGCGTCTTGTAGTGCCAGGTGAAACTGAGTTGCGGTTCCCGTTTGATGACGACGGGCTTGATGTCGATCGACTTCAGGTTTGGATCTGTCCCGCAATAGGCGCGCAGTGCCACTTTGACAAATTGACCCTCGGCGAACGCGCTTTGCAGAGCGGCATAAAATTGTTGCGGCTTGGGAAACAGAGTTGCGATGATCGTCGCCTCGTCGTGGACCATGCTTGCATATATGTCTTAGTCCGTTCCAGCGCGAGCCCAGACCGCGGGAATGAGACGAAGCCGTGTCCCGCCCTTCTCCAGGCCGGAAATTTCGCTCTAGACGCCGAGACGGTCCTTGAGTGCGTACCACCATGATCCGAGCGTCGAGTATTGCGCGCGGAACGTTTGGCCGCCTGGGAACGATACCCATGGCAGCTCAGCGAAGGTGTCGAACCGAGAAAGGTCGCCGTTGACCGCCTCGGCCAGAATGCGGCCGAAGAGGTGCGAACCGGTTATCCCGTGGCCGCTGTAGCCATGCGCGAAATAGACGTTCTGGCTCAGCCGGCCCAATTGTGGAACGCGGGAGAATGACAATGCAAAATTGCCGCTCCAGGCGTAGTCGATCTTGACGTCGCGCAGTTGCGAAAAGACCTTGTCGAGGTTCGGTCGCAGCTTGGCAATGACATCGGCCGGATCGGTGCCGCCGTAGACCACGCCTCCCCCAAAGATCAGCCGGTGATCGGCGCTGAGGCGGTAGTAGTCGAGTATGTAGCGGACGTCCTCGACACACATGCCGGAGGGCAACAACTCCGAGGCGCGCACTTCGCCAAGGGGCGCCGTCGCCATCATCTGCGTCGAAACCGGCATGACGCGCGCGGTCAATTCGGGCACGACATTGCCAAGGTAGGCGTTGCCGCAAACCAGCACAGCATTGGCCGTAACACCGCCATTGGCCGTCCCGACCGTCGCTTTGCCGACACCCTGGGTCACGGAAGTCACCGGCGATTGCTCGTAGATCACACCGCCGAGGCTTTCGAGCGCGCGCGCCTCGCCAAGGGCAAGATTGAGCGGATGCATATGGCCGCCCGAATGATCGATCATCCCGCCGCAATAGACATCACTGCCGATATGCGTCCGAACAGCGTTCCGGTCCAGCAGTTCGTGTTCATCCATCCCGTAGCGCCGCCAAAGCGCCTGCTTGGCCTCCAGCTCTTCAACGTGCTTTTGGGTATAGGCCGCATAGATGTTGCCGCGCTTTAGATCGCAGTCGATCTGGTAGCGGTCGATCAGGCCACGAATGATCCCCGCCCCCTCCTGCAGCAAGCTACCGATGAACTTGGCTGTGGTCGCGCCATATCGCCGTTCTATTGTCGCGAGGCTGGCGTTGAGGCCGTTGACGATCTGACCGCCATTGCGACCAGATGCCCCCCAACCGACTTGCGCCCCTTCGACGACGACGACGCGCAATCCCTTTTCGGCCAGGTGGAGCGCCGCCGACAGACCCGAGTATCCGGCGCCGACGATGCAAACATCGGCGGTGACCTCGCCTTCCAGCCGGGCCGGCTGGCGCTCAAGGACTTTCGATGCCGCGTAGTAGCTCGGTGGATAGCTGCCATCCCCGGCATAAGCCTGAGGGTCTGCCATCACACGACCTCCAGATACGCGCTGAACTCCAGATCTGAGACCTGAGAGGCGAAGCCAGCGATTTCCTGGCGTTTGCAGGCAACAAACATCGATTGCAGCATCGGATCGAAGATCCGCGAAATCATGCTGCCGTCTTCGAAGGCGTTTACGGCAGAAGCCCAGTCAGCCGGCAATTTCGGCAACCGTTCGGAATAGGCTCGCCCCACAAATGGACCGGGCGGCCGAGTTTGGTCCTCGATCCCGGCCAGCGCTGCGCCCAAGATGCCCGCAAGGACAAGGTACGGGTTGGCGTCGGCGCCCGAGACCCGGTGTTCGATACGCCGTGCCTTGGGGTTGCCGCCAGGAATACGTATAGCGGTCGTACGGTTTTCATAGCCCCAGCAAATGGCACTTGGGGCGTGAGTGTCAGGTCGCAGCCGGCGGTAAGAATTGAAGTGCGGTGCGAAGAGCAGCGTCGATTCCGCCATACCGGAGAGCAGCCCCCCGACCGCGTGCTGCATCGTTTCGGAACCGGTGTCGGTGTCGTCATCGAAGACATTGTTGCCTGCCAAATCGTTGAGGCTGAAATGAACATGCAGACCATTGCCTGAACGCGAGCCATAGGGCTTTGCCATGAACGTCGCCACCAGCTTGTGCTTGCGTGCGACGCCCTTGACGATGCGTTTGAACAGGACCGCGTCGTCGGCCGCCTTGAGAGCGTCGGTGTGGAGAAGATTGATCTCGAACTGGCCGATCCCGTTTTCGGCAACCGCGGTGTCCGCAGGGACGCCTTGCGCGTTACACTGCTGATAAACGTCGCGAAAGAACTCACCGAAATCTTCAAGTTCGTCGAGGGACAGGATGGCGTCCGAGTCGAGCCGTTTGCCGGTATAGGGGGAAATAGGAGGGACGGCGGAATCTGCGTCGGGATCGACGAGATAGAATTCGAGCTCGGTCGCGACCACAGGCGCCAGTCCTGCCTCTGCGTACCGATTGACGATTGCGGCCAGCGCCTGGCGGGGGTCCGCAAGGAACGGCGTCGTTGCATCCTGAAACAGCCAGAGCGGGATCATTGCACTCGGCCGCGCCGTCCAGTTGATCGGCAAGGCTCCGCGACCCGTTGGGCTGCAGATCCCGTCGGTATCGCCACCGGTATAAACCATCGGGTTGCCGACAATGTCCTCGCCCCATACGTCGACGCCAACGATGGACAGCGGCATGCGAATACCGCCCTCGGCGACACGTCTGGCTTGATCGATCGGGATACGTTTTCCGCGCATAATCCCATTGAGATCGCAGACGGCCGTGTGCAGAACCTCGACCTGCGGGTGACGATCAAGCCAGCCCACGATGTCTGCTGGATGGTTGGTGTCGCTAGACATATGTACCAAAATACCTTTGTCGTGCCGGTGGATGCAGGCACTCGCCCTTGACAATGACACAGGCGGGTCAGAGCGAGCAAATGCAGGGTACAGCCCGATGAACGAGAGAATGCCAGCGCTATTGCCGATCATTGGGGTCATCGCCTGCGGCCGCGAGGTCGAAGGGGAAGCTGCGCAGGCAACAAGAGACCGGTATCTTGAAGCAGTTTTCGACTATGCGGCGGCCGCGCCCCTCATGATCCCGACCAACCAGCCAGCCGCCAATGCGGCGGCAATCGTTGCGCGCCTTGATGCAATGCTGCTTACGGGCAGCAATTCGAACATTGACCCCGTCCGCTACGGTTCCGCAAATGCCGTAAGGCAGCCCGTCGACCCCGGACGGGACATCTTTAGCACTGCACTTATTCTTGCCGCCGTCTCGGCAGGCAAGCCAATCCTCGGAGTGTGCCGGGGCCTGCAGGAAATCAATGTGGCTTTCGGGGGCACCCTGCGCGACATGCGCAGTGATGCCGATCAAGTGGCGCTCCACCATGCGCCCGACGGGGCTTCGCTAGAAACGATGTTTGCCCACGAGCATGGGATCGAAATTGTACCTGACACGCCGCTTGCGCAGATCGCAGGGACTACCGGTTTTCGTGTCAACAGCGTGCACTTCCAGACGATCTACCGACTAGGAACCGGGTTGGAGATCGCGGCTATCAGCAGCGATGGGATCGTCGAAGCGGTCTTCGCCACCTCCACGCCAGGGCCGGTCATCGCAGTTCAGTGGCATGCGGAGTGGCGGCCAGCGGGGCGTCCGCATGACCTGGCATTGTGGGCTTATCTGGGCGAAATCGCTCGAGCCCAACTCGGGCAAGCAAGATTGGACAGGGCGTAATGAGCGAATTCGAAACCCGACTATTCATCAATGGTGAGTTTGTCACTGGCCAAGCGCCGGCGGAGATTGTGCATGAGCCGGCCTTGGGCACACAGCTCGCCGAGGTCCCGTCCGCGAGCCCAGCGCAGATCGACGCTGCCGTTCGCGCCGCGCATATTGCGTACAAGGGCTGGTCGCACAGTCTGCCCAAAGAGCGCAGCGCGGCCCTGCTGCGCATTGCCAATCTCATCGAGGAACGTGCAGGCGAACTTGCGCCGATCGAGTCACGCAATGGCGGCAAGCCGCTGCGCTTCGTACGGGCCGGCGAGTTGGCGAATGTTGCGGACGTCTTCCGCTTCTTCGGGACGGCCGTGCGTAACATGCCCGCGACTGCCGCCGGGTCCTATCGTGCAGGGCTAAACAGCCAAATACGACGCGACGGCATCGGCGTCGTCGCCCAGATCGCCCCGTGGAATTACCCCTTGCTGATGGCGGCGTGGAAGATCGCGCCGGCCATTGCCGCTGGAAACACGGTGGTCATCAAACCGTCGGAATATACCCCGTTGAGCCTGCTGGCGATGGCCCGGATCTTTGCGGAGGTCTTGCCGGCAGGCGTGGTGAATGTCGTGTGCGGCAACGGGCGTGATATTGGCCAGGCGCTGATCACGCACGGTCGGGTACGGATGATTTCACTGACGGGAGACGTCCAGACCGGCCGTGCGGTTCTCAAGGCCGCCGCCGGACCGATGATCAAGCGTACGCACCTCGAGCTCGGTGGCAAAGCCCCGGTGATCGTCTGCGCCGATGCCGATCTCGACAAACTGGTGGCAGTGCTGCGTGAGGCCAGCTTCTACAATGCTGGGCAGGACTGCACGGCAGCCTGCCGCATCTTTGCCGAGCGGTCCATCGTGCAAACCCTGACCGACAAACTTGAAACGATGATCGGCAGCCTCGTCTATGGACGCCCCGAACGCGACGACGTCGAGTTTGGTCCCCTGATCAGCGCGCGACAACAGGAGCGGGTCGCCGGCTTCGTTGACCGGGCCGCCCGTGCGGGGGCCGAAATTATGCAAGGAAGCAAGGCCGACCCCTCCGGCTATTTCTTCGCCCCAACGCTGGTCGCGGCACCAATCGAGGCCGAGATCGTGCAGAAGGAAGTATTCGGACCGGTCCTCAGTATCACGCCCTTCGATGCGCTGCAGTCGGCAGTGGATTGGGCCAACAGTTCAGAATACGGGCTCGCGTCCTCCGTCTGGACACGTGACTCGGCTCGAGCAATGTCTGTCGCCGACAGCCTGGAATATGGTGTCACCTGGATCAACACGCACGGCAACATGGCGACCGAAATGCCGCATGGTGGGATGAAGAATTCGGGATACGGCTCCGATCTGTCCATGCAGTCCCTTCTCGACTACACGCAAATCCGCCATGTCATGATCGCAAGCGACTAGGCGCTTGCACCGAGCCGCGATCGCGCGGTGTCCTTCAGCTGGACGGTTGGCCGGCTCGAAAAATGGCGCTCTCAGGCTGCTTGCCTCAATGGTGAGCACCCTTCATTTCGCGCAGTTCCTCGACGGAGCGCACGGATTTGCGGGCCGCCCCCTCCCAATTGTTGGTCTTGACCGTGGCCTTGGCGAGACGCGCCTTGGCGGCAGGGACAGCGTCGGCGTATTGCGGCAGCCATTGCGCCTGGGCGACGACCATCTCGTCGACCATCTGCCAGACCTCGTCGGGCGTGCAGATGGCGCCGACCAGCGGGTCGTGCAGCACGGCGAGCTTCAGCGTATCGATATTGCCGGTCATTGCGGCCTCGACACTGAGACGCTGCACGTTGATCGAGACATCGCAGGTCGCAGCACAGGCGGTGGGCAGGGTTATCCCTTCGACCATGTTGAGACCGAAGCGATCGACGAAACCGGGGCTCTCGATAATGGCGTCGGCCGGCAGATTGCGGATGATGCCGTTGTTGCGCACGTTGAAATGGCCGCGATAGACCCGGCCGGTCTCCAGCGCCTCGATGATGTGCGAGGCGTGCTCCTTGGTGCGATGCGCATTGCCGAAGGGTTTTGCGGCATCGTCGCGGAACTGCGGGAAATCGGTCTCGAACCAGTTGCGGCGCTCAGTCGAGTAGCGCAAATAGCCGCCGGTTTCGCCGTGGATCCAGTCGCTCATGTCGATCCACTTTTCGATCTCCTCCGGCCGCTTGCGGTACCACGGCAGGTACTCGCTCAGGTGACCGTTGGATTCGGTCGAGTAGACGCCGAAGCGTTTTAAAACGTCGATTCGGACCTTCTCCTGTTGCGAATAGACCAGGTGCTTTTCGAACCCCGCAACCAGCTCGTCCTTTTCGACCTTGCGGCCATTGGCCCGCACATCAATGTACCAGGTCTGGTGGTTGATACCCGCGCAGACATAGTCGAGTTCGTCGTCGGTGACGCCGAGGACGCGAGCAATCTGCTCGGCTCCGTGCTGCACGCCGTGGCAGAGACCGACGGTGTTGACGCCGCCATATTCGAGCGCCGCCCAGGTGTTCATCGCCATCGGGTTGGCATAGTTGAGGAACAGCGCACCCGGCTCTGCCACCTCGCGGATGTCCTTGCAGAAATCGAGGATCACCGGGATATTACGCTGGCCGTAGAGAATGCCACCTGCGCACAGCGTGTCGCCGACGCACTGGTCGACATTGTATTTGAGCGGGATGTTGACGTCGGTGGCGAAGGCCTCGAGCCCGCCGACGCGCACGCAGCTCATGATGTAGCGCGCACCAGTGATGGCGGCACGCCGGTCGGTGGTGGCGGTGACCTTGGCGGGCAGATTGTTGACCGCGACGATCTTGTCGATGATCTCCCGCACCATATCGAGATTGTGCTGGTTGATGTCGGTGAGAGCGAACTCGCAACCAACGAACTCCGGCACCTTCAGCAGATCGGACACCAGCGTCTTGGTGAAGCCTACAGAGCCCGCGCCGATGATGGTAATTTTGAAAGACACCGAATCCTCCTGAAGTTGGGGCCACCGCCCTCATCGTGCTGCAAGCCCTATCGCGGCTGGCGGACGAGGTGTAGAGAAATGTCGTGCGCCTTAGGGTAATTTCGTGCTCAGCGACCTCATCTCACATGGACCCGTGATACAGACATTGCGCGGTCTGCGCGGCCCGTTCGAGCTCAACTGCACAGCGACCGGCGCCGGCTACGAGCGGCGGGCCAACGAGACATATTCGTGGGAAGGCTCGAAGCGCGGGGCGTTTGCGGTCGTGCAGCACACGATCGCCGGACGCGGCGAGCTCGATTTCGCCGGCACGCACCATGCACTCCTGCCGGGCGACACCATGGTCCTGACCTTCCCGCATGCCAATCGCTACTGGCTCGAGCCCGGCAATAGCTGGGAGTATTTTTGGATCGGCATCCAAGGTCGCGAGGGCCTGCGGGTGGCCCGCGCGGTGATCGACAGCCGCGGCCCGGTGCTGCGCGCTTCGGCGGAAGCGGTCGACCGGCTGGCGCAGGCGTGCCTGACGCTCGCGACGCGCGAGCTGCGCGTCGGAGATGCGTCGGCGGCCGCGTACGCGGCGGTGATGGCGATCCATGATGGCGCCTTCGGCGGCAACGCGCCGGTGGACGTCGCGCATCCTGCGCCGATCCGGCGGGCCGAGGCCTATGTCGAGCAGCATTTGGCGGCCGACCTCAGCGTCGACCGGCTGGCGCGGGTTGCCGGATTGAGCCGCGCCCATTTCGTCCGGCTGTTCGGTGCCAGCGTTGGTAGGGCGCCGTCGGCCTATGTCTGGCGGCGACGCATCGAGCAGGCTGAACGTCTGCTGCTTGCGACTGATGCCACCATCGAGGCCATCGCGCGCAATTGTGGCTTCGCCGACGGCAATTACTTCGCGAAGGCCTTCCGCCGCGCCAACGGCATCACCCCAACCGAATTCCGCTCGGCGCGACTCCGGCGCGTCAGGCGCTGATCGCTGGCCTCGTCTATTCGGCTGCGATCTTGCTGCTGAGCCGGGCCCACTCGGGCAACCAATTGCCATGGGCGACCAGAAGATCATCGACGAGATGCCAAATCTGGTCGAGATCGAGTTCCGCCGCAGTGTGCGGATCCAGCATCGCGGCGTGGTAGATGTGTTCGCGGTTTTCAGTCATCAGCGCCGCGACCGTCAGCTCCTGCACGTTGATGTTGGTGCGAATCAGCGCCGTGAGCTGCGGCGGCAGGTCGCCGATATAGGTCGGCTGAATGCCCGAGGCGTCGACCAGGCACGGCACCTCGACCGCTGCGTTGTTGGGCAACGAGGTGATGACACCATTGTTGCGAACGTTGCCGTAGATGACGCCCGGCTCGCCGGTCCAGACGGCGTTGGCGATCTCGGAGGCATATTCCTTGGACTGCGCTACCTCGATGGTATTGGCCGTGCGGTACTGCTCGGACGTGGTCTTCCACTTGGCGATCTGTTCGACGCAACGCTTGGGGTACTCGTCGAGAGGAATGCCGAATTTCTCGATGATGTCTTCGCGGCCCTCCTTGATGAAGTACGGTGTGTACTCGGCGAAATGCTCAGAGCTCTCGGTGACGAAATAGCCGAGCCGCGTCAGCATTTCGTAGCGAACTTTGTTGGGGCATCGCGGGTTCCAGGTTGGCTTGGGAGCTCTGCCCTCGCGATAAGCGCGGACGAGATCGGGGTAGAGGTCACGATATGATCCGTCGGCCTGGCGATGCTCGAACTTCAGATAGAACGCCATGTGATTGATACCGGCGGAGCGATAGCGGATTTCCGAGTAGGGAATGTCGAGATCGTGGGCGAGCTCCATGGCCGTCCCCTGCACGGAGTGGCAGAGACCGACCTGCTTGATGGTCGGATATTTCTCGGCGATGGCCCAAGTATTGATCGCCATCGGATTGACGTATTGCAGCATGATCGCGTCGGGGCAGACCTGCAGCATGTCCTCGCAGATCGACCAGAGGTGCGGCACGGTTCGTAGACCGCGCATAATGCCGCCGACACCCAGTGTATCGGCAATGGTCTGGCGCAGATTGTATTTTTTGGGGACCTCGAAATCGACCACTGTCGAGGGCTCATAGCCGCCAATCTGGAAGCAGACGACGACGAAATTGGT
>JBDTLB010000024.1:0-10674 GCA_039934955.1 Devosia sp.
TTGTTGGTGGCGACGACGAATTTGGCGGCCTCGTCGATTGGCTTGCCGTCATACTGCAGGTCGACGATGCGGTGGGCATCGGCATTCACGACGACGCCCTTCTGATCGTAGCGCGAGGGTTGGCTGATATCGATCTTGTAGGTCACACCGTCGATGACGTCGAAATTGTAGGACGGGAAGGTGAGATCGATCAGGTCGGCATTCTTGGCGCCGGCGGCGACCTGGTTGAAGATGCCGGCCGAGCGCTCCAGCCATTCACGCACCTGCGCCCCGGTGACTTCAACGGCGCGGATGGTGTTGGGGTAGAGGTAGAGGTCAGCAACGTTCTTGATCGCCACCGGGCCAATGGGGACATCGGTGTAGTAGTCGGGACCCGGCTTGCCGCCTGCCTTGAACGGGGCGGCGGCGGAGAGCAATGGCAGGCTCTCCCACTTCGAGCCCTTGAGGTTTTCCTTGATGTAGGCCATCTGCGCGATCGAGACGATCTGCACGGACGGATCGTCGGCAACCAGTGAGAAGTAGGAATAAAGCGGCGCGGCGGTCTGCCCGACCGGGCGGCGGACATATTCGAGCGTCGCCTTATGATCGGCTTGGACCGGCGCTTCGACTTCGGCGACGTCCTGGACGGTGGGAACGACTTTCTTGGTGGTCTCATCGCGCTTCCAGATCGGGCGCGCCTCGGAGGTGTGTGAAACGATCTTCCAGCCATTGCCGTCTTTTTCGAGCAGCAGGTCGATGAGGCCCATATGCGAGCCCCAGAAGCCGGCCATGACGGCGGGCTTGCCCATCAAGGTGCCCTTATCGAGGTCGGCGCCTTCGATGCCCTTGAAGTCGGTCGAATTGGGGAACACCAGATGCTGGTGGCCGGTGAAGACGACGTCGATGCCGGGCACGCCGGCGAGGAACAACGCGGCGTTCTCCATCATATCGCCCTGCTGGCCGTCGATGCCGGTATGGGCGAGGGCGATGACGAGATCGGCGCCCTGTTCCTTCATCACCGGCACATAAGCTTCGGCCGTCTTGACGATGTCGCGGACGGCAAGCTTGCCCTCGAGATTGGCCGAATCCCAGATCATGATCTGCGGCGGCACGAAGCCGATAAAGCCGAGCTTGATGGTCTGCGGCTTGCCGTCGCCGTCGGTGATGGTCTTTTCGACGATCTTGAACGGCGGCAGGTAGGTCTTGTCCTTGGTCGGGTCGTCGCCGGTGATGGTGGCGGCGTTGACGAGGTTGGCGCAGACCAGCGGAAAATTGGCTCCGGCCAGCGATTTGCCGAGGAAATCGAGGCCGTAGTTGAACTCGTGGTTGCCCAGCGTCGAGATCTCGTAACCGAGCGTGTTCATCGCCGCGAAGGTCGGGTGGACGTCACCGTCCTTGAAGCCGCGCTCATAGGCGACATAGTCACCCATCGGATTGCCCTGGATCAGGTCGCCATTGTCGATCAGGACCGAATTGGTGGCTTCGGCGCGGATGGCGTTGATCAGCGCGGCCGTGCGCCCGAGGCCCATCGTGTCGTTGGGGGCGTCGGCATAATAGTCGTAGGGGAAAATCGCGACGTGGATGTCGGTGGTTTCCATCAGGCGTAGATGCGCCTGGTTGGTCGCGGCTATCGCGGCAAACGGGTGCATGACAAGAAGCGCGCCGGCGCTGGCTGAACCGGCCAAGAAGGCGCGCCGCGAGAGGCGGGGTTGAAAATTCATGTCGTTCTCCTTCAGCAAGGCTCGCTGGCGGAACGGGCAGGCATGTCGCGTGTTGAAAGCCGCAGGCGAGCAACTTGTCTTGCCGGGTCGAGGTGACGCTGCGATGACCGCGGCTAGACTAGGCGATCACATCGCCGGCTAATGGTCAAATTGTAGATTTGGGTCGAAGCTCGGCGTAATGTCGGTGCAATCAGGTGGAGTGTCGTCGATGGTAAAGTGGCAGGGGCGTGAGGAAAGCTCGAATATCGAGGACCGGCGCGGCCAGGGCGGTGGCGGGGGCGGATTCGGCGGTGGAATGGGCTCCAACCCGTTTGGCAGCGGCGGCGGCGGCATTCGGCTTCCAACGGGACGCGGCGGCCTCGGCGGCATCGTGATTATCGTCGTATTCGTGCTGATTGCCATGGCGTTCGGGGTCAATCCGCTGTCGATCCTGACCGGCGACACCGGGTCGACCACCAGCACCACTCAATCGACGCTGCCGCCGCAAAACGCGACAGAAGACGACCTCAGGAAGTTTGTCGGCGTCATCGTCAAGGACACCGAAAATTTCTGGACCAGCTATTTCGCCGCCCATGGCGGCAGCTATACCGACCCCAAAGTGGTGTTGTTCAGCGGCCAGACACAGTCGGGCTGCGGCACTGCCGATGCCGCGAGCGGGCCATTCTATTGCCCGGACGACCAGAAGGTTTACATCGATCTCGCCTTTTATCAGCAACTGCGTGACCAGTTCGGAGCCCCCGGTGACTTCGCTCAGGCCTATGTGATCGCCCACGAGGTTGGCCATCACGTGCAGGACGAGCTGGGCATCCTGCCGAAATTCAACGAACGGCGGCAGTCGATGTCGCAGGACCAGGCCAATGCTTATTCGGTGAAGGTTGAGCTGCAGGCCGATTGTTTCGCCGGCATGTGGGGAAAGGGCGAATTTGACCAGGGCTTCCTCGACACCGGCGACACGCAGGAAGCGATCAACGCCGCCAACCAGATCGGTGACGACACCCTGACCCACGGCCAGATCTCGCAGCGGCAGTATACGCATGGCAGTTCGGCACAGCGCATGCAGTGGTTCAAAACCGGACTGCAGGCGACGGATGTCAGCCAGTGCGATACCGGTATTCCGCGCTGAAGCAGTCTGGCGCGTAGACAGAGCCGCACTTAGATCGGCATTACAACCAAGAACCCGCGGCAGTGCCGCGGGTTTTTCGTTGCGGAACTCCGCGCCATGTTCTTTGAAGCGAATTGGCTTCCAATTCGAGACAATTGCCAAGGCAACCAATGGCTTCGGTGCCGCTTGATTCGTTCGACGCAAAAGCGGCGTTGAAGGCGTAAAGCGTCGCGCCTTCTAACCTCGATAGTCATTGAGAGGATTTGATCATGAATAAATTGGCGATTGTGGCCGCGACTGCGGCCACGGCAATAGTTTTTGGCGCTATCGGAGCCTTGGCACAGTCCGGCGTGGACTTCTCGCAGGCCGACGGCAACCGTGACGGCAAGGTGTCGATGGACGAGGCCCGCGGGATTTACAACACGCTCGATACGGTCATTTTCAACATGGCCGATACGAACCATGACGGGATGCTCGACGAAGGCGAGTATACCGAGTTGCAGGGCCTCGTCGGCAACCAGCAGACGGTCGGCGGGTCGACCGAACCGTCGATCGAGGCCTCATCGTCCGAGGCATCGTCGTCCGATCCCACCTGAAGGCCGTCCATTTCGGCCGTCGACGAACGACTTCGGTTAATCACAAGTTTGTCACTGCACCGGCTGACTAAAGTGGTGATCTAAAAAACCCGCGGGTGCCCCTGCGGGTTTTTGTTGCTCGCACAGAGGACCACAGTATCGGCCGGATTTGTCCACGGAAACGTCACAATCGAACGCGCAACCAATCTTCACCGAGGCGGTTGTTGGTTCGACGCAAACGAACAGCGTCCAGCCTAATCCCAATCCACACAGTCGAATGGAATTCTAATGAACAAGCTCGCACTCATTGCTGCCGCCGCCATTGCTCTAGCCACCTTCGGGACCGCCGCCGTCTATGCTGAAGGGACCGACGATTTCGCCATGGCCGATGGCAACAAGGACAAGATGGTGTCGATGGCCGAAGCCCAGGGCGTCTATCCGACGCTGACGCAGACGCTGTTTGACCAGGCCGACGCCAACAAGGACGGCAATCTGGACGCTGCTGAATTCACCGCTTTGCAGGGCCTGACCGCCGGCATCACCGGCAATGGCAATGGCAGCAGCCAGGCATCGTCTTCGTCGGCCGCGCAGTAACGCCGAAGCATTAGCTCGAAAGCCGCCCCGGTGGGGCGGCTTTTCTATGCCAAGACAGGCGCGCGCTCCGGCTTGGGGGGCGCGCCTTTTTGTGCCCGGATCTGGTTGACGAAGCGCGTGAAGAGATAGTGGCTGTCGTGCGGGCCAGGCGACGCTTCGGGGTGATATTGCACCGAAAAGATCGGCTTTCCATTGACGCTGAGACCGGCGTTGGAGCCGTCGAACAGCGAGATGTGGGTCTGCGCCACGCCAGCGGGCAGGCTTTCTGTGTCAACCGCGAAGCCATGGTTCATCGACGTGATCTCGACCTTGCCGGTGGTCAGATCCTTCACTGGATGATTGGCGCCGTGGTGACCCTGATGCATCTTCGATGTGGTGCCGCCGAGCGCCAGCCCGAGCAGCTGATGGCCGAGGCAGATGCCGAAGATCGGCTTACCGCTGTCGATCAGCGTCGTGATCGTCGGGACGGCGTATTTGCCGGTGGCTGCCGGATCCCCCGGGCCATTGCTCAGGAAAATACCATCAGGGTTGTGCGCGAGAATGTCCTGCGCCGATGCGGTCGCAGGCACGACCGTGACCCGCGCGCCCTGGCCGGCGAGCTGGCGCAGGATGTTACGTTTGGCGCCATAGTCGACGGCGACGATGTGAAATTCGGGGTCGGTGAGTTCACCATAGCCCTCGTTCCATTTCCACGGCGTCTGGTCCCATTTGTAGGTCTGGGCAGTGGTGACCTCCTTGGCGAGGTCGAGGCCCACGAGACCGGGGAAATTCTTGAGCTCGGAGGCGATCGAGGGTTCGTGGAAATAGCCGTCCGGTGAATGGGCAATGACCCCGTCGGGCATGCCGTTCTCGCGGATCCGGGCGGTCAGGGCCCTTGTATCGATGCCCGTGATGCCGACGATGTTGCGCTTTTTCAGCCAGGTGTCGAGCCGTTCCGCCGCCCGGTAGTTGGCCGGGTTGGTGACGTCGGCCTTGAGCACGACGCCCCGGACACCCGAGAGGGCTGCCATGTTGACCGTCTCGATGTCCTCGTCGTTGGTGCCAACATTGCCGATGTGGGGGAAGGTGAAGGTGACGATCTGGCCAGCATAGGACGGATCGGTCAAAATCTCCTGATAGCCCGTCATGGCGGTGTTGAAGCAGACTTCACCCGCCGCATGGCCGACCGCGCCGATGCCGCGCCCCTCGAGACGGGTGCCGTCGGCGAGGATCAAAAGGGCGGTCGCAGGCGTAGGCTGCCAGCCGGACATGGCGGGTCTCCGAGGTTTGGCGATATCAATTGAAGGCTTCCCATAGAAGGGAGGCCGCGCGGGCGCAAGTGGCGGCGCCCGGCACAACGCGATATATGGAGCCAAATCACGAATTTGAAGGGATGACTGCCATGCGCGAGGCGATCAGCGAAGGCTACAAGGCAGCAATGAAGGCCCGCGACGCGCGCCGCACGGGCACGCTGAGGTCGATCAATGCGGCGATCAAGGACAAGGACATCGCCAATCGCGGCGACGGCAAAGGTCCGCTGGCGAACGACGAAATCCTGGTGCTGCTGCAGAAAATGGTGAAGCAGCGCGAGGAGAGCTTTGCGATCTTCGCCGAGGCGGGCCGCAACGATCTGGCGACGGTCGAAAAGGAGGAGATCGATATCCTCAACGAGTTTTTGCCCAAGGGACTGAGCGACGCTGAGATCGACGACGCCATCAAGGCTGCGATCGCCAGGACCGGCGCGGCGGGCGGCAAGGATATGGGCAAAGTCATCGCCGCGCTCAAAGCCGACTATCCGGGCCGGATCGACTTCGGCAAGGCGAGCGGCAAGGTGAAAGCCGCGCTGGGCTAGGCAGCGGCTAACACAGTGCGTCGTTCGAGCCGCCACGAAACGAGGCCGACGATGGCGGCGAGGACGCTGCAGCCTACGCCGATCAGCGGCAATTGGTCATAGCCGACCCCAGCGCGCAGCAGCGACGCGCCGACAAATGCGCCCGCTGCGATACCGACATTGAAGGCGGTTGAGATCAGGGTCGAGGCCATTGTCGGAGCCTCGCGCGCCGCGGCAACGATCCGCGCCTGAATTGGTGTGGCGAAGGTGCCGAAGGCCATGCCGGCCAGCACCATGGCGATGCCCACGCCGATGGCCGAGTGGGCGACAAGCCTGAGGCCCAAAAACACCGCAGCTTGAAGCAGCATGACGACGACAAGGGACGGCATCAGCCGATCGCCGGTCAGGCGGCCGCTGAAGAAGGTTCCGCAGACCGTGCCGATACCGGCAATGAACAGGTAGATCGGGACCTGCGCGGGGTCGATGTGGGTAACGTCGAGCAGCAGCGGCACCTGGTAGGTGAGGTAGGCGAAAAAGCCGAGGGCGTTGAACGCGATCAGCAAATAGGAGAGGTAGATCTCCTGCTTGGCGAGCTGCCGCATTTGCGGCCCAAACGCCGTGTGACCTTCGCCATCGGCGCCCTGGCGCGGGACGAGGAATGCCACTGCCGCAGTGGCCAAGGCGGACAATGAGCCGACGAACCAGAACGATGTTCGCCAGCCGAACGTGGTCCCGATGGCGGTGCCCCCGGGGACGCCAAGGATGGTTGCAAGCGTCAGGCCGGAAAACAGCAGACCGAATGCCCGGCCCTGCCGCTCGATGGGGACGAGAGCGCCGATGATGATCAGCGACACGCCGAAGAACACGCCGTGTGCGAAGGACACCAGCAGCCGGCCGGCGAGCAGGGCCGCGTAGTTGGGCGCAATGGCGCACAGCACCTGACCGATGATGAAGACGGCCAGCACACCGAGCAGCATGGTGCGGCGCGGCACGCGCGCCGTCAGTGCGGCGATGATCGGGCTGCCGACGGCGACGCCGACGGCATAGCCGGTCACCAGCAGGCCGGCTGTGGGGATGGTGACGGCGAGATCGGTCGACAGCTGCGGCAGCAGGCCAGCAATGATGAACTCGGCGGTGCCAACCGAGAACGCAGCAAGCGCAAGGGCGTAGACGGCGGGATGCATGTCAGGCTTATACGGGCGTGAGTGTGCGGCGCTCGCGGGCCCACGATAGCGCGGACACAAGTGTCGATAGTATCGCACCGATGACGCCGACCCAGGGCAGGATGCCATAGGAGAAGCCCTGGTCGATGAGCGCGCCCCCGAACCAGGCGCCGAAGGCGATGGCGATATTGAAGGCAGACGGAATGAGGCTCGAGGCAAGCAGCGGTGCATCGCGCGTGTTGCTGAGAATGCGGGTCTGGGCGGGTGAGCCGAAGGCAAAGACCGTGGCGCCCCAGATCAGCACCAGCGGCGCCATGATCCACGGCGCGGCGACGAACACGCCCATCAGCGCGTAGATCACCACCTGCAGAGCGAGGCAGCCGGTGAGCGTCGCCATCAGCTTCCAGTCGGTCAGCCGGCCGCCGACCAGGACGCCGATTGTGGAGCCGAGCCCGAACAGCAGGAGGAGCCACGGCACGATGCCGAGCGGGATGTGTGAGGCATCGGTGAGCAGCGGCGAGATGTAGGTGAAGAGCGCGAACTGGCCGACGGTCTGGAGGATGATTACGGCAAAGCTGCTGACCACCGGCTCGCGGGCCAGCGTTCTGAGGCCGGCGCGAAAATTGCCGTGCTGCGCGTCATGCGCGTTGTCGGCGGGCACCATGAGGGCAATCATCGCCAGCGCGGCGATGCCGAGGAGAGCCACGGCCCAGAATGTCATGCGCCAGCCGAAGGCGGTGCCGATCGCTGTGCCCAGAGGCACCCCGATGATGTTGGCAACGGTCAGGCCGGCAAGGATCAGCGCCACGGCAAAGCCGCGGCGGCTGGGCTCGACGACAGAGGTCGCGACCACCATCGCGGTGCCGAAATAGGCGCCGTGGATCAGCGAGATCACCACACGCGCGGCCAGCAGTGCCGGATAGTTCGGGGCGATGGCGCAGTAGCCGTAGCCGGCAACGAAGATTGCGACATAGATCAGCAGCATCAGCTTGCGCGGAAAGCGGCCGACGAAGGTGGCAAGGAGCGGACCGCCGATGGCGACGCCAAGGGCGTAGAGGCTGACCAGCAAGCCAGCCGTCGGGATCGAGATGGCGAGGTCGGTCGAAACCGCGGGCAGGATGCCGGCGATGACGAACTCCGAGGTGCCGATGGCGAAGGCCGCGGCGAACAAAGCGAAGAGGGCAGGGGTCACGCCGTGGCTTCCGCCGGGGCGCCACGCTTGTCGAGGCGCAACGAAACGGCGGCGACGATGGCGGCGATGGCACTGCACACGATGCCGGCCGCGGGCAACATTGCATAGTCGACGCCATTGGTGAGGAGCATCGCGCCGAGGAAGGCGCCTGCCGCGATCCCGACATTGTAAGCGGTCGACACGAGGGTCGCGGCAAGCCGCGGCGCGGCGCGGGCGCCGTGCAAAATGCGCACCTGGATCGGCGTCGAAAAACCGAAACCGAAGGCCGACGAAATGAACAGCATGACGGCGATCCAGATTGGACTGTGTACCGCCAGCAGGAGCAGCGCGAAGCAAACGATCTGACCAATGACGACGATCATGATGGCGAGGCCGGCGCGCCAATCGGCGAGCTTGCCGCCGAGCCAGATGCCGGTCACCGCGCCGGCGCCGCCGATCAGCAGATAGAACGGGACCTGCGTCACCAAATCGAGACCGGTTACGTCGGTGAGGATCGCGACCTGGAACGTCCCGAAGGTCAGCTGGCCTATCATAATGATGGCGACAGTGAGATAGGAGAGCCAGACGTCGTGCCTGAGCAACTGCCGGGCCTGCACGGCGAGCGGCGCGTCGGCCTCCGCCTCGCCCTTGGCCCTGGCGGGCAGGACGATGAGCACGGCAAGGACGGACAGCAGTGCCATTGCGGCAATGCACACAAAGGCCACGCGCCAGCCGAACGAATTGCCGATTGCTGTGCCGGCGGGCAGGCCGAGAATGTTGGCCACGGTGATCCCACCCACAAACAACGACAGCGCCGCGCCGCGCCGCGCGACCGGCACGAGTTGCGACACGGCAACCGAGGCAACGCCGAAGAACACGCCGTGCCCACAGGCCGACACCAGTCGCGCCGCCAGCAGCCAGTCGTAGCTGGGGGCGATGGCGCAGAGCAATTGGCCGAGCGCGAACAACAGCATGACGCCGAGGATCGCGGGCTTGAGCGGGATGCGGGTGGTCAGCAGCCCGAGGATCGGCCCGCCGACAGCCACGCCGGCCGCATAGCCGGTGACGAGGAGACCCACGGTCGGCACGGTAACGCCGAGGTCGTGCGAGATCGGCAGCAGAATTCCTGAAATGATGAACTCGGTCGTGCCGATGCAAAAAGCGGCGAACGCGAGCGCGAAGACGGCGAGCGGCATAAAGATGACCCTGAAAGCGGGCGACATGAACATTTGCGGGGCGGCGCGGCAAGTCCCGTCGGGGTCGCAATTGCGGGACAGTTTCGTTCAAGCGGCAGAGTGCAAAAGTTGAAAAGTTGAGGCATAGTTCGGTCAGTCTCAGCGACGGAGAGCACAAATGGCCGCGATGGATCTGAAGAAACGTTGGGGTTTGATCATGGGCCTGCGCGGGCTGCTGATGCTGCTCGCGGGGCTCTATGCGGTGATCTGGCCGGGAGCGGCGCTGGCGGTCTTGGTGATCGCCGGCGGCGCGATCCTGCTGATCGATGGCGTACTCGGCCTGTGGAGCCTCACCTTCGGCGGCGCCAAGACCGGCAATTTCTGGTTCGATGTGGTGCGGAACGTGCTTGCCATCATTACCGGCATCCTGATCCTGCTCTCGCCGGTGCTGGCGACGCTGCTGACGGTCTGGTTCTTCATCTACCTCGTGGCGTTCCAGGCGATCCTGGTGGGCGTGATGGAGATATTTGTCGCCTTCCGTGAGCGCAGCCATATGCCGCGAATCTGGCCGGTGCTGCTGTCGGGCGCGCTCTATGTGCTGTTCGGTGTCGTGCTGCTGTTCTCGCCGTTGATGAGCGCGATCTATTTCGTGATCTTCGGCGGGGTGCTGATGATCGTGTTCTCGATCGGGTTATTCGTCCTCGCCTGGCGGCTCTACAGCGGCAAGGGAGTGTTGCCGGCCTAGCCGCCGGTCACCACTCCTGATCGCGGCGCGACGCCGGCGGCTTTCTCGATCGCGGCGTTGAACGCAGCGCCGAGAACGAGAATCTGTGCCGAATTGTACATCCACAGCAACAGCACGACGGCGGCCGAGACCGAGCCGAAAGTTGCCGAGTAGTTGCCCCAGTTCTGGACATAGATCGAGAAAACCGCCCCGGCGACAATCCAAAGGATTGAGGCGAGCACCGCGCCGGGCCAGATGTAGCGATATTGACGTGGATGCCGGTCGGGACCGAACCGATAGAGCGCTGTCAGGACACCCACCGACAGCACCAGCAAAACGGGCCACCGCAGCACAAGCAGCAGCCATTCGCTGCCGCTCGGGAAGGGCAGGAGCGCTGGGAGCCCCGCGACCGTGAGCAGAGCCACCGCAACAAATATGGAGCCGCCGATGGTCAGGCCGACGGCGATCACGAGTTCGTGGAGGAATCTGCGCTTTTCGGGCGCTCCGCGCACACGCGACATGGCAAATAACAAAGCCTCGACGCCCCGTGACCCCGACCACAGCGCCAGCGGCACGCTGATCAGCAGGCCCAGGCCCAGGCTTGCCGGTGGCGCGGCGGCCAGAGCCTTCAGTTGCTCGTCGAGGATCTGCCGCGCCATC
>JBDTLB010000025.1:0-63054 GCA_039934955.1 Devosia sp.
CGGGATTGGTCGGGCAGAGCGCAGGAACGAGGCGAGCTTCATGCCCGCCCGGCTTGACCAAAAATCCCGCCGCGGAGAGTCGTCGGGTGTCTCATAAACACCCACTCATCTCGGAGGCGCCCGGTGCTCCCCGTCCGTGGCCCCCCGAGCGGTTGGCCGAACGAGCCTTATTCAGGCTCGGTCGGACAAAGCGCGAAAGATGGGAGCCGCGGCGAGGTAAACCCCGGAGGGTCTCGCCCGTCCGGCGCTTCCGCTTGCGTGAAAATCCCGCTATCCCAATCCAACACAACACAAAGACCGTCCCATGCCCCACACGCCGACGTCTCGCACCAGCTACGCCAGCCCACCGGCCGGCCTGCCGCCGCAGATGGCGCTGCACACCCAGCGCGCCATCTTCACCGAGGCTTATGCGCTGATCCCCGGCACGGTCATGCGCGACATCGTCACCAGCTATTTACCGCACTGGTCGGAAACGCGGGCCTGGATCATCGCCCGGCCCCTGAGCGGCTTCGCCGAAACCTTCTCGCAATACATCATGGAAGTATTTCCGGGCGGCGGCAGCACTGACCCCGAGCCCGACCCGACCGCCGAGGGCGTGCTGTTTGTCGTCGCTGGACAGATGAGCCTGACCTTCGAGGGCAAGGCCCACATGATGCGCGCCGGTGCTTATGCCTATCTCCCACCCGGCCTCAAATGGAAGCTGACCAACAAGGCCAAAAACCCGGTGCGTTTCCATTGGGTTCGCAAGGCCTATGAGGCAGTCGAGGGCATCGCTGCGCCCAAGGCATCTGTCGCCAACGATCAAGACGAGCCGATCGTCTGGATGCCCGGTACCGACCGCCGTTGGGGCACCACACGCTTCGCCGATCCGGCTGACCTGGCGCACGACATGCACGTCAACATCGTCACGCTCGAACCGGGCGCCGTCATCCCGTTCGAGGAAACCCATGTGATGGAGCACGGGCTCTACGTGCTCGAGGGCAAGGCAGTCTATCGCCTCAATCAGGATTGGCACGAGGTCGAGGCCGGCGACTTCATGTGGCTGCGCGCCTTCTGCCCACAGGCCTGCTACGCGGGCCCGGAACGGTTCCGCTATCTGCTGTACAAGGATGTAAACCGCCACATGAAGCTGAAGCTCTAGCGCGGTGCCCCCAATGCGCGTCCTTCACACCGAGCCCCTCACCCGCGACGCCTTCGCGCCCTTCGGTCAGGTTATCGAAACCGACGGTGCGCACCACTACCCCATCAATGCCGGCAATTGCGAACGCTTCCACGACCTCGCCCGGGTCGAGCTCGGCGGCGTCCATGCCCGCGCGTTGATTTCGCTGATGCAATCAGGCGGCTTCGACCTGCCCTACGACCTGACTATGGTTGAGCGCCATCCGCTTGGCAGCCAGGCCTTCTATCCGCTGTCGGCCAACCCGTTTCTCGTCGTCGTCGCACCCGACGAGTCGGGCGTGCCTGGCACACCGCGCGCATTCCTGACCAGCCCGGGCCAGGGCATCAATATCGCGATGAACATTTGGCACGGCGTCCTCACACCGATTGGCCCCGCAGCAGATTTCCTCTGCGTCGACCGCGGTGGTGACGGCAACAATCTCGAAGAACATGTCTTCGCCGAGCCCTGGCGCGTGGAGTTGTCCTAGGCACCCGTCTTATGTCCTCCACATTCCGCCGTCAGAATTCGAGCAGGGTCGTTGCGGAGAGTTTTATGCGTTTCCCGATTGCCGTTGTTTGTATTGCCGTCATTTTTACTGCACCAGCCTTCGCGGCCAAGATCGATCTTCCCGGCCAGGTCACCTATCGCGAGCGCCTTGCGCTGCCCGCGAGCGCGACCCTCGAAATCCAACTCATTGACCAGACCCTGCCCAGCCTGCCACCGCGCATCGACGTCCGCGCCCCCATCGGCCCCGGTCAGGTGCCGCTGAGCTTCACTCTCAATTTCGACGATTCGCTGATCCTGCCCGGCCATTCCTACGCGCTGATCGCCGCCATCAGTGTCGAAAGTGGACTGCTGTTCCGCAATTTCGAGCCCTACGCCGTCGACCCGCTAGCCCCCGTCACACAAGTTCTAATCGTCACCAACCTTGTCGGCCGCATTGAGGACAAGACCACCATGAGCTCAGAACCCGCAGCGCCGGATACGCCCGCCATTCTCGACAGCGTCTGGGCCGCCACCAGCATCAAGGACGCCGCCATCCTTCCGCGCACCAAACCCTCGCTGACCATCGGCGCCGACATGCGCGCCGGCGGTTCAGGCGGCTGCAATTCATGGTTCGCGCCCGCCGAGATCACCGGCGAGTCGTTGCGCCTCGGCAGCATCACCTCCACCATGAAGGCCTGCACTCAATCGGTGAACCTGCAGGAGGAAGCCTTCAAAGACGCCCTCGCCGCGGTCGCGACATGGAAAGTCGATGGTGATGCGCTCACACTGTTTGGCACCGACGGAAAGGCTCTGCTAAGTTTCGAACGATGAGCGATAGCCAAAGTTTGCTGAGCCGCCTGATGGATGTCATCGAGTTTGACGTCGCCCCCAAGACGAGGGCCAGCGTCGAGCGCGGGAACAAGTTGTTCGGTGCGGCCATTTTGCGCAAATCCGATCTCTCGGTTGTCGTCGCCGAGACCAACAACGAGATCGAGAACCCGCTCTGGCATGGCGAAATCCACGCCATCAAGTGCTTTTACGAACTGCCCGAAGATTCGCGGCCGGCGCCTAAGGATTGCCTGTTTCTCGCCACCCACGAGCCCTGCTCGCTCTGCCTCAGCGGCATCACCTGGAGCGGCTTCGACAATTTCTACTTCCTGTTCAGCCACCAGGATTCAGCCGACAGCTTCGCCATCCCCTACGACATCCAGATCCTCAAGGGCGTCTATGCCGTCCCGGATCCCGATCGCGATACCGCTGCGCCCGACCGCGATCTCTACAATCGCAGTAATGCGTATTTTACCAGCCACGACATGTCCCATATGATTGGTGGGCTCGATCGTGGGGCCAAGGAGCGCCTCACCGCCCGGGTCGACGACCTGACTGCGCTCTACGCCGACCTCTCGGCGATCTACCAGCGCGACAAAGGCCGCCTCGACAAGCCGTGACGCCCGGTTTAGGGAACACCGCATGATCCACCAGAACCTGCGCGCGATCGTTTCGCGTGCACCCAGCACGAGCGGATTGAGGCAAGGCGAAAGCTTTGCCTCATATGCATCCCTGCTGGAACGTGTCGAGCGCGTCGCTTCCGGGTTCATCGAGCGCGGCATCGACCCCGGTGACATCGTCGCACTGCTGGTCCCCAATTCGCCCGATATCTTTGTCGCAGCGCACGCGCTCTGGGCCGTAGGCGCCATCGTCATGCCACTTGGCACGACAGCCACGCGGGCCGAACTCGCCGGCCTCGCAACAAAGAGCGGACTCAAGGCCGTCATCGCTGCGCCAGCGCACAAAATCGCGGCCGAAACACTCATCGCCGATGTCGCTCCCGCCGCGTCGCTATTCGTTACAACTGAACTCACAGCCATTGAACGACCAGCAACCGTGGCATTGCCAAAACTCGCCGGCCACGCACCCGCGCTCTATCTGTCTTCGTCCGGCTCCACTGGCCTGCCCAAAATCGTGCCGCATACGCATTCCGAGCTCATCGCCGACGGCGTCCGCACCAGCACCGCCTGGGACATGCAGCCCGACGACATCGCGCTCAACATCCTGCCCTCCAATTTCGCCATGGGCTTCATGCTGGGCACGTTCGACGCCGTCGCTCGCGGTGCGACGATATTCTACTGGAGCGATCCACTGCCGCTGGCGCTGTCACGCAAGAAGCTGCTCGATGCCATGACCCGCCAGAACGTGAGCTTCATGGGCGCCGTCCCGGCGATGTACGAAATCCTCGCCGCCCAGACCGGCAATTTCAACCTGAAGCTCCGTCTCGCCTTTTCGGGCGGCGCCGCACTGAAACGTCCGATCTTTGATGCCGTTCGCGACCGCCTCGGCACTACCCTGCGGCAGGCCTATGGCTCCACGGAAGCCATCATGTTCTCGCACAACAACTCCGCCGACGCTGATACGACCTGGGCCTCCGTGGGCAAACCCGCCGGCGACGCAGTGGTCCGTATCGCGCCGTTCAACACCGAGCTTGGCCACGATGTCGGCGAACTCGAGCTTAAATCGTCGTCGCTGATGGCCGGCTATCTCGGCGATGCTGCCGCCAATGCCCAGGCCTTCGACGATGGCTGGTTCCGCACCGGTGACCTTGCCTCGCTCGACGAGGAAGGCCGCATCGTCATCCGTGGCCGCAGCAAGTTGTTGATCGAGGTCTCGGGCTTTAAGATCGATCCCATCGAGGTCGAGGACACGCTGAGCAATCTACCCGCGATCGCCGAAGCCGCAGTTGCGGGAATACCCGAAGCGAGGAACGGCAACCGCCTTGTGGCCTATGTCGTTAGGGACGCCGATATCTCCGCCGACGAGATCATCCGCCATGCTCGCGAGAAACTGTCGGTTCAGAAAGTGCCGTCGGAAATCGCCTTCGTCGACGCGCTACCCCGGAGCCCGACCGGCAAGCTACTGCGCGCCCGGCTCAAAGAACTTTAGGCCATCCGCCGCGCCACATAGGCCGAAACGCTCGCCGGCGACTCAAACAGCTCAGCGCCCATATCGGCGTCCGGGATGCTGATCTTGAACCGTTCCTCAAGGAACTGCACCAGCCGCACCAGATTGATCGAATCGAGCACGCCCGCCTCGAGTAGAGGCGTCTCGGGTGTCACCGGCGCGCCACCAGCCTCGGCCACGACGCCCGAAATATACTCCATGATCGGCTGATCGAACTGACTCATCACTCAAATCCCTGTTTGCCGCGATACTAGCCAATTTCGCGCCGACCTGAAATGGTGCGCGGATTCGAGGGAGGACAGCATTTGAGCGAGACACGGCCCCTGGGGGAACAGGAGCGGCTGCTCAATTATCTGCACGCATTCGGCGGGCTGATCGCCATTCAGGTTCTGCACGTGCAGGGCCGCCTCGATCCGGATCAGATCAAAAGCGCTCTTGCCTGGCTGCAGGCGCAGCATCCGATTCTGCGCGCCCATATCCGATACGGCGGGGTGGTCTTCCGTCGCTTGCCGCCCTTCGCCTATCGCCAGCCCTATTTCGACACCGACGGCACGACCGAGATCCCCTTGAACGTCGTCAACGACCCCGATCCGGAGGCCTGGCGGGGTGTCATGGCGAAGGATCTGCGCACGCCGATCAAACGCGGCAAGGCTCCGCGTGTGCGCATCACGCTGGTCCGTCAGTCGCCCGACGCCAATCTGAACCAGATTATCATCTGCGCCGACCATGCAACCATCGATGCGCAGTCGGGCAACATGCTCGGCCGACAATTGCTCGAATATCTCGCTGATCCGGCTGCGGCCACCAGCAAGGCTCCCATACATTCCACCTTGCCACCGCCGCTTGAAGCGGGCCTGCCCAAGAAGCCGGACAGCGGCGCGCGCGGCTACCAGCCAGCCTTTCGTCTGCCGAAGCAGATCGTGCCAAATCCGAAGCACGAAACCCGGGTTGTCGCGCATCATCTCGGCGCCAACGTCACCGCCGAACTGAAGGCCGCGATCAAGACCAACCGCACCACGCTGCACGGCGCGGTGACCGCCGCATTCCTGCTGGCCATTCGCGAGCGCTACAATCTCGACGCCATGACGTGCCTCACCACCATCGATTTGCGTCGCCTGATGAAGCCGGCCCTACCGCAAGAAACCTATGGTTGCTACATCGACATTCTGCGCACGCGGCATGAGATCACCGACAACTTCTGGGCGACGGCACGCGACGCCTCGTTTCGCCTGATCACCACTCTCGCCAAGGACCAGCAGGCCGCCAGCATCATGACGCTGCCGGAATGGGAGGTGTACAACAAGGAAACTTGGCCCACGATCACCCACAATCGCCGGATCGATGGCCTTGCAGTGACGACCGCCGGCGAGTCGGGACTCCAGCGCGCCTATGGCAATTACACGCTCGACGACGTCACCATGGCGGTCTCGCTCGACATGTTCGGCCCCTCGATTTTCGTGATCGCCAGCGAGCGGCTCGGCGGCGTCGATCTCAGCATCGGCTACACCGCCTATGCGATGGGCGAGGCCGAGGTGCAATGGCTGACCAATCGCGGAATCGGCCTGCTGACCAGCGTCAGATAAGGACGCTAGCGGCGCCCAGCCCGAGCACGATCAGTATCGCGGCAAACAAGATCAAAAGCTGAAGCGACGTCATCGCGAGTAACCAGTTGACGCTGCCATCACCGGAGTGCCGCGATCTGGAGCGGCTGGGGGGCGGGAATTGCCGAGGCCGCAAAGCTCAGCGTCGCAAGCGACACCACGAACATCACGATCAACGACATTTTGAGCATTCCAGGCACCCCAGCCATTTCTTGCCGGGACAATGCCGTGTCGCGATTGAACGTTCCCGGAGGGCCGCGTTTAGCTGCCGTTCATCGAGGCAAAGAAAAAGGCGGCCCGCAGGCCGCCTTTGTTGCTTCAGGCGCTGACGCGCTGTTTTTGGCCTTGTGGCCGCTGTCCGTCCGGACGATGCGGCTTGCCGCTGCCGCCCTTGCGGCCATCCATGATCGCCGCCTTCTTGGCGCCCGAGAAGTGCCGACCTGCATTGGCCTGCTTACGCTGCTCGTTCGGCCGGCCGGCCGGCTTCGGGCCCTGTCCGCGATGCGGCTTCTTGGCGTCGGTCAGCTTGGCTTCCGCGGCGCTGAGTTCGCCGCTGACCGGCAATGTCCGGCGGATCAGCCGCTCGACATCGCGCAGTTTGCCGCGCTCGGTGCCGTCGACCAGCGTGATCGCCGAGCCCGAGGCGCCATTGCGCGCCGTGCGGCCGATGCGATGCACGTAGTTTTCGGCGTCGTCCGGCAGCTCATAGTTGATGACGTGCGTGATGTTGGGCACGTCGATACCGCGCGCCGCGATATCGGTCGCAACGAGAATGCGCACCTTGCCGGAAGAAAAGCCCTTGAGGGCCGCCTGGCGGGCATTTTGGCTCTTGTTGCCGTGGATCGCCGCAGCCTCATGGCCGTCGATCGCGAGGTTCTTGGTGACCTTGTCGGCGCCATGCTTGGTGCGCGAGAAGATCAGCACGGTCTTGAGTGCCGGATCCACAAGCAGCTTGTTGAGCTCGTCGCGCTTCTGCTTGGAGCCGGCGAGGATGACGCGCTGGTCGAGTGTACCGACCATCGTGGCCGGCGGCTGCGCTTCAACCCGGATAGGATCGTTGAGTAGGCCCTTCGCCAGCTCGGCGATTTCCTTAGCCATCGTGGCCGAGAACAACGCCGTCTGCCGACGCGGGCCGATCGCCGCAGCGATCTGCTTCACCGGATGGATAAAACCCATGTCGAGCATGCGGTCGGCCTCGTCGAGCACCAACCAGCGCGTCTCGTTGAGGCGCAGCTTCCTGTCGTCGAGCAAATCCTTGAGGCGGCCGGGCGTCGCGATGATGACATCGGCGCCGCGCGCAATCTTCTGGATCTGCGCATTGCGCGACACGCCGCCGAGCACGAGCACGGTGGTGAGGCGCATGCCGGCGCTAAGCTTTTGCAGCACTTCCTCGATCTGCACCGCGAGTTCGCGGGTCGGCGCGAGGATTAGCGCGCGCGTGGTCATCGGGGCAGCTCGGCCCTTCAGCTCGGCGATACCGGCGATGATCGGCAGGCCGAACGCCGCTGTCTTGCCAGAGCCGGTCTGGGCGATACCGAGGATATCGCGCCCCTGCATCTGTGGTGGGATCGATTGCGCCTGGATGGCGGTCGGGACCACAAACCCAGCTTTGTCGAGCGCGGTCAGAATCTGCGCAGGAAGGCCGAGGGTGGTAAAAGTAGTATGGGTCAAACGGATAACTTTCATTGGCGCGCCGGACCATACGGCGCGCGTCGCCGCGCTCATGGCGGCGGGACAAAATAGCAATCGGGCGATGGGATTATCGCGCGGGTGCGTTCGAACCCGGGATGGTCTCCGGGTCACTTCGCCGCTCACCGCTAACGATCGATAAGAAGAGAAGTCGCCACGCAGTCTTGGCCTGAGCCTCAGCGCGACAGTCGGCATATGGGCGAAGTACGGCCCGAATGCAAGGTATTTCGCCGCAAGTCAGCGATGCGCCATCGCATAGAAGGCCGCAAAGCGTTCGCCCGACATGGGCTCTGGCGAGAGCAGGAAGCTACGGCTGTCGATGCTCGCCACCTGTTGCGCGTCATGTGCATCCGCCCGCGGCAGCACCGCAAGCAATCCACCAAATCCGAGAGCTATCAGGGCTCCCAACCGGGTGAGCATCTTCCGCCTCCGCTGAAACAAAATCTGCAACTCTAACATCACGCACCTTCTGGTGAGCATGTTTTAGCAGACGCGGAGCCACTAAGCTCGGTGGACCTGTCGGCGTGGTATCGAGATTACTAACGGCGTTCTACTTGGCGGCTTCGCGCGTCGCCGAGAACGATGCAACGATCGGTGCATTGGCAGGGTTGGCCGGGTCGCTGCGCAGCACTGTGCCAAGGATCGTATCCGCCGGCACGACGCCAACGCCGCTCCAGGACGGAATGAGGTAGCCGAAATAGTCGTAGTTGTAGGCTTTGCCGCCGATCGTCGCTGTCCCATGCAACCTGATGGTTGCGCCTTGCTTGGCGGCATAGAAGGCGTTGCCAGTAAGGTCGTAGGTGACGCCCTGCCCGGTCCGCTGCCCAACAATCTTGCCGCCCTGCTCAGTCAGCGACAGCTCGTTGAGCCCGAGCGACAATTTGGGCAGCGTATCTTTTGGGTTCGAGCTGATGCCGAAGCTGCGATACACCCACTTGCCGGAGAAGGCGCCCGCCTGGGCCATCAATGTGAGCGTAGGAAGCCCTTGCGCCAGCACCACCGCCGGCACTGCCAGCGAAGCAATCAGCGCGGCCGCCGCCGCGATATTCTTCCAAGACCGAAGCATAGAAATCCCCCGCTTAGTCCACCTTGCCTGAACTTAGCAGAGCTTCGCGCGAGGGTGCGAACAAAGTAAATAAAAGGTTAACGACCGACCGGCCAGGCAGATCAGATCCCGCCATACCAGTCGTAACCGTGATCTTCCCAATAGCCGCCTTGGCCCTGCCCGAACTTGGCGAAGCTGTCGACTAGCTCGACCGTGTGGACGTATTTGGGCTGCTTGTACCCCAGCGCCCGCTCAATCCTGACCCGCACCGGCGCGCCATTGCTGACGGGCAGCACATCGTTGTTGAGGCCGTAGGCGAGGATCGTCTGGGGATGGTAGGCATCGATCAGGTCGGAGCTCTCGTAATAGGCTTCCTCGCCGCTGAGCCCGCCGCCCATCGTATCGAAGCAGTGATAGACGACGAACTTGGCGCTTGGTTTGATCTTGGCCTGATCAAGGAGGGCGCCGAGCCGTGTGCCAGTCCATTTGGCAATGCAGCTCCAACCCTCGACGCAATCGTGTCGGGTCACCTGGCTCTGCTCCGGCATGTTGCGCAACTCTGCGAGAGAAAACGAAAGTTCGTTGTCAACCAGCCCCGTCACTCGGAATTTGTAGTCGGCAAAGTCGTTTGCCTTGAGCGCCAGATAGTCTGAGGTCATCGGATCGGTTGACCCATTCGGACGTTGCGGCTGGCGGATCTCGCTCTCGTCAAACGTGCGCGACAGCGCCTGTTGGCCGCCAAGCAGCCGCTGCGCCTGGTAGGTCAGGCTGTTCGCCCGCTCGAGGAAGTCACGAACCTGGTTGTCACGCTGGCCGAGAAAGTCGAACTGATCACAACCCGCGAGCACGAGGCTCGACACGCCGGCAGCTGAGCCGGTGAGAAAGGCGCGCCGGGAAAAGAGAAATTTGTTCATCTCAATGCTTCCCATCTTCGCTGCCCAGTTCGGGATGCACATTCGTCTTGTAGTAGCCGGTGATCATCGAGCGCAGCTCGTTAAGCGGGTTGGCGAGCACCACCATGATGATGTGCACGACGAAGAACAGCACGAACGCCAACATGGTGAAAAAGTGGATGGTTCGGGCCGTCTGCCGGCCGCCGAAAAGGTCGACCAGCCACGGCGCCGTGGCGTTAAAGTTCGGCGACATCGTCAAACCCGTCGCAATGATCAGCGGGAACGCGACGATGAAGATGCCGAAATAGGCGACTTTCTGCAGCGGTGAGTAGGTCCGCCCATGCGTGAAGCGCAGCCGGATATGGTCGATGATGTCCTTGGGCAGCTCGCGGATGTCGCGTGGCTTGAGGATGATGTCGCGCCAGAGGTGACCAGTGACCAGAGCGTTGATCAACCAGATCGCCAGAGTACCGACGAGAACCCAGGCAAAGAAGAAATGGATCACACGACCCGTGCCGAGGTCGCGATAGGATGGCACTGTCGCCCAGCCCGGGAAGGCCGTGAACGAGGGCTGCTGCGCTGAGCCGCTCATGCCGAGTACGCCGGTCGTATCGAAAATCTGGCCGAACAGCTTGGTCTGTCCCGCCGGTCCATTCGTGCTGTTGGTGGCGTAGATGTCGAGGATCGAGTTCTCGAAGCCGAACCCGGATTGCTGGCCGATGTAGAGGTTAGGCCGGGCGTTGAAGATCTGCAGACCGGACATCACCAAAAACAGCATCGCCACCGCCCAGATCCAGTGCGTCAGCCGTGTTAGCCCGGATTGCCGATAGATCAGCGTGCTGTCGCTCATCGCCACCTGCCGGTCATTGTAGACCATGCCGGTCAGCGCCCCAAGGAACGCCAGCACGAGCGGGGCGGCAAGCACCCAGCCAAAACTCTTGAAAATGACGCAGCCGATCAGCCAGAACAGCACGCCGATCAACACGATCGCGCCACCAAGCCCCCGCCGGGCCATGACGATGACGCCGCCCAGCAGCATGAAGACGACGCCGGCTGCGAGCAGCGACACCGACACCACGTCAGCGGTGCGGTCAACGCCCCATGACGCCAGCATCGCCGGCGCGGCGAACAACAACACCACGATGATCGCGCCCGCCAGCGCACCGAGGAGGCTAAGACCCGCGGCTGTATTGCGCGCCCCGGGATTGAACCCGAGCGGCGCGCCTTGCTCCATGACTGTCATTTGACCCCTCATGCGATCTAGCTCGCAATCAAGGTCAGAAACGGCGCTTTTTCGACCGGAGTTTCAAGTCACGTCCGGCAAAACCGGCGTGAACATCCCGTGATTAGTCGCGAGCGGCCCAATTGATCCCGCGGCGCAGGATCGTTGCCATAGTGGGATTCTCGAATTCGGCCGCCTGGTGGCCCAGCGAAGAATAAAAGACCTTGCCCTTGCCGTACATCTTCTTCCAGACAACCGGCATCACAACGCCTTCGATCCAGGGGGCATGCTCACCACTGAAAGTCGTCGTCGCCAGAACCTCGTTGCCCGGATCGACATGCATGTAATACTGCTCGGAGTGGTACGGAAACGACGCCGGAATGCCCTGCATGATCGGATCGCCGGGCTTGGTGACGTCGACCCTGTAATCGATGATATTGCCTGGATGCGCGACCCACTGGCCGCCCGCCACGAACTGGTAGGTCGGCGAATCGTGAAAACTGTCGCCCATCGCCCCGTGATGCCCCCCCATACCGACACCGCCTTCGATCGCAGCGGCAAGATTGGTGGCCGCCTCGCGCGAAATCTTGTCCATGGTCGTGCAGGGAATGATCAGCGACAAATCCTTGATCTCGGGCTCAAGGAAGACTTCGGGGCTGGTTTCGACACGGACCGAGAACCCGTCTTCGTGCAGCCAGCGCCGATAGATCGCCGCGCACTCCTCCGGCTCATGCCCTTCCCAACCACCCCAAACGATCAAAGCACTGCGCATTCACCCACTCCCTAAAAGCGGGCGGAGCTTACCCAAATCGCCGGATCGCGCCAGCCCAAAATCATCGCCAAACGGCGATGCTTGGTTCAGGCGGTTTTCGGCGTCAGGAAGGACACAAAATGCAGGCTGCGATCGAACAGCCATCGCGCTGGTGGCAGGTAGATATCGAGCTTTTCGGTGGTCGCCACTGATTGCAGCTTCGATTTGAAGAACGCTCCTTGCCACTCGTTGCGGCTGAGGAAATTGTACGGCAGCGGCACGCCGTCGCCGATATTGCCGCACCAATCCATGAACGCCAGCGTCGCCTGGGCCCATAGGCCCTCGCGCAGATGATCCTTAATCACGACGCCGCTACGCGCCACGCGCGAGGCCTCACTCAGCACCACCGACGGGTCGGTCGTATGGTGGAGGACGTCGACGATGGTGACATAGTCAAAACTCTTGTCGGCGAAGGGCAGCGTCATCCCGTCATACTGGGCGACGGGGATCAGCGTCTTCGGCCTGGCGACGACGTCGACGCCCTCGGTCTTTAGGTCGGGCCTGAGCTTCATCAGCGCCCGCGCCAATTGGCCATCACCACAGCCGATGTCGAGTACGCTACCGCGACCTGGGATCGCTTGGGCCAGCGCCCGCGACAAAATCCAGATGCGGCGATTGTAGTACCAACTGTTATTTCCCGACAAAGCCCAAGACTTGCGGTCGAATTTGGTCGCAGCTTGCGACATGCGTGCCCCCGAAACAGCGATCTGCCCCGGCGGCGAGATAGCAAGAATTCACGCCGCTGTCAGCCAGTTTAGCGCTGCCGCACAACCTGCCGCCAGACCAGCAGGATAATGATCGCGCCAATGATCTGGGCTAAGAAATTGGCGCTATCGCCCGGACCATAAAGATGAATGGCCTGGCCGAGAAAGGTCGCCAGCACCGCGCCGACGATGCCCAATACCGTCGTCAGGATGAAGCCGCGCGGGTTGGGACCGCCCGGCGTGATCAGCTTGGCGATAACACCCGCGAAAAACCCGACGATAACGGCCCAGACGATATCCATGACCCAGTCTCCGATTGCGGCAGGAACATGGGGACCTCGCGCCCCGGATGCAAGATCAGTGCGTCGGCAGTTCCTTGTGCTCGGTATCCGACACCATCGCGAGATCGAGCACCTTTTGCAGATTGGCGGCGTGCCGGAAGCTTGGCTCCTGGTTCCTGCCCGCCTTCACCGCCGCCGCGAAGCGCTGGTAGTTGGTCTCGACCGGCTCGACGTCCATGACTTTCCAAATCCCCGTCTCGACGTCCTCGCCGAGGCAGACCCGCAATTGACTGCCATCGTGCCGGTGCTGCACCTCGACGCCGCCGCGTTCGCCATAGACGCGCAGCCGCAACTCGTTGAAATGGCCCGTCGCCCAGCGTGTTGCATGGATCACGCCCAGCGCGCCGTTCGAGAAATCGACCGCCATCGTGAAGCTGTCATTAGCGTCGAGATCATATTCGCCGATCTTGTTGTTGGGCGCTTTGTCGAAGGTCTTGAGGCGGGCAAAGACGTGATCGTAGTCGAGCCCCGAGCCGTAAGAGGCAAAGTCGAGAATGTGCACGCCGATATCGCCGAGCACACCATTGCTGCCGTGCTTCTTGCTCAGCCGCCACAGCCATTTGCTCTCGGTGCGCCAGTCGCCCCAGGCCTTCGAGCTAAGCCAGCTCTGCAAATAGCTCGCCTCGACATGCTTGACCGGTCCGATCTGTCCCGAGGTCACGATCTGCCGCGCCGTCTGCAGTTGCGCCACGTTCCTGTAGGTCAAATTGACCATGTTGACCACATCGGCCGCCTCGGCGATTTCAACCATCTCGAACGCCTTCGTGGCATCGGTCGCGAGTGGCTTCTCGCAGAAGACGTGCTTTCCAGCTTTGAGCGCCGCAATCGAAGTCGGATGGTGGATCGAGTCCGGCGTGACGTTCGTCACAGCGTCGAACTCCCCCCAGGCCAAAGCCGCATCGAGCGAGGCGAAACCATACCCGATCTTGTGTTCGGCGTTGAACGCCGCCAACCGGTTCGGATCGACATCGACGCCACCAACCACTGTCACACCCTCGATGGCGGAGAAATGCTTGGCATGCTGCGCGGCCATGCCGCCCGTGCCGAGGATAAGAAGACGCATCTTTGATCAGGCCCTGGGGTGATTGGTCAGCTTGGCGCCGCGTTCGACAATGTGCTCGATCGCTTTGTCGACCGGCGTGTTCGGGGCCACCAGCAGCTCGGCGTGCCGCTCGGAATTGTACGCCCAATTGACGGCGTTGCGCAGCACCTGACCGACGGTCTTGTCGTGATAGGTCGGATAGGTTTCGTGACCGGGGCGGAAGTAGAAGATGTTGCCGGCGCCACGGCGGTACGTCAGCCCGGAACGAAACACCTCGCCGCCCTGGAACCACGAAACGAACACCGTCTCGAGCGGCTCGGGCACGCTGAACGGCTCGCCATACATTTCTTCGTTCTCGAGCTCGAAATAACGCGGCAGGCCTTTGGCGATCGGATGGCCCGGATTGACCACCCAGAGCCGCTCGCGCTCACCGGCCTCGCGCCAGTGCAGATTGGCAGGCGCCCCCATCAGGCGCTTGAATATCTTCGAGTGATGACCGGAATGGAGGACGATAAGCCCCATGCCCTGCCAGACCCGCGCCGCAATCCGATCGACGATCTCGTCCGCGACCTGGTCGTGTGCCGCGTGGCCCCACCAGACCAGCACATCGGTCTCATCGAGTTTCTTCTGGGTCATCCCATGCTCGGGATCCTGCAGCGTTACCGCCGACGCTGCGATGTTCTTGTCTTCGTTGAGAACCGCTGCGATCTGGCCATGCATGCCTTTGGGATAGTTCTCGGCGACGGCCTTATTCTTCTGCTCGTGAACGTTTTCGCCCCAGACAGTGACTCGGATCGGCATAAAGCTCTCCTTAAGGCGGCCGAACGCGAGGAGTCCGGGCGGCCAAAGCGGTTTAAGTAATCGGCGGGCGCTTCACTGCACCTGCCATTTTGGAAACGCAAGACGTCCCCTTGGTTCGGCAGATCACGAACTGCAGCCGGAGGCGGCGGACATCTGCCCTGGCATCTATTCTAGCCTCGCAACAGCCGCAGGTGCTCGTCGAACTGGAAGCCGAACTGCTGCTCAGGAGCGTTCGATCCGGCGAAGCCGAGCAATTGCCCGCGGCCACTACTGGCAATGAACCCCGCCCCATCCGACGCGACGCCACAGGTAGATTGCAGCAGCGTCAACCCGCCCGGCTTTGCGGTCGAGGCGTCGATCGTCAGGATCGCGCCGCCCACCGGGGACGACACCGCAATTGTCTCGAGATCGTCAGAGATGGCGAGCCCACCCACGTAATTTCGGAGCCCGGCCAGCGCATCTGGCGGCAATTCGATCAGCTTGATCTCGCCGTCGAGCGTCGCATAGCCAACGAGTTGCGGACTGGTGCCCGCCTCGCCCCGGAACTGGCAGCCGAACCACACGCGGTTCCGAGCGTCGACCACCATGTGGCGGATCGAGAGCTGATGCAGATCGGCGCTCAGCCGGAGTTGGACGACGAGGTGCCCATCGCTCGCATCGACGAAGGAAATGGACGGATCCATCGCGTCGAGATTGAGCTCGGCTCGGCCATAATCGGGATGCGTCGCGATGCCGCCATTGGCGACGGCGAAAGTCTTGCCGTCGGGCAACAGCAGCACCTCGTGCGGTCCCACGCCATAAGTTGGCACTTCGCCGATCCGGCGATAGCCCCCAGTCACGTCGTAAATGCCGATGGTGCCCTGCCCGGCCGCAAAATCGTTCTCGGTCGCATAGAGCAGGCGACCATCTGTCGAGAAGGCGCCGTGGCCGAAGAAATGGCGGCCTTCGACGCTGGCGATGGTGACCGGCGCCGCCTGCCCGGCCGGGTCGAACACCACCGCGAAAGTTCCCGGCCGTCGTGCGAACACCACGGCGCGACCGGCGTCACGCGAATAGCTGACATCATGCCCGCGCACCGGCAGGTCGAGTTTGACGATGAGCTTGCCGGTCTCGGTCAGCACGCGCGCGCCGAAGCGACCCGGCGATTCCTGCGTTGCGGTGGCGAACAGCAGCTCGGCACTCTCCAGCGCTTCGGCGCGTTGCGGAAGCAGGGAAGCGGCGAAGCCCGCGCCTGCTGCCTGAAGAAATGCGCGGCGCTGCCACATCTCAGTCGCCGTCCAGCGCCGAGAAGCCGGTCGTCAGCCCCAGGACGCCGCCAAGGCTGTCGCCAAGCAGCGTATCCAGCGAGCCGGTCGACACATACATCTGCTTGAGCCCGAGCAGCCCCTGGGGATCGGTGATCGCGGTCTCCATCGGCCCGGGCACTTCGGCCGCAGCTTTGATGGCGCCTTTGAACTCGAACTCAGCGCCTTTGGCGATCCAGTCATTGACCCTGCCCAGCGCCGCTTCAAACTTTGCCGCCCGGAAAAAGTCGCGCAGCCCGTTGAAATTGGCACCGAGCGCCTTCGCGCTCATGTTCGAGCGCCAGAACAAGGCTGACTTCGGCTTCGGTATGCCAGTCGACAGGCTAAGCACGGGCGACAGCCGCTGGTCACGAGCCGTGTCGGTCCCGAAGGTGAGCACTCCGGCGAGCTTGTTGATCACTTCGAGTTCACTGCGATAGTCGCTGCTCGTCGGCGTTGGGTTCAACATCGCGTCCGCGGCGCCGCCCGGCGCGGTATTGGCCCACTCTGCGGCGAGCGTTGACGCAACGCCGTCGATCAGCGCCGTGGCGGCTGCTGCGAAGCTGCAGCGGTAGGCGCCGGCCTCGCCCTTGAGATCCTCGAAGCCGGTGCCGAACAAGAGGTACTCGACCGCACCGAGCCCCTGCATGGCAACGCTCTTGCCCTTGAGCGTGGCAGGATCGGCGGCAGTCGCGTCCTTGGTGCCGACGGCCGACTGAACCTGCCGCAGCGCAATGCCCTTGCTATCCGGCCAGAACAGCAGCTGCTCGACACGATTGTCGACACCCAACGGCCCGAAGCGGATGAACTCGATCGCTGAATAGGCCAGCACCGTCGACTTGAACGCGTCCTGCGCCCTTTGCAGCGTTGACTCCGACGGCGTCGCGCAAAGGGCCGCAACATCGGTCCTGAGGGTCAAGGTCGTGCTGGCGAAGTCAGCGAATTTTGGCCGTGCGTAACCGTCAATCGCTCCCGCGATCATGTCGTGGAATGGGATAGCGCCGGCTGCGAAGGCGGGAGCGGAAAGCAAAGCGAAGGAGGCAGCGAGCAGCAGGCGCATTAGAGCGACCCCAGGAAAGCGAACAGATCGTCGCGTGAAGATTTGGGCAGATTTGCGAAATTGTCGCGCGCCTTCTGCGCCTCGCCGCCGTGCCAGAGGATCGCCTCGGTCAAGTTCCGGGCGCGGCCGTCATGCAGGAAGAATGTGTGGTCGGAAACCGTCTCGGTGAGCCCGACGCCCCAGAGCGGCGCTGTGCGCCATTCGTAGCCGTCAGCCCGCCCCTCGTCGCGGTAGTCGGCGAGACCATCGCCCATGTCATGCAACAGGAAATCGGAATAGGGCCAGATCAGCTGGAAGCGCTTGGTCTCGTCCTCAGCCTTGCGCGAAGTCACGAATTTCGGCGTGTGGCAGGCGACGCAGCCTGCCTCGTAGAACGCCTGCTTGCCGCGCAGCACCCCCGGGTCACCGATATCGCGGCGCGCCGGCACGGCGAGGTTCTGCGAATAGAAGGTGACGAGGTCGAGGATTGGATCGGGCGCTTCAGCCTCACCCGGAATATTCTCGCCATTGGGCTTGGCGAGACAGTCGGTCTCGGCCGCGGTGCAATCGCCATAGGATTTCGGGTTGAGCGGCGTCGACAGTCCGAGATCGCCGGCAAAGGCTTCCGCCGACTGCGTACGGATGGTCGGTGCGCCAGCCTTCCAGCCGAAACGGCCGAGCATCACCTGACCGCTCTGCAGATCGCGGACATAGTTCGGCTTACCCGAAATGCCGTCATGGTCTTTGTCGTCTGGGTCGGCCTTGGCGAGAATGTCTTCCTGCGGGATTTGCTCGACGAGGCCAAGGCCGATCATCTGCGGCGCGACACGCGGGCTCAGCATCACCTCCTTGGCCATCGGTCCGTGGCTCAGATCGCTCACCG
Source organism: Devosia sp. (assembly GCA_039934955.1). GTDB lineage: Bacteria > Pseudomonadota > Alphaproteobacteria > Rhizobiales > Devosiaceae > Devosia_A. Next base: position 17,955 of record JBDTLB010000025.1, read on the forward strand.
AATAGGACGGTTGGCGCAGCGTCACGACCGTGCCGTCACCCAGCGTCACCGGCAAATCGGTGTAGGTGATAAACATGCGGCCCTCAGCCGCCAAGCCGGGCACGCCAAAATTCTGCAACTGGCCGCCATAGACCGGCTCCGGAATGACGTTCTCCCCGCCGCTGGCGATCAACTGCTTCTCGGCATCGGTGTGCGGTGGAACAGACAGGCGCAGGAACATCGACACGCCATCATCCTCGCCGCCGGTCGGCGGATGTCCGCGGCCGTCCTTGAGGTGGCAGTTCTGGCAGCCGCGCGTGTTGAACAGCGGGCCGAGGCCGTCCGACCCTTTGGTCGAGGCCGGAGACGAGACCCAGACTTTGCGGAAGAAGCCATTGCCGAGGCTGAACTGCTCCTGCTGATCGAAGCTGAGATTGGCCGACGGGAACGAGAAGGCGTCGCGGTTGACGATCTTCTTGCTGGTCGCGGCGCCGGCGGGCAACAACTCGAACGGCTCTGGCTTGCTGAAATCGGTGGTGGGTGCGGTGACGGTGCGGACGCGCGCCAGATCCTTCGGCGTCAGATCGCTTCGCACCGGCGCGTCGTCGGCGAAACCGATGCCGGCGACAAGCGTGATGACCAGGAGTACGGTGAAGTATCTGTGCATGTTCAGCACTTCTAACACGTCCCGGTCACAGCTGGATGAAGGGTCGCGCGACGGATTCGCGCAACCCTCAGGGTCGAAATACTATTTGAAAACCGCATCGGGGTTGTCGAGGCTGTCGCTGCCCTCGACCGTCACCTCGAGCTTGAGCAGGGACACGGCGCGCTCGACGCTGTGGGTCTGGGCGATCAAGGCATCAATCGCCGCCTGCACCACGGCGTTGCCCTCGGTGTTCCCCTCGCCGATCATCTGGTCGTACTTCTCGACCGTGTCGCCGCGGGTCTTCATGATGTCGAACTTGCCGATTGTTGCGTCGAGCAAGCCCCTGATCTCAGTGTCGAGTGCAGCATCCTTGCTTGCCACCAGTTCCGAGACCGACGGACCGCTGACGACACTGCCGTCGATGCGGGTGTAGCTGCCCAGAAAGACGTTGCGGATACCGATCGCATCGTTCCGGTAGTCGTTGTAGGTCGTGTCGGAGAAGCAATCATGCTCCTCTTCCGGATCGCGCAGCAGCAGGCCAAGCTTCATGCGCTCGCCGGCGAGTTCGCCATAGCTGAGCGAGCCCATGCCGGTGAGGATCGCAGGAATGCCGGTGCCCTGTAGCGACTTGAGCGCGGCGCCGCCATCTTGCCAGTCGCCGACCATTTCCTTGAGGTCCGTGACGAGCAGGTCCGTGGCTGACTTCAAATATTGCGCGCGGCGATCGCAATTGCCGTGCGTGCAGGCGGTGAGGCTATAGTCGGTGGCAGGCCGCTCGCCAGCCCCAGGACCGGTGCCATGCAAATCCTGGCCCCAGAGCAGAAACTCGATGGCGTGATAACCAGTCGCGACGTTCGACTCGATGCCGCCCGCTTCGCGCAGCGTCGTCTTGAGGAATTCCGGCGTGAGGTTGGTGGCGTCGACTGTCTTGCCGTCGATGCTGATCGATTTATTGGCGATGACGTTGGCGGTGTAAAGGCCGTTCTCGTCACTCTCGGTGCCGTAGGACGCGGCATCGACATAGTCCATCAGGCCCTCGTCGAGCGGCCAGGCGTTGAGGTCGCCCTCCCAATCATCGACCACGGGGTTGCCGAAGCGGAACGCCTCAGTCTGCTGCTAAGGGACGCGCGAAGCGTCGCGGGCCGCCTTGAGGGTGGCGTCGGTCGGGGTGGTGATCAGCGCATCCACCGCGACATCCAGAGCCTCGGCCCGGGTGAGCGCGTCGGAATAGGCGGCGAGCGCGATGTCGCCATAGGTCTTGATGATCGCATCGGTCGACGGCTCCGCCGCCATCGCGGGCAGCACAAATGCCGCCGCTCCAAGCATCATCGCCAGCTTCAAAACTCGCACCGCAATCATCTCCTTCGGCCACAGTCGAGCGCCGCCTAACAAAGCTGAGTGCCGGTATCAAGAAATATCGCAATAGCCGAAATGGCTCTAAACTGCAGGCGCTTTCGGAGCCAACGCAGTCATCGCGCAGCGGTGGTCCTCCCTGTAATCTGGACGGGAGTTCCGACCGAGGTATTCGCCTGACGCGCCATCGCCACTCGCCAAATCATTGCGCCCGTTGGCGTACTCGACTCCCTCCGGCAAAAGAGGCACTGTCACAATTGTCACAATCGCACAGGAGGCAGCCGGCAGCCGATCGCATGTGACGCCGGTCAATGGCGGGATTGTGGGAGAAACAGCTCCTGTTACGCGGCTGTCATCTGGCCAGCATAGGCCAGCCGCGGCTTTTCCACCTCCTCGAGCAACGAACAAGCCTAATTCCAAGGGAGACGCATATGAATATCAAAACCGTGTTTGCCACCTCGGTGTCGGTCGCTGCCCTGCTGGGCACGACGGTCACCACCTACGCGGCAACCGACATGGCCGCGCTCTACGACGCCGCCAAGGCCGAAGGCCAGCTGACCGTGATCGCCCTGCCCCACACCTGGTGCGGCTATGGCGACGTGATCGAGGGCTTCAAGGCGAAATATCCCGGCATCACCGTCAACGAGCTCAATCCAGACGCCGGCTCGGGCGACGAAATCGAAGCCATCAAAGCCAACAAGGGCAATACCGGCCCGCAAGCCCCGGACGTCATCGACGTCGGTCTGGCGTTCGGTCCTTCGGCCAAAGCCGATGGCCTGATCCAAGCCTACAAGGTCTCGACCTGGGACTCGATCCCGGACAGCGCCAAGGACGCTGACGGCGCTTGGTACGGCGACTATTACGGCGTGATGTCGTTCCTCGTAAACACCGACCTGGTCGCCAATCCGCCGACCAGCTGGGCTGATTTGCTGAAGTCAGACTATGCCAATCAGGTCGCTCTTGCCGGCCCGCCGCGCACCGCGAACCAGGGCATTTCCGGCGTCTATGCTGCCGGCATCGCCACCAATGGCGGCAAGCTCGATACCGCCGCCAAGGATGGTCTCGACTTCTTCAAGAAGCTCAACGACGCCGGCAATTTCGTTCCGGTTACCGGCGGCGCCGCTTCGGTCGCCCAGGGCACGACGCCGATCGTCGCCGCCTGGGACTACAACGCGCTGGCCTGGCGGGATGGCTTCGAGGGCAATCCGAAGGCTACAGTCATCGTACCGTCCGATGGCGTGCTCGCCGGCGTCTACATCCAGGCAATCAGCGCCTACGCGCCGCACCTGAACTCCGCCAAGCTCTGGATGGAATATCTCTATTCGGACGAAGGTCAGCTCGGTTGGCTGAAGGGCTATTGCCACCCGATCCGCTTCAACGACCTGGCGTCGCGAAAAGTCATTCCGCAGGCATCGCTCGACGCGCTGCCGCCGCCGGAAGGCTACGCCAAGGCCGTGTTCCCCACGCTTGACCAGCTCAACGCGGCCAAAGAGACCGTGACCGGCCAGTGGGACGCAGTCGTCGGTGTCGATGTCTCCAAATAACGCAATCTCGGTCGCCGGCGCGGGTCAACCCGCGCCGGCTGCTCGTACCGCCTGGCGCTTTTCCTGGAGCAATCTGGGAGAAGTTCTGGGGATCGCGCCGTTCATCATCTTTGCCATCATGTTCCTGCTGCTGCCGACGATCTATCTCGTGGCCGCGGCGTTCACCAGCAAAGCAGGCGGCTTCACCTTCGACAATATCGTGGGGCTCGGCGAGCCGCTGATCATTTCCTCGTTCTGGCTGTCCATCCGCATCTCCGCCGCCTCAGCGGCGATCGGGGCCATCGCTGGCCTGATCATCGCGATGGCGGTGATCCGCGGCAATCTGCCCGGTCCGATCCGCTCGCTGGTGCTGACCTTTTCGGGCGTGGCCAGCAATTTCGCCGGCATTCCGCTGGCTTTCGCGTTTCTCTCGACGGTCGGCAGGCTGGGGCTCGTCACCATCATTCTCAAGACCGTGTTCGGCTTCGACATTTATCGGTCGGGCTTCAACCTCCTGAGCTTTTGGGGACTGACCCTCACCTATTGCTACTTCCAGGTTCCGCTGATGATCCTGATCATCGCGCCGGCCATCGACGGGCTGAAGAAGGAATGGAGCGAGGCCGCGGCAACGCTTGGCGCCAAACCCTGGCAGTTCTGGACCAATATCGGCATTCCGGTGCTTTGGCCGAACCTGCTGGGCACACTGTCGCTGCTGTTCGCCAACGCCTTCGGCGCGGTCGCAACCGCCTACGCCCTGACCGGCATGTCGCTCAACATCGTCACCATCCAGCTCTATGCGCAGATCCGCGGCGACGCCTTGCAGAACCCCGGGCTGGGCGCGGCACTAGCGCTTGGCATGGTGGCCGTCGCGGGCCTCGCCAACGTCATCTATCTGGTGGTCCGCGCGCGCGCCGAACGGTGGCTCAAATGAAGCGCAACCGCATCTGGGCCTGGATCGTCTTTCTGATTGGCGCCGCGTATTTTCTGCTGCCGCTGGTTGCGACACTCGACTTCGCGCTACGCATCCGTCGCACCGGCTATACGCTCGACGCGTTCACGTCGGTGCTGACCGATCCACGTTTCCAGGCAACGTTTGGCTATTCGCTGATCATCGGCCTGTGCACCATCGTGGCGGGCGTGGTGATCGTCGTGCCGGCCGCTTATTTCGTGCGACTGCGATTGCCGCAATTGCGGCCATTCATCGAGTTTCTGACGCTTGTACCGCTGATTATCCCAGCCATCGTCCTCGTCTTCGGCTACATCCGGCTCTACAACACCTCCTCGATCCTGCCGCTGACCGGGTCGGCACTCGGCACCGACGCGCTGCTGATCTTCGCTTATGTTGCGCTGGCGCTCCCCTATCTCTATCGGGCCATCGATACGGGTCTGCGCACCATCGACGTCGCGACCCTGACCGAGGCCGCGACGATCCTCGGCGCCAGCCAGATCACGATCATCACCAAGGTCATCTTTCCCAACATCATCGTGGCGGTGTTGTCAGGTGCGTTCCTGACCCTGGCCATCGTCGTCGGCGAGTTTACGATCGCGAGTTTGCTCAACCGGCCGGCGTTCGGCGTCTATATGCAGAATGTCGGCGCGAACCGCGCCTTCGAGCCGGCGGCGCTCGCCATCATTTCCTTCGTCATCACGTGGGGCGCCATGGGCATGATCCAGTTGCTTGCCCGCTTCGCGCCCCGCACCGCAGCCCGCACGGACTGAACCATGCCAGAAGAATTTCTCCGCATCGACAACCTCGTCAAGGCCTTCGCCGGCAACGTCGTGGTCAAGGGCGTCAACCTAAGCTTCAGCAAGGGCGAGTTCATCACCCTGCTCGGGCCTTCCGGATGCGGCAAGACCACCATCCTAAGGATGGTCGCCGGCTTCGAGCGCCCCACCTCGGGTACAATCTTCGTCGAGGGCAAGGACATCTCGCCGCTGCCGCCCAACAAGCGGCAGATCGGAATGGTATTCCAGGCCTATGCCCTGTTTCCCAACATGAACGCCGAGGACAATGTCGGCTTCGGCCTCAAGATCGCCGGCGTCGGCACCGAGGAGCGTAAGGCGCGCGTCGAAGAGATGCTGAAGCTCATCGGCCTCACGGGCTTCGGCAAGCGCTTCCCGTTCGAAATGTCGGGCGGCCAGCAGCAGCGCGTCGCTCTCGCCCGCGCGCTGGCGCCAAAGCCCAAGATGCTGTTGCTCGACGAACCGCTGTCGGCGCTTGATGCCAAGATCCGCGTCAGCCTGCGCCAGGAAATCCGCGCCATCCAACGCGAGCTCGGCATCACCACGATGTTCGTGACGCACGACCAGGAAGAGGCGCTGTCGATTTCCGATCGTATCGTAGTGATGAGCGCCGGCAACGTCGAGCAAATTGGAACCCCGTTCGAGGTCTACAATAAGCCAGCCACGAAATTCGTCGCCAGCTTTGTCGGCCAGCTCAATACGCTGAAGGCGAAGGTTGCCGATCCGGCCGCCAAGACCGTCGCCATCGACGGCCAGGTGGTGACCATTCCGGCGCTGCCGGCGAGCGCCCGAAGCGGCCAGGACATCGCGCTGACCATGCGCCCCGAGGCGGTATCGCTGGCCAATGGTCAGGAGCGAGACATCCTGCTTGATGGCACCGTATCGGAAGTAAACTTCCTCGGTTCGGTAATCCGGCTCAAGGTGAAACTCGGCGAAAATGCCATTGAGCTCGACACCTTCAACGACCCGAATGCTCCGCCGCCGGCGCACAACCAGAAAGTGCGCGTGACGCTGGCCGGAAGCGACGTGCTCGTTCTCGGCGAATAGATCCGCGATGCTCAACATCCTGTTCATCACCGCCGACCAGTGGCGCGGTGAATGCCTGGGTGTCGCTGGGCACAAACTCGTCAAGACCCCCAACATAGATGCGCTCGCCGCCGATGGAACGGCGTTCTTCAGCCACTTCGCCAATGCCGCCCCTTGCTCGCCGGCGCGCGCCTGCCTCTACACCGGCCTTTACCAGATGACCAACCGCGTGGTGCGCAACGGCACCCCGCATGCCCATCGCTTCGACAATGTCGCGCTGGCGGCGCGACGCGCCGGCTTCAACCCGACACTGTTCGGTTACACCGATCAATCGGCCGACCCGACGATCGTCCCCATCGGCGATCCGCGCCTCACCACCTATGAGGGCGTACTGCCCGGCTTCGATGTGCGGGTGCGGCTGCCTGATGACGAAAAGCCCTGGCTCAGCTGGCTGCGCGCCCAGGGGCTCGATTTCGACGATCGCGAACAGGCGCACCTGCCAGTGCGCGATATCGGCAAAGTGACCAGCGCGCCGCCCGCCTACGACAAGAACCAGACCCAGACGGCGTTTCTAGCCAGCGAGTTCATCCGCTGGATGGGGGAGCAGGACAAACCCTGGTTCGCACATCTGAGCATCCTCAGGCCGCACCCGCCCTTCATCGTGCCGGCGCCCTACAACACGATGTTCGATCCGGACGATGTCGGCGCATTCCGAAGGGCGCCAACGCTGGCCGCCGAGGCGGCGGTGCATCCGCTTGTCGACTACGCGCTGCGGACGACGCCGCTCGTGCAATTCGTGCCCGGCGCCAGCGGGCGTGTCGCCGATCTGAGCAATACCGAATTCCGGCAGATCAAGGCCACATATTTTGGCATGATCGCCGAAGTCGATGCGCAACTCGGCCGGGTGTTCGAGGCGATCAAGGCAGCGGGCCTCTGGGACCAGACGCTGATCGTCTTCACCTCGGACCACGCCGAGATGCTCGGTGACCATTTCCTCCTCGGCAAGGGCGGCTATCACGACCAGAGCCAGCACACCCCGCTGGTGATCCGCGACCCGCTGACGAGGGCGCGGGGCAATGTGGTTGAGGATTTCACCGAAGCGGTGGACATCTACCCGACGCTGCTCGAGGCGATGGGGGTGGCGCCCGGCCATGTCGGCGACGGCCGCTCGCTGTCGCCCTATCTGAGCTATGACGAGCCTCCCGGAAAATGGCGCGATGCGGCGCATTGGGAGTTCGACTTCCGCGACGTCGCCGACCAGACCACCGAGCAGGCGACCGGCCTCGATTCCACTACGCTCAACATGGCGGCGATCCGCACCGAGAAGTGGAAGTATGTGCATTTCGCCGCGATGCCGCCACTGCTGTTCGATCTTGAAGCCGACCCGGACAATCTCCACAATCTGGCGAACGATCCGGCCTGCGCGGGGGTGCGCATCGAAATGGCGGAGAAGCTGCTGAGCTGGCGCGCCAAGCATCTCGACCAGACGCTGGCGCTGCAGGAACTGACGCCCGGCGGAGTGGTCAGCGTCAACGCCGTCCGCTAGACTTCCCGCATGCAAAATCCTTTCGTCACCACCGACTGGCTTGCCGCCCATCTGAGCGACCCGACGGTCGTCATTGTCGATGCCAGCTGGTTCCTCCCGGCCGCCAACCGCAAGCCGCACGAAGAACACCTCGCAGGACACATCCCGGGCGCGGTGTTCTTCGACATCGACGCTATCGCCGACAAATCGACCGGCCTGCCGCACATGCTACTGGCGCCCGACGAGTTCGCCCGGCAGGTGGGTGCGCTTGGGATCGGCGACGGCATGACCATCGTGATCTACGACGAAGCCGGCCTGTTTTCGGCGCCGCGCGTCTGGTGGGAGTTCTCCGCCATGGGCGCGCCGGATATCCGCATCCTCGAGGGCGGCGGACCGAAATGGCGAGCCGAGGATCGGCCGCTCCAAGCCGGCGAGGCCAAACCTACCCCCGCGAATTTCACGCCGCATTTTCACCCGGAGTTGGTGCGCGATTTTGCTCAGATGCAGGCAACGATCATCGGCAATGGGCAGATCGCCGATGCCCGTCCCGCTGGACGCTTCGCCGGGCGTGACCCGGAGCCGCGGCCCGGCCTTCGCTCTGGGCACATGCGGGGCGCGGCCAACCTGCCAGCTGCCAATCTTGTTGCGGCTGATGGAAAAATGAAATCGGTGAGCGAACTGAAGCCGATGTTCGACAAGGCCGGTATCGATCTGAACCAGCCCATCGTCACCAGCTGCGGCTCCGGCGTGACAGCGTCGACACTGATGCTGGCCTTGAGGCTCGCTGGCGCCAGCGATATCGCGGTTTACGATGGCGCCTGGGCCGAATGGGGCGCCCGCTCGGACGCCGAAGTAGTGAAGGACTAAATGCCGTGGCCGCCGAGACGCTGCGCTTCCGCCCGGCGATGCGCGACGACGCGGATTCTATCCGCGACCTCGTGCGCTCTGCCTACGCCAAATGGGTGCCGTTGATCGGCCGCGAGCCGATGCCGATGCAGGCCGACTACGCTATGGCTGTCGCGGAGCATGATTTCGACCTGCTGCTCGATGGCGACACGCTGGTTGGGCTGCTCGAGACGATGCACCGGCCCGACCATCTTTGGATCGAGAACATTGCCGTCCATCCCGATCGGCAGCACCAGGGGCTTGGGCGAAAATTGCTCAAATGGGCCGAGCGCCGCGCCGAAGTGGCCGGCACGAGCGAACTCCGGCTGCTCACCAACGCGGCGTTCGAATCTAACGTCTCGCTCTACAAAAAGGCCGGTTTCAAGATCGACCGCACCGAGCCGTTCAAGGGTGGAACGACGGTGTATATGAGCAGGAATATTTGAGAGGCAACCGAAGCACCCCCTCAGGCACCTCAGCCCTTGTTCTTGTTGTACACGTCGAACACCACCGCGCCGAGCAGCACGAGGCCCTTGACCACCTGCTGCCAGTCGATATTGACGCCGACGATCGACATGCCGTTGTTCATCACGCCCATGATGAAACCGCCGACAACGGTTCCGACAACCTGGCCCACGCCGCCCATCGCTGAGGCGCCGCCGATGAACACCGCGGCGATAACGTCGAGCTCAGAGCCAAGTCCGGCCGCCGGAACGGCCTGTCCTTGCCGCGCGGCGATAATCAGGCCACCCAGTGCCGACAGCACGCCCATGTTCATGAACACGAACAGCGTCAGACGCTCAGTCTTGATACCGGAGAGCTGCGCCGCCTTGATGTTGCCGCCCATCGCATAGACGCGCCGGCCAATCGTCGTCTTCTTGGTGACGAATATGAAGAGCCCGATCAGCACGCTCATCACGATGAGCACGACCGGTAGGCCTTTGTAGTTCGCGAACTGGTAGACCAGAAACACCGCCAGGGCCGAGACAATCAGCGTCTTGATCACGAACAGCACGAACGGCTCGGCGGTGTGGCCGCGCTTTTCACGTGAGCGCCGCGAGGCGAAGCCAAACCAGATATAGGCCACAACGCCGACCACCCCGATGACGATCGTCGTCATATGAAGCACGACACCGCTGCCGATGATCGTCCTGCCCGCGGCGTTCACGGCAGGCGCCACAAGCGTCAACGGCCCGATAAGATCAGGAATGAAGCCTGAGCTCAGCGCCTTGAAATCGTCCGGGAGCGGACCGACCGAGCCCATGCCACCAAGCAGCGCCTGACACAGGCCGCGGAAGATCAGCATGCCGGCGAGGGTCACGATGAAGCTTGGGATCTTGTGGTAAGCGATCCAGTAGCCCTGCGCCGCACCGACAACGGCGCCGAGCACGAGACAGAGTATCGACGCCACCATCGGGTTGGACAAGATGCCGAGCGGCCAGCTCACCATCATCAGCGAAACCATCGCACCGGTGAAGCCGGCGACCGAGCCGACGCTCAGATCGATGTGGCCTGAGACGATCACCAGCAGCATTCCCAGCGCCATCACGATGATGAAGCTGTTCTGCTGCACCAGATTGCTGAGGTTCAGCGGCTTGAACATCGTTCCATTGGTAAAATACTGGAACACCACCATGATCAGGATGAGCGCCAGCAGCAGGCCATAGTCGCGGAGGTTATCGACCAGCGACGTAACGGGGACGCGCGTGCCCGGCTGGACATCCTCGGCGACTCCGGTCTGCGGCGCGGGAGCGGTTTCGGTCGTCATGATGCTTTGGCCTCTCCACGAACGATAGCGCGCATGATCTTCTCCTGGCTGGCGTCGTTTGCCGCCATTTCGCCCACCATGCGTCCCTCGTTCATCACATAGATACGGTCGGAGATGCCAAGCAGCTCCGGCATTTCGGATGAGATGACGATGATGGCTTTGCCCTCGGCGGCGAGCCGGGCGATAATCGTATAGATTTCGTACTTGGCGCCGACGTCGATGCCACGGGTCGGCTCATCAAGGATCAGTACGTTGGGGTTGGCGAACAGCCATTTGCTGAGCACCACCTTCTGCTGATTGCCGCCCGACAGATTGCCCGTCTTCTGGTAGACACTGGACGAACGGATATTGGTCTTGGCGCGGTATTCGTTGGCGACTTCGACTTCGTGCAGATCATCGATGACGCCATTCTTCGACACGCCGTCGAGGTTAGCGATCGTTATGTTGTGTTTGATATGGTCGATGAGGTTGAGACCGTAGGTCTTGCGATCCTCCGTGGCATAGGCGAGGCCATGCTCGACGGCCCGGCCAACGGTTGAAACATCAACCTTCTTGCCGTTCAGCAATACCTCGCCGGTGATGCGGCGACCGTACGACCGGCCGAAGATGCTCATCGCGAACTCAGTGCGGCCAGCGCCCATCAAGCCGGCAATTCCGACGACCTCACCCTTTCGCACATTGATGTCGATGCCCTTGATCACCTGCCGCTCGGTATGGATGGGGTGATAGACCGACCAGTTCTTCACCTCGAACACCACCTCGCCGATTTTCGGGTCGCGCGGCGGGAAGCGGTCGTCGAGCGAGCGGCCCACCATCGAGGTGATGATGCGGTCCTCGTTGATCTCACCGCGCGCCAGCGTCTCGATCGTCTTGCCGTCGCGGATAATGGTCACGTGATCGGCGACACGGTGCACTTCGTTGAGCTTGTGCGAAATCAGGATCGAGGTAAGCCCCTGCTTCTTGAACTCGAGCAGGAGGTCGAGCAGACCCTGACTATCCTTCTCCGAGAGCGAGGCGGTAGGCTCATCGAGGATCAGGAGTTTGACTTCCTTGCTGAGCGCCTTGGCGATTTCGACGAGCTGCTGCTTGCCGACGCCGATATTGGTGATGAGCGTGCGCGGGTTTTCGGACAGACCAACTTTTGCCAGCAGCGTCCTGGTCTTGGCTTCGTTGGCGTCCCAATCGATGACGCCGTAGCTGGCGTGCTCGTTGCCCAGAAAGATGTTCTCGGCAATCGAGAGCATCGGCACCAAAGCGAGCTCCTGGTGGATGATGACGATGCCGATCCGCTCGCTGTCATGGATGCCCTTGAACTGGCATTCTTGGCCGCGGAAGATGATTTTGCCGTCGTAAGTGCCCGTCGGATAGACCCCGGACAGCACCTTCATCAGCGTGGATTTGCCGGCGCCATTTTCACCGACGATCGCGTGGATTTCGCCCTCCTCGACCGTCAAAGTGACGTCGGACAGGGCTTTGACGCCGGGAAACGTCTTGGTGATGTCGCGCATTTCGAGAATGGCAGAAGTCATCGGCGCCAGCCTGCTCCCGGGATCAGTACGTGCAGTCTACCGGTGACGCACCGGAACGAAAAGGGCCCCGCCGGCGGCGGGACCCTCATAGACTTGGCCTGAATTACTTCAGGTCGTCGGCTTTGATGTAGCCCGAGTCGACCACGAGAGCCTGGTAGTTGGACTTGTCGACCTCATGCGGCGTCAGCAGGATGGACGGGACCACCTTGACGTCGTTGTTGTAGGTCTTCTCGTCGAGGCCTTCGGGAGTCTTGCCCGACAGCACGGTATCGACCAGCGCAACGGTCGCCTTGGCGAGGTCACGGGTGTCCTTGAACACGGTCGAGTACTGCTCGCCCGCGATGATTTCCTTGATCGACGGAGTCTCGGCGTCCTGCCCGGTCACGATCGGCCAAGGCTGAGCGTCGGTGCCGTAACCCACAGCACGCAGCGACTCGATGATGCCGCGGCTCAGACCGTCATACGGCGAAAGCACGCCCTGGACAGTCGCGCCGCTCGAGTAGTTGGCGGAAAGAAGGTTGTCCATGCGGGCCTGGGCGGTGGCGGCGAGCCAACGCAGCGTACCGACCTTGTCCATGCCCATCTGGCCGGACACGATCTTGATGTCGCCCGAGTCGATCATCGGCTGCAGAACCGACATCGCGCCGTTGTAGAAGAAGAAGGCGTTGTTGTCGTCCGGCGAGCCGCCGAACAGCTCCACATTCCACGGCTTGGTCTTCGGGAAGCGCTCCTTGAGGCCCTTCACCAGCGAGTTGGCCTGGATCACGCCGACGCCGAAATTGTCGAACGTGGTGTAGTAGTCGACCGCGGCCGTATTCTTGATCAGGCGATCATAGGCAACGACGATGATGCCGGCATCGGCAGCGTTCTTCAGCGCGTCGGCCATGGTGGTGCCGTCGATCGAGGCGATGATCAGAGCTTTCGGGCCCTTGGTGATCTCGTTCTCGAGCTGGCTGAGTTGGTTGGCGATATCGTCCTGCGCGTACTGCAGATCGACGGTGTAGCCGAGTGCCTCGAGCTGGGACTTGACGGCGTCGCCGTCATTGATCCAGCGCAGCGAAGTCTTGTTCGGCATCAGCACGCCGACGAGACCCTTGTCGGCAGCGTAAGCGGCCGCGCTGGTCAGCGCCATGGCGCCGACGATCACGGTCGTCATAAGAAGTTTAAGAGCTTTCACGAGCGTCCTCCCGGAACGATGTGTTGTGAGTGCCGGCGGACCGGCCTCTGAGATCACAACCGCTGAAGTCGGCATCGGGAGGAAGTGGGCATCCGGCGGCACCGGCGACCATTGTCATATGCGCACAACCGAAGGCCCGGGCTAACCCCGCGCTCTCCGTTGTATCGTCCTGAACGCCTCCCAGCGCCGGCCCTTGACGGCCGTTTTGTGCGAGCATCGCACGCGCAGGACGCTAGAGTAATCAGATACTCGTGTAAAGCTGTCCAACCGGCCGCCGCGGCACTTGAGGTACGTATGGCAAACCAAAACAGGCCAAAACGGCAGGAATGATAGCGCTTTCACAACTTTACGAGTATTTGTCGGCTGACCAGCATGCTCTTCCAACGGTCGGGAAAGGCCGATATGCTGGAAAAGCTATCTGATATCTGAGGGGATATGGCAAACATCGAAAAAGCTGCCGGCGGGTCACCGCCGACCGCCGCCTCTGTGGTGGCCGAAGCATTGGCACAGACGATCCTTGGCGAAATGGCGCCGGGCTCCAGCCTGCCCAGCGAGGGCGATCTCGCAGTCCGGTTCGAAGTCAGCCGGCTCACCGTGCGCGAGGCCGTGAAGATGCTCGCCGGGCGTGGTCTGCTCGACGTCGGTCGCGGTCGCCGCGCCATCGTCAAAGAACCGACCGGAATTGCGTTTTCGGACTTTTTGTCGACGGTGATCCAGAACGACCCCAAAGGTCTGTTCGACCTCATTGAGCTGCGTATGTCACTCGAGGTCCAGTCGGCGACGCTGGCGGCGAAACGCGCCAGCCGGGCCGGAATCGCCGCGCTCGAAAGCGCCGCGCAAGGGATGCGTGAGGCAGCGCAATCCGGCAAGAATGGCGATGTCAGCGATGGCTCGGAGATCAGCTTCCACGATCACGATGTCGGCTTCCACGAAGCGATTGCGCTGTCGAGCGGTAACCGGTTGATTTCGTACCTGTTCGAGGCGATGGCGACACCGCTGCGCCGCAGCTTCTACCTCAGCCGCCGCGGCCACGATCTCCGCGGCCACACGGTCGATGATACCATCGCCGCCCACGAGGCAATCCTCACCGCCATTCGCGACGGCAACCCCAAAGCGGCGGGCGCGGCGATGCGGGCTCATCTCGAAGACACCGAACGCGACATCCGCATGGCCCTCAACGCCCGGCCGACCGGCCCGGTGATTTGGGGCCCGGCCGCTGCCGTCGAGACCTGAGCGATCGAGCGGCCCTAGCCGTGGTTGATCATGATATGCCGCGGCACAGTGTAGTCTTCGAGCGCATAGGACGACATATCCTTGCCGTAACCGGACTGCTTCAGCCCGCCATGCGGCATTTCGTTGACCAGCATGAAATGCGTGTTGATCCAGGTGCACCCGTATTGCAACCGCGCCGCGGTCTGCATCGCCCTGTCGATGTCCTTGGTCCAAACTGATGAGGCGAGCCCGTAGTCGGAATCATTGGCCCAAATCACCGCATCATCCGCGTCGGTGAAGCGGGTGATCGAGACCACCGGACCGAAGACTTCCTTGCGGACGATTTCGTCCGATTGCAGCGCGCCGGCGATAACGGTCGGCTGATAGTAGTAGCCGCCCTGCCCGGCAGTCTTGCCGCCCGTCGTGATGGTGATGTGCGGCAGCGCCGCGGCGCGATCGACGACACTCGCGACGCGATCATGCTGGCGCTGGCTGATCAGCGGCCCGATCTCATTGGTGGAGTCGTCGGCATCGTTGTAGCGCAGCGACGACACCACCGAGCTGAGATCGGCGACGAGATTGTCGTGGATTTTCGGGCCAGCATAGATGCGGCAAGCCGCAGTACAATCCTGACCGGCATTGTAATAGCCGAAGGCGCGGAGGCCGGAGACCACGGCCGAAAGGTCGGCGTCGTCATAGACGATCACCGGGGCCTTGCCGCCGAGTTCGAGATGCGTGCGCTTGATGGATTTAGATGCCGCCTCGAGCACCTTGCGGCCGGTGCCGATGTCGCCGGTGATCGAGATCATGTCGATCTTGGGATGATTGATCAGCGCATTACCGGCGCTGGCACCGCGACCAAGGATGATATTGCAGACGCCCTCGGGCAGAATGTCGGCAAAGATCCGGGCGAGCTTCAGCGCAGTGAGCGGCGTCTGCTCGGAGGGTTTGAAGACAACCGTGTTGCCGCCCGCCAGCGCCGGCGCGAGCTTCCACGCCATCATCATCAGCGGGTAGTTCCACGGCGCGATCGAGCCAACGATGCCGATCGGGTCGCGGCGGACGAACGAGGTATGGCCCGGCAGATACTCTCCCGCGATGGCGCCGGTCATGCTGCGCACGGCGCCCGCGAAGAAACGCCAGCAATCGACGATGGCGGGAATCTCGTCGTTCAGCACCGCATTGATCGGCTTGCCGCAGTTGAGTGCTTCGAGCGCGGCGAAGCCCGCCGCGTCGGCCTCGATGGCCGCAGCGATCTTGAGCAGATAGCCGGAGCGTTGGGCGGGCGTCGTGCGTGACCAGGTCTTGAAGGCTTTCTCGGCGGCAGCGACGGCTCTGTCGATCTGCGCCATCGACGCTTCAGGGATGGCCTCGATCAGGCTGCCATTGCGCGGGTTGAGCACCTGCTCCGGCGCTTCGGTGCCGCGCTCGAACTGCCCGCCGATCAGCATCTCGATGTCCATCATCTATCTCCCAATTTGACTGCCCCACCCTCATCCGCCCTTCGGGCACCTGCTCCCATCGAGGGAGAAGGCCAACACCGCGACCCATCGGCTCGATTGCCTTCTCCCTTGTGGGAGAAGGTGGCGAAGCCGGATGAGGGGGATGCAACGCCACAAAGCTCACTTCCCCATGCCCGAAACATTGTCGCCGTCGCGAGTCAAATAATACGCTGCAAGGATCGGCAGGAAGGTGACCAGCACGACGACCAACGCCACCACATTGGTCACGGGGCGCTGGCGCGGGCGGATCAGCTCTTCAAGCATCCACAGCGGCAGCGTCTGCTGCTGGCCGGCGGTGAAGGTGGTGACAATCACTTCGTCGAAGCTGAGCGCGAAGGCCAGCATGCCGCCCGCGAGCAACGCCGTGCCGATATTGGGCAGGATGACATGGCGGAAGGTCTGGAACTTGTCCGCGCCCAGATCCATCGACGCTTCGATCAACGAGCCCGAGGTTCGGCGGAAGCGGGCCACGGCATTATTGTACACGACCACGATGCAGAACGTCGCGTGCCCAAGCACGATGGTCCAGAAGCTGAACGGGATCTCGAGCAGGCTGAATGCGGCGCGCAGCGAAATGCCGGTGATGATGCCGGGCAGCGCCATCGGCAGGATGACCAGCAGCGTCACCACCTCGCGGCCGAAGAATTTCGCGCCCGAGACGGCTGCGGCGCAGAGTGTCCCAAGAACTAGCGCCAGCAGTGTCGAGATCGCCGCGACCTGCAGCGACAGCAGCAGCGCCGGCCAGATATCGGGCCGGTTAAGCGCGACGCCGAGCCATTTGAACGTCAGCCCCGGCGGCGGCCAGACGAAGCTCTTCTCTTCGGTAGTGAAGGCATAAACGAAGATGATCAGCAGCGGCAGCAGCAGGAAGGCGAGACCGAACCCCGCCGCGAGTTTTAGCGGCCATCGGGCGCGCGGTCCTGCAGTGTCAGAGCGCATCGAAGGCTCCGAGCTTGCGCGCGCCCCAGAGATACAGCCCCATGATGACAATCGGCACGACCGTGAACGCAGCGGCGAGCGGGATATTCCCGGCCGTGCCCTGCTGGGTGTAGACGACCTGGCCGATGAACAGCCGGCCATTGCCAATGATCTGCGGGATGATGAAATCGCCGAGCGTCAGCGAAAAGGTGAAGATCGAGCCGGCAACGACCCCCGGCAAGGCGAGCGGCAGGATCACATGCCGGAACGTCGCGAGCGGCGTTGCACCGAGATCGGCTGAGGCATCGATCAGATTGGCCGGCACGCGCTCGACCGCCGTCTGGATCGGCAGGATCATGTAGGGCAGCCAGATGTAGAGGAAGACCAGGAACGTGCCGATGAAGGAAAAGCTCAGCGAATTGCCGCCGATGACCGGGATGGCGAGAATCCAGTCGAGCACGAAGCCAATGTGGAGCTGCGTGAACACCCAGGTGAGGATGCCCTCCTTGGCGAGGATCAGCTTCCACGCATAAACCTTCACCAGATAACTCGACCACAGCGGCAGCGTCACCGCGAGGTAGAACACCGCTTTCCAGCCACCCTTGAGATAGCGCGCCGCCATATAGCCGATGGGGAACGCGACGATCGCCCCGGTCAGCGTCACCGCAGCCGACATCGTCACGGTGCGCAGGATCACATCAGCATTCTGCGGCTTGAACAGCTCGGCGTAGGTCGCGAGCGTGAACTGGTGGACGATCAGCCCCGAGAAATCGTCGATGTGAAAAAAGCTCTGCAGCAGCAGCGCGAACAGCGAGCCGAGATAGACGATGCCGAGCCATAGCGCGGCCGGCAACAGCAACAGCACACCGAGCAGCTTCGGCCGCCGCCAGAACACGTCGCTCAACCCGCCGAGCAGGCCGCCGCGCCCGGGCAGGATCGCGGCGTCCGTGCTCATGCCGGCTCCATCAGATGGATGGCGTCCTTGGCAAAGCCGAGCGTAACGAGCGCGCCTTCCGCCGGCACGGCTTCATTCGACGGCACGGCCGCATGGAGTTTGGTGCCGTTGAGATCGATCAGCAGCCGGATCACCGGGCCGAGATAGGACCGCGACATGATCGTGCCGGTCATCCGCGACGCGCCCATTCCTGCTGCCATGACGTGGATGGCTTCGGGGCGCAGCGACGCCCAGCGCTTTTCGCCAACGATCCAGTACACGAAATCCGGCGTCAGCACGTTGGACGAGCCGACGAAATCGGCAACAAACCGCGTATTCGGCCGCTTGTAGATTTCCTCGGGCGAACCGATCTGCTGCACCTTGCCGTCGTTGAACACAGCGACACGGTCGGCCATCGACAGCGCCTCGCCCTGATCGTGCGTGACGAAGACGAAGGTGATGCCGAGGCCTTTCTGCAAAACCTTCAATTCCTCCTGCATCGACTCGCGCAGTTTGAGGTCGAGCGCCCCGAGCGGCTCGTCGAGCAGCAGCACTTTCGGTTTGCTGACGATGGCGCGGGCCAGCGCCACGCGCTGCCTCTGCCCGCCGCTGAGCTGCCCCGGCCGCCGCGCGCCATAGCCGCCAAGGCGCACCATTTCGAGCGCCTCATCGGCCTGCTTCAACCGCTCCTTGCGCGGGATTTTCTTGAGCATCAGCGAGAACGCGACGTTGTCGCGCACGTTGAGGTGCGGGAACAGCGCGTAGTCCTGAAAGACCGTGTTGACGTTGCGCCGATAGGGCGGCACCCCCTCGACCCGCTCCCCGGCGATCTCGATGCGCCCGGCGCTCGGCTGCTCGAAGCCGGCGATCAACCGCAGACACGTCGTCTTGCCCGACCCCGACGGCCCGAGCATGGCAAAGAACTCGCCCGGCGCGACCTCGAGATCAACCTCGTCCATAGCTTTGACGAGGCCGAAATGCCGCGAGACTTTTTGCAGTGAAACAGCTGACGTCATCATCCCCGCCCCCTGCGGGTGGGCGGGGCCGAAGCCTCGCCCGGCGCCGTGGCTATTGCCCGCCCATCACGCCGATATAGTCGGATACCCAGCGCGAGTACGGCACGCACTGATCGCCCTGCGTGGCACATTGCTGCGTCGGGGTTTTCCAGAACGCGATCTTGTCGAAATTATCGAAGCCGTTGGTGGCGCAGCCGGTTTCGGTCAGCAATTCGCTGGCCTTGCAGGCGGCGGGAACAACCGGGACCGAGCCGAACCAGGCGGCGACATCGCCCTGCACTTTCGGCTGGATCGAGTGGTCGAGCCACATATAGGCGCAGTTGGGATGGGCCGCGCTGGCGGCCAGCATCGTCGTATCGGCCCAGCCGGTCGCGCCTTCCGACGGAATGGTCGAGGCGATCGGCGCGCCACCGGCGACCAGCGTATTGACCTGATACGGCCAGCTGCTCGAAGCGACCACACCTTCGGTCTTGAAGTCGTCGGTTTGCACCGTCGCATCCTGCCAATAGCGGCCGACCAGCGAGCGCTGGCCTTTAAGCAGGTCGATGGCCGCCGCGTACTGGGCTTCATTGAGCTCATACGGGCTCTGGATTCCGAGTTCAGGCTTATGAGCCTTGAGATAAAGCGCCGCGTCGGCGATGTAGATCGGGCCAGCATACGCCTGCACGCGGCCTTCGTTGGACTTGCCGTCCGGCAGATCCATCTTGTCGAAAACGACATTCCAGCTCGTCGGCGCCGTCTTGAACACGTTGGTATTGTACATCAGCACGTTCGGGCCCCACTGATAGGGCACGCCATAGTGCTTGCCGTCGACTGTGAACCAGGCGCCGTCCTTGAGCCGCTCGTCGACGCTGCTCCAGCTCGGAACGAGATCGGTATTGATCGGCACAACCTTCTTGCCGGCCACCAGGCGCAGCGAGGCGTCGCCGGAGGCGGTGACGAGATCGAAGCCGCCGGTGTTCATCAGCGTCACCATCTCGTCCGAGGTGGCGGCGGTCTTGACCGCGACCTTGCAGCCGGTCTTGGCCTCGAAATCGGTGACCCAGTCATAGGCCTTGTCGCTGTCGCCGCGCTCGACATAGCCGGCCCACGCGACGATGTTCAGGGCGCCCTCGCCCGGCCCGATGGCAGTCGGCATCTCCTGTGCCAGAACCATGGCGTTCATCGACGCCAGTGTGGCCAGCGCAACGCCCGCTCCCAAAGTGGATTTCATTCCGCTTCTCCCTGTTGGGGCCGATCCTAGTGAGCCGGTTCCCGAAAGCGGGAGCGTAGCCCGGCGTTTTTCTGCCGCCAAGGGACCTTGAGTCGGGCTATCTGGCTGAATTGACGAGGCTTCTGAACCAATCGCGCACCGCACGCGCGGTGGCGGCAGCGGCCAGCCAAGCCGGCGTTGCCTTGACCCAGCCGAAGGCGCGATCACGAATACCGCCGATCCAGCCCATGATCCGGGCGAACCAGACGATCTTCATCAACTGGCTGTGGCCAGTGTGATAAATCCGGTCGAGGGTGAAGATCGACAGCACATAAGAGAAGATTAGAAGCAGCACGCCGCGGATGAACACCCCAGTGGCGATCAGGTAGAGGGCCACCACCTTGAGCGGCTCGATCAAGACGAACGGCACAGCCAGCAGCAGGAGGACACCGTAGGGCGGCGTCCGGGCGATCAATCCTCCGATGGTCTCGAACAGTCTGAGGCGCGACAACCAGGCCACCACAGGGCGAAGCGGCCGGAACAGCACTTCGTCGAACACCGACCAGATCACCACCACAATGGTCGCGATGGCGCGGACGATGACCCGCATGACGGCGATCGCCGGATTGCTCGATGGGGTGGACGGCACTGGAAAATCCTTTGCGGCGCCCCGCCGCACCCTGATCTAGGATGGATTGCCAGGTTTCGCGAGGGGCAGCGGACCGAAAATCTGCCTTGCGCGCAGCGGCTAGGCGATCGGCGATTTCCTGCTAAGGTCGCCGTTGGGAAGTCCTGTGCGAACTGAGTGAGTGCGTTTGTCTATCAAAGCTGCGATCTATCACCTTACGCACTACAAATATGACCGCCCGGTCTTTCTCCAGCCGCAGATCATCCGGCTGAAGCCGGCGCCGCATTCCAAGACCAAAGTGCTGAGCCACTCTCTCAAGGTCTTTCCGGAAAAGCACTTCGTCAATCTGCAGCAGGACCCGTACGGCAACTGGCTGAGCCGGCACGTCTTCCCCGAGCCGGTGATGGAACTCAAGATCGAGGTCGATCTCGTCGCCGACATGACGATCTACAATCCTTTCGACTTTTTCGTCGAAGAGGAGGCCGAGACGTGGCCGTTCCTGTATCCCGAGAATTTGCGTGACGATCTTTCCATCTATATGCGCCCGCAGCCGGCCGGGCCGGAACTGGCAAGGTTTCTTGCCAGCATCGACCGCACCCCGCGCAACACCGTCAACTTCGTCACCGAACTCAACGCCCATGTGCAAAGCCGCATCGGCTACATCGTGCGCATGGAGACCGGCGTCTACGAGCCGGAGGAGACGCTCAGTAAGGGGCAAGGCTCATGCCGCGACAGCGGCTGGCTGCTGGTCGAGGCGCTCAGGCATCTGGGTTTCGCCGCAAGGTTCGTCTCCGGCTATCTGATCCAGCTCAAGCCCGACCTTGTCTCGCTCGATGGACCTGCCGGCACCGACCACGATTTCACCGACCTCCACGCCTGGTGCGAGGTTTACCTCCCCGGCGCCGGCTGGATCGGGCTCGACCCAACCTCCGGGCTGCTGACTGGCGAGAGCCACATCCCCCTCGCCGCCACCCCGCACTACAGCAACGCTGCGCCGATCAGCGGCTTTGCCAGTTTCGCCAATGTCGATTTCGCCTTCGACATGAAGGTCACGCGCGTCGCCGAGCATCCGCGCATCACCAAGCCATTTTCCGACGAAAGCTGGGCGCGCCTTAACAATCTCGGTCATCACGTCGACACCGTGCTGCAGCAGAACGACGTTCGCCTGACCATGGGCGGCGAGCCGACCTTCGTGTCGATCGACGATTTCGAGAGTGGCGAATGGAACACCGACGCGGTCGGTCCCACTAAGCGCGCACGCGCCGACGCGCTGATCCGCAGATTGCGCGAGAAAATCGCGCCGAACGGCTTCCTGCACTACGGCCAGGGCAAATGGTATCCCGGCGAAACCCTCCCCCGCTGGACGTTTTCGCTGTACTGGCGACGCGACGGCAAGCCGGTGTGGCGCGACGAAAAGCTGGTGGCCAAGGAAGCCGAGAAGACCGCGGCAACCGAAGTGGACGCCGGCAGATTCCTTGCCAGTTTCGCCGAAAATCTTGGGCTCAGCGGCGAGACCATCGACGCTGCCTATGAAGATCCAGGCGAATGGTTGCTTAAGGAAGCCCAACTCCCAACCAATGTCGACCCGTCGAACTCCGAGTTGGACGACGCGGAGGCGCGCTCGCGCATGGCGAAAGTGTTCGAGCACGGGCTGACCAAGCCGACCGGCTACGTGCTGCCGGTGCAGCGCTGGAATGCGATTGCGGCGCAGAGTCACTGGGTCAGTGAGAAATGGAAGACGCGGCGCGGCAAGCTGTTCCTGGCGCCAGGTGATTCCCCGGCCGGTTACCGCCTGCCGCTGACGTCGCTGAAGCATCTCAGCGCCACCAACTATCCGCATATCGTGCCGCGCGATCCGCTCCAGCCGGTGGGCGATCTGCCGGCGCCGGAGGAGATCCTGCGCTCGAAGATGCAGCCGACTGCATCCTTTACCGCCGACGCCGGCAACCAGCAGGACCGCGCCGAGCAGGTGATTTCCGAGATCCAGGGTGAAGTGCGTACCGCCGTCACGGTGGAAGTGCGCGACGGGCATTTGTGCGTCTTCCTGCCGCCGGTCGAAGACGTCGAGGACTATCTCGAACTCGTCACGGCGGCCGAGGAATCGGCGAAATCCATCGGCCTGCCGGTGCAGATCGAGGGCTACGCGCCCCCCTTCGACCCGCGCCTCAACGTCATCCGCGTGGCGCCCGATCCCGGGGTTATCGAAGTCAACATCCACCCGGCGGCGAACTGGGACGAAGCAGTCGCAACGAGCACCATAGTCTATGAGGAAGCCCGGCTCAGCCGGCTCGGCGCCGACAAATTCATGATCGACGGCAAGCATGTCGGCACTGGCGGCGGCAACCACGTGGTGATCGGTGGCGCGACGCCATCGGACTCGCCGTTCCTGCGCCGGCCCGATCTGCTGAAAAGCCTCGTCCTCCATTGGCAGCACCATCCCGCATTGAGCTATCTGTTCTCGGGCATGTTCATTGGCCCGACCTCACAGGCGCCGCGCATGGATGAAGCGCGGCACGACAGTCTCTACGAACTCGAGATGGCGATCGCGCAGGTACCCTCTCCCGGCCAAGGCACGCCGCCCGCGCCCTGGCTGGTCGACCGGTTGTTCCGCAACCTCTTGGTCGACGTCACCGGCAACACCCATCGGAGCGAGATCTGCATCGACAAGCTCTACTCGCCCGACGGGCCGACCGGCCGGCTCGGGCTGGTGGAGTTCCGCGGTTTCGAGATGCCCCCCAATGCGCGCATGAACCTCGCGCAACAGCTCTTGGTACGGGCGCTGATCGCCCGCTTCTGGACCAACCCGCTCGACGGCAAGTTCATCCGCTGGGGCACGACCCTGCACGATCGCTTCATGCTGCCGCACTATGTGTGGGAAGATTTCCGCGACGTCCTGGCCGACCTCCGTCGCAATGGCTTCGACCTCGACCCGGAGTGGTTCGCGGCGCAGCTCGAGTTCCGCTTCCCGTTCTGCGGAGAGGTCGAATACGAGGGCATGAAGCTCACTCTCAATCAGGCGCTCGAGCCGTGGCACGTGATGGGTGAGCAAGGCGCCATCGGCGGCACCGTTCGCTTCGTCGATTCTTCGGTCGAACGGCTGCAGGTGAAGCTCGAAGGCCCCGATCCGGATCGCTACATCGTCACCGCCAATAAGCGCCGCGTGCCGCTGACACCGACCGGCGTTGCCGGCGTCTCGGTGGCGGGCGTGCGCTTCAAGGCATGGCAGCCGGCGAGCGGCCTGCATCCGGCGCTACCGGTCAACGCGCCGCTGACCTTCGACATTTACGACACCTGGACGAACCGCGCGATCGGCGGTTGCGTCTATCACACGGCGCATCCCGGCGGACGAAACTACGAGACCTTCCCGGTCAACGGCAACGAAGCCGAAGCGCGCCGCCTGTCGCGCTTCATCGCCGAAGGCCACACCCCCGGCAGTTTCACGCCGCCGCCGGAGGAAGCCCCCGGCGAGTTTCCGCTGACACTCGATTTGCGGCGACTGATCTAGGTCGCGAGCCGCAAAACTCGGGCAAAGCGCCGGCGCATGGGTGTGTTGCGTCCGCAATGCCTTGGGATTCCTTGACCAATTGGTCCAAAAGGCCTTTCGTTACCGTGACATAATCGGTAGCCCTACCAAGCAATGGACAAGCGGAATCAGCGTCAGGCGCCGGTACGGCCCGGGAAACCCGGGCTGATCGCTGATTACCGTCTGCTTCCGGGCATTCCCGACGAAATGATCGATCCATCGGGCAACGTTCGCCCCGGCTGGACCCAATTGCTCGCCGGGTTCGACGAACTGGGGCCCGACGGGCTCAATGCCCGCTTCGAGCGTGCCGACCAGTATTTGCGCGACGCCGGCGTATTCTACCGCAAATATGATGGCGCAGCCGGCAAGGAGCGCGCCTGGCCGCTGGCCCACGTGCCGTTGATCATCGATGAAGCCGACTGGACCGTGATCACTCACGGACTGGTGCAGCGCGCCGAATTGCTGGAGCGGGTCGTTGCCGACATCTATGGCGACAATCATCTGGTGGCGCGCGGCGTGCTGCCGCCCGAACTGATCGCCCGCAATCCCGAATTCCTGCGGCCGGTCGTCGGCATCAAACCGTCGAGCGGCCACTATCTGCATTTCTGCGCGTTCGAACTCGGACGCGGGCCGGATGGCGGCTGGTGGGTGCTGGGCGATCGCACGCAGGCGCCGTCGGGCGCAGGCTTCGCGCTCGAGAACCGCGTCGCGACAACGCGCGCCCTCTCCGACATCTATTCGAAGATGCATGTGCATCGCCTCGCTGGATTCTTCCGCGACTTCCGCGATGCGCTCAACGGCGACGCCCGCCGCAATGACGGTCGCGTCGGCATCCTGACGCCGGGCCAGCACAACGAGACCTATTTCGAGCACGCCTACATCGCGCGCTACCTCGGCTTCATGCTGCTTGAAGGCGAGGACCTCGTGGTCGAGGACGGCCAGGTGATGGTCCGGACCATCTCCGGTCCAAAACCGGTGAGCGTCTTGTGGCGGCGTATGGACGCGAGCTTCACCGATCCGCTCGAACTGCGTTATGACAGCCGCATCGGCACGCCCGGCATGACCGAGGCATTGCGGCAAGGATCGATTTCGATGGTCAACGCCATCGGCTCGGGCATTCTCGAAACCCGCGCCCTCGCCGCCTTCATGCCGCAGTTGAGCCGCGCTTTGCTCGGCGCGCCGCTCGAACTGCCAACCATCGCCACCTGGTGGTGCGGACAGGATGCCGAACGCCAGCACGTGCTCGACGATTTCGACCGCATGATGATCGGCCCAGCCTTCTCGACGATACTGCAGATCGAGGATCGCGAGCAGACCATGCTCGGCGCGATGCTCGAGGCCGGTCCACGCGAGACCCTGCGCGCCCGGCTCGTCGCCGAGGGCAGCGCCTTTGTCGGCCAGGAGCCGGTGACGCTGTCGACCGCGCCGGTCTATGTCGACGGCAAGCTCGAACCGCGGCCGATCACGCTGCGCGTCTATGCCGCCCGCACCGCCAAGGGCTGGACCATCATGCCGGGCGGCTTCGCGCGCGTCGGCTCGAGCCTCGACACCGCGGCCATCGCCATGCAGCGCGGCGGCCAGGCCGCAGACGTGTGGGTCGTCAGTTCCAAGCCCGTCGAGCGCGTCACGCTCTTACCGCAGAACGGCGAAAAACTGATCCGCAACTCGGCTGGTTCTCTGCCGAGCCGCGCCGCCGACAATCTGATCTGGCTCGGCCGCTACGCCGAGCGCTGCGAGGCGACGATCCGCATCCTGCGCGCTTACAATGCACGACTGGCGGAGGTCTCAAACCCGGAGATCCCGCTGCTCGCTGATACGCGTACCTATCTCGACTCGATGAACGTCGATGCCACCGAGGCACTCCCCGCTGGATTGGTGTCGGCCATCGAAAGCGCGGTGCATTCCGCCGGGCAGATCCGCGATCGTTTCTCGCCCGATGGCTGGCTGGCGCTGACCGACCTGCGCAAGACTTCGCGCAATTTCGCCGCCCGTGTGCAACCGGGCGACGACGCGACGCGCGCTATGACCGTGCTGCTGCGCAAGCTCGCCGGCTTCTCCGGTCTCGTGCACGAGAACATGTACCGCTTCGCCGGCTGGCGCTTCCTCGAGATCGGCCGCCGCCTCGAACGCGGCATCCAGATTGCCGGCATCACGAGCTGGTTGACGCGGGACAAAGCCCCTGACGGCGCGCTCGATATGCTGCTCGAGATCGGCGACAGCGTCATGACCCACCGCCGCCGCTACAATGTGAGCGCCGGGACCAACTCCTATATTGATCTGCTGGTGCTCGATGCGCTCAACCCGCGCTCGGTGCTGTTCCAGATCGCCGAATTGCGCGAGCAGATCGAACGGCTCCCCGGCGGTATCGAGGACGGCCAATTGTCGGCCACCGCCAAGGCCGTCCTGGAGCTGCATACGCAACTTTGCGTGGCCGAGCCCGAGGACATGACAAGCGAACGCTTCGAGGAACTCGGCGCCGAGATCGGACGACTCGCGGGGCTGATCGCAGACTCGTACTTTGTGTAGCCGCGATGCTCTATGACATCCGTCTCGAGCTGCACTACGACTACGAAGGCTTCGTGCATGGCGACCGGCATCTGGTGCGCGTCGCACCAGCGTCGATCCCCGGCGTACAACGGGTCATCGCGTCGTCGGTGGTGTTCGACCCCAAGCCCGACACCGAAACCAACTTCGTCGATTTCTTCGGCAACCTCGTCACCACCATTTCCTACAGCGGCTATCACGACCGGCTCGATGTGCGGCTGACCGCACGGGTCGGCGTCGAGGACGAAGCGCCCCAGGCGGATTTGTCCCCGGACCTCCCCGGCTTGCAGCGTGAGCTCGCCGCGGTGTGGACGCTCGACGCCAACTCGCCGCATCACTTCCTTGCCGCCTCGCCGCGCGTTGCGCTCAGTCGTCCCATTACGCAATACGCTCGCGCCAGCGTCGACCGCACCACATCGCTACGTGCGGCCGCGATGGATCTCTGCCTCTCGATCCACCGCGACTTCACCTACGACGAGAAGGCCACCAAGGTGGACACCCTGCCGCTCGATGCGTTCGATCTGAAGCGCGGCGTCTGCCAGGACTTCTCCCACGTGATGATCGCCGGCTTACGCGGCGTCGGCATCCCCGCCGCCTATGTCTCCGGGTTCCTGCGCACCATTCCGCCCAAGGGCAAGCCGCGGCTCGAGGGCGCAGACGCTATGCACGCCTGGGTGCGGGTGTGGTGCGGCCAGCATGACGGATGGATCGAATTTGATCCAACCAACGCCATGCTGGCGGGGCCAGACCACATCACCATAGGCCACGGCCGCGACTACACCGACATCTCCCCAATCGTGGGCGTGCTGCGCACGTCACATGGCGGCCACGACACCAAGCAATCGGTGGACGTGATCCGGGTCGAGTAGACCGCCCGAATTTCACCTTTACATCTGGAACCAATTGCGCTGAGGCCGAGTTATTCGGCCAGCGCACGTCATGCGCGACTGTCCAAAGCACAGACCGGCCCAACTCTCCGGTCCAAAGACAAAGGATTGAAGCGATGACACAGATGGAAATAAACGCTCTGGAGCACGCAGGACGGACGGCGATGGCCTGGTCGCCTGAAGGCTATGACGGGCGCGTTCATTTGGGCGCTGTCCTGGGCGCCTTGGTGCCGGCGATCGGTATCCTTGCGGCTGCGGCGGCGTTCCTGTTCGTCGCCTTCTAAGAGCGCAAAGCGCCAAAAAAGGACTATATCCACATGCTCAGCACAATTCTCATTATCGTTCTCATTCTGGTTCTAGTCGGCGCCCTCCCGAACTGGGGATACTCCCGCTCCTGGGGTGTGTTTCCATCGGGCATAATTGGCGTCGTGCTCGTGATCGTCATCATCCTCATTTTGATGGGACGGATCTGAGCCACGCGGGTCCCAAGGTCGCCCCCCTGAACGACCCGCTCAACCACCCCGGTTCGCTCCCCCGCGAGCCGGGGTGTTTCGTTTGGGGTTCCCAACTTCTAGCGGAACGCAGATCGGGTTGGAGCGTTGTTCAACCGAATGCGTCAAATCAGGAGAATTCATCATGGCTGATACAGCCGAAGTTGCGTCTACCCCGGCCAATTCGAGCGCCCGTCCCCGCCGCGCCGCTGCGGCAAGTGCGGCTTCGCGCCGTAGCCGCGCCCGTACGGTAAAAGAGGAAGAAAACCTCGAATCGCAGGTCAAGCAGTTGCAGTCCGACCTGCATTCGATCACCACGACGCTTGGTCGCATGGGCCAGAGCGCCGGCGACGAGATCAAGACAACCGCCCGTGCGCGGGCCGAAGACCTCGCGGCCCGTGGCCAGTCGGCACTCGACTCGGCCCAGGACGAATTCGGCGCGTTCGAGAAGCAGATCAAGGACACGATCCGCGACAAGCCACTCACCGCCGTTGCCGGCGCCATCGCGCTCGGCTTCGTCCTCGCCGTCATCACGCGCTAGCGCCATGTTTGCGCTCATCGGCCCGCTGGCGTCACTGCTGGGCTTTGAGGCGGAGGCGCTCAAAGAGCGCCTCCAACGGCAAGCCATCGTCTTTGCGCTGGTCGGAGTCTTCGCGGTGATTGCTGTCGCTTTCCTGTTGGTGGCGATCAACAGCGCCCTCACGTTAAGCTTCGGACCAGTGGTCGCACCGCTGCTGCTCGCGGCGGGTGCGCTGTTCATTGCCGCCGTGATCTTTCTCGTCGGATATATGCGCGACAGCGCCGAAACGCGGCGCGAGACGGAAAAGAAGCGCAGCGCTGAGAGCACTGCGCTCATCACCACCGCAGCACTGACCGCCCTACCGTTCTTGCTGCAATCACCATTGTTAAAGCGGGTAGGAATCCCGCTCGGTGGCGCCCTGGCCGCCGCATTTTTCTTGAGCCGGTCCAAAACCCGGCCGGAACCGTGACGGCGGGTCAGCCGTTGTGAAATGCCTCCGCACTCGGAGGACCAGCCAGGAGAATTGGCATGTCCCACATCAAACGGCAGATTGTGACCGTCCTCATGGACGACGAACTCAAGGACAACGAAAAGATTGAAGTTCTGCGCCAGCTCGAAGCAGACTCATTGAGCAAGGAGCGGAGCGCCACAGAAGGCATGGCCGCGGTGGATGGGGACGACGGCGAGGATCTTAAAGCGATCGAGCAGGCGCTGCGCAAGCTCGGTCAGCAGCCGGTGGAAGCCGGCGCCAACAGCCTCTAGTCGCTCGAACATTTCGGAATAATTTTGGAGCCCTGCCTGGAAATCCCGGGCGGGCTTTCTCATGTCGCCGCAAGAAGCCGCCGCAGCCCCTTGCTGTCGTCGACCAGCGGTTCGGTCGCCGCCTTCGGCACGACCACTTGCAGCGCCTTGGGATGTATCTGGAGGTCGACGCGGGCGGGCAGGTTCACCAACTCGCCGTCGATGACGCCAACCGCACCGGCCTTGCGGTGCGGGAAGAACAGCGTCGCCTCGCGCGCCTCCTTGTCGATCACCTCTGGCAGGCTGCGAAACTTGCCGCGCAGCAGGCCATAGGCGAGCCGCACCATGACCGGAAAGCTCAGCAGAGGGACGAGATAAATCCCGAGTACGCCGCGATCCAGCCGGTCGGCGATCGGGAAATGCCCCTCGTCGAGCGGGTTATTCGAGACCGATATGCCTGCCGTCTGGCGTCGCTCAAGCCGGCCACCGCTCAGCAGATCCGTCGTGAAATTGGGCGGACGCAGGATGGCCCCGAACGCCGCCCGCGTCGAGGCGATCATCTTACCCACACGGCTCTTGTAGGGAAGACTTTCGCGCAGCTTCACCAGCTTTGGGTGAATGCCGACAGAGAACTGATGGATGAAGGGGCGGCCATTGACGGTGGCGATATCTACGGCCTTGACCTCGCCGACCGCCAGCGCTTCGAGCGCGTCTTCGAGCTTGAGCGGAATGCCGAGCGAGCGGGCGAACAGGTTCATCGTGCCGGCCGGCAGCACCGCGAGCGGGATATGCTGCTCGAACGCCGCCGCTGCAGCGGCCGAAATGGTGCCATCGCCGCCGCCAGCGAGCAGCATTTCGGCCTCGCCTGCCGCCCGCTTCAAGGCTTCGATGAGCCCACCACCGCCGACAATTCGTGTCTCGAGCGCAAGACCGTGAACGGCAAAAATCTCCACCGCTCGCGCCGCGAAGACATCCATATCGGTGGTCTTGAACGTGCCACCATCGCGGTTGAACACTCCGATAACGTGCATATCTGGCCCCCTGGTGAACGCAGCAACGGCGACGCGCT
Organism: Devosia sp.; assembly: GCA_039934955.1. Taxonomy (GTDB): domain Bacteria; phylum Pseudomonadota; class Alphaproteobacteria; order Rhizobiales; family Devosiaceae; genus Devosia_A. The sequence goes on from JBDTLB010000025.1 coordinate 48,286, forward strand.
CACCTTGTTCCCTTAGATAAGCGGTCGTTGTCTCTCGGGCGGCACATCCCAGCCGGAAATGTCCCGCAGGCCCTCGGCGTCGAGCACTTCGCAGGCGCGGTCGTGCCAGCGGATCAGCTTGCGCTCGCTGAGCTTCTTGAGCGTCTTGTTGGTATGGACGATCGACAGCCCGAGCGTGTCGGCGACATGCTGCTGACTTATCGGGATGAGCAGAGATTTCATCTCGGTCAGCCCCACCGCGGTGGCCCGCTGGTGCAGGAAGGCGATGAGATAAGCGGCACGCTCAAGCGCCGTACGGCGCCCGAGGCTCAGTAGATTCTCGTCGAGCATCCGCTCTTCGCGGGAGGCCAGCCAGGTCACATCGAAGCTGAGGCCCGGATGGTTCTTGAACAGATCGGGCAGACGGTCACGCTGGAACACGCAGAGCACTGCGGGCGTGAGGGCTTCCACCGAATGCTCCATGGCGCCGATCACCGAGCCCTGGAGACCGATCAGGTCACCCGGCAGTGAATAGTTGAGGATCTGCCGGCGGCCGTCTTCGAGTGTCTTGTAGCGGAACGCCCAGCCGCTCAGCAGCGTGAACAACTGCGCGCTATGGGCTCCCTCTGCAAGGATCATCGCGCCGGTCTCGGCCACCAGCTCGCCGCGTTTGAACGTCGAGACAAATCTGAGTTCCTCCGGCGAGAAGGTCCGGAACTGGGACATCGCGCGAAGCGGGCATTGTTCACAGGAAACACGGCGGGTGGAGACGGGCAGCATGACGCTCAATTGTTGGGTCCTGCCACTATCTGCTTCAACAGGACAAACGCCACGGCTTATGTTGCAGTTGCACCCACTCAATGTGTCTTTGTTAAATGACGGTTGCAGGCTCAGCCCGCTTTGTCCGCGCGACGAAACGGAGCGGCCATGCAGTCTGGCGAACATCTTTTGATCGTTGAGGAAGAGTTTCTGATCGCGCTGGATATCCAGCGCGTGCTCGAGAGCGTAAAGCCGCGCCGCATCGTCTTCGCGCGCAATTTCGAGGAAGTGGCGCAGCTTGGCGACCGCGTGGAAGCCTTCGATTTGGCGGTCATAACCGCACCCCGTAACGGCACAACCGACTACGACGTCGCAAGGCGCCTGGTGGCGGCGGGCGTGGCGCTGGTAGTGTGTTCCGCAATGCCAAAGCCGCTCGTTGACGATCCGATCGAGGGCGCAGAAATCGTCGGCAAGCCATTCGCCGACGCGGATTTGCTGGCGGCGTGCAGCCAGGCGCTACAGCGGTACAACCCCGCCTAGATCAGGTGAGCGTGTTGGTGGTGACCTGTGTCGAAACGGCGTCGGGGCCGTAATCGGCTTCGCCCGAGATCTTCAGCAGGTCCTGCAGACGCGTCCGGGCACGGCTGACGCGGCTCTTCATGGTGCCGACCGCACATTCGCAAATTTCGGCGGCCTCTTCGTATGAGAACCCCGACGCGCCGATAAGCACCACGGCTTCACGCTGGTCCGGCGGCAGGGTATCGAGCGCCCGCTTGAAGTCGGCCATGTCGAGCACGCCATATTGCGACGGATGCACCGACAGCCGCTCGGTAAACGCACCGTCGGTGTCTTGCACCTCACGGCCGCGCTTACGCATCTGGCTGTAGAATTCGTTGCGCAGGATGGTGAACAGCCAGGCCTTGATGTTGGTGCCCATCTGATAGCTGTCCTGCTTCGCCCAGGCCTTCATCATGGTGTCCTGCACCAGATCGTCGGCGCGGTCATGCCGGCCGCTGAGCGACACGGCAAAGGCGCGGAGCGATGGCAAAGTGGCCAGCAGCTCCCGCTTGAACGACGGGGATTCCTGCATCGGCTAGGAATCCTTTCGCTTGTCGGCCTGCTCGACCTCGTCGAGTTTCTCCAGCAAATCCAGAAATTTGTCCGGGATAGGCTGGTCCTGTACCGAGCCATAAAAGGCGCGCAGCTTGGCGCCGATATCGGAGTTGGGGCCGAGCCCGTCATCCGTGCGCCGCATTCGCGGTACACTCATCTCATTCATCTTGGATTTGTCTTTCAACGACCGGACCTATGAGCAGGGGTGACGCTAAGCCCCGACGTAGCATAAATGTCTGACCGATCGGAAAGTTCCGGAGTTGGGAACGAAATCGGAAATCGCCCGTTTGGGGTGGTGAATAGACCAAAATGCGTCAAGGGAGCTTCTCTACAATGACTTTGTCCACGCGGATTGCTCCGCATCTCCCGTATCTGCGCCGCTTCGCACGCGCGACCACGGGGTCCCAGACATCCGGCGACGCTTATGTCGCCGCCACGCTGGAAGCGCTGATTGCCGATGTGTCCATCTTCCCCGAGGCCAGCAACGACCGGATCGCGCTCTACAAGCTGTTTTCCAAGCTGTTTTCGTCCTCGGCAGTGCAAATTCCTAACCCCCAGCCGCATTTCGTCTGGGAACAGCGAGCCGCACGTAACCTCGCCAATCTGGCGCCAAAACCGCGCCAGGCATTCCTGCTGGTCGCCGTTGAAGGCTTCACCAACGCCCATGCAGCTGAGATTCTTGACTGTTCGGATAGCGATTTCAGCGGCTTGATGGATGACGCCTCACGCGACATCTCGCGGCAGGTGGCGACCGAAATCATGATCATCGAGGACGAGCCACTGATCGCCATGGATATCGAGCAATTGGTCGAATCGCTTGGCCACAAGGTCGTTGGCATCGCCCGCACCCACAAGGAAGCGGTTGCGCTGTACGGTAAGACCCACCCCAAGATGATCCTCGCCGACATCCAGCTGGCCGACGGCTCGTCTGGCATCGACGCCGTCAACGACATCCTCTCAACCGAAGCGCTGCCGGTCATCTTCATCACGGCCTTCCCCGAGCGCCTGCTGACGGGCGAGCGCCCTGAGCCGACCTTCCTCGTCACCAAGCCGTTCAACCCGGACATGGTGAAGGCGCTGATCAGCCAGGCATTGTTCTTCGACGAAGGCTCGCGCGTCGCCGCCTAAACCAGCCGGAGTTCTTCAGATCCTTGCCACTGGCGGCCCTCCGGGGCCGCCTTTTCTGTGGGGACTTGCAACCGCGGGCGCTTTGCCGTCACGGTCGGCCCATGACAGACGCTGCGTCCCATTCGGCCCTCCCCATCGTCGAACTCGACCATATCCATAAGAGCTTCGGCGAAGTCGAAGTTCTGAAAGGGGTTTCAGTCACCGCCCACGAAGGCGAAGTCGTCGCCCTGATTGGCTCATCTGGGTCAGGCAAATCGACGCTGCTGCGCTGCATCAACATGCTCGAAGTGCCCGACAGCGGCACCGTCAAGATCGCTGGCGAGACCATCGCGCTCGCGGGCGCTCCGCCGCACCGCAGGGTCTCCGACGAAGCCCAGATCCGCCGCATCCGCTCTGGGCTCGGCATGGTGTTCCAGCAGTTCAACCTGTGGAGCCACATGACGGTGCTCGGCAACGTCATGGAAGCGCCCATCCTTGTCCAGAAACGCGAGAAGGACGAAGTGCGCGGCGAAGCCATGGAGATGCTCAAGAAGGTCGGTATCGCCGACAAGGCCAACGCCTACCCGGCGCAACTCTCGGGTGGCCAGCAGCAGCGCGCTGCCATCGCCCGGGCGCTTTGTATCAACCCCCGCGTCATGCTGTTCGACGAACCGACCTCGGCCCTCGACCCCGAACTCGAAGTCGAAGTGCTGCGGGTGATCAAGCTCTTGGCCGACGAGGGCCGCACCATGATCCTCGTCACCCACGACATGGACTTCGCCCGCTCGGTCGGCGACCGCGCGATCTTCCTCCACGCCGGCAAGATTGAGGAAGAAGGCTCGGTGGACGACGTTTTCGGCGCCACCAAATCGGCTCGGCTCCGCCAGTTTCTGAACGCCGGGAAGCACGCTTGAATTGACGCATACGTCATTTGGGATAAGCGTAGTGGTCAGAACCGCCTCTAAACGCGGTCTCAACGATTAACGCAGGAGACGTCCATCAAATGAATAGGCTCGTTCTGGCCACCGTCGCACTCGCCGCGCTCACTTTCGGCGCCCACGCGCAGAGCTACAAGATCGCCACCGAGGGCAGCTACCCGCCCTACAATTTCACCGACGACAGCGGCAAGCTTGGCGGCTACGACATCGATGTTGGAATGGAAATGTGCAAGCGCGCCGCCGTCGAGTGCACGTTCATCACCAACGACTGGGACAGCATCATCCCCAATCTGATCGCCGGCAACTACGACGCGATCATGGATGACATGTCGATCACCGACGAGCGCAAGAAGACCATTGCGTTCACGCAGCCCTACTTCCCGCCCGATCCGTCGACCTTTCTGACGCTGTCGACCACCAAGGTCGACTACGCCAACATCAAGGGCATGAAGCTCGGTGCGCAGAAGGCAACGATCCAAGCCAATTATCTCGACGCCAACTTCAAGGCCGACAACACCATCCTGACCTATGACACCCAGGATCAGGAGTTGGCTGATCTCAATGCCGGCAATATCGACATCATCTTCCTCGACGGCTCGGTCGTCGGTGAGGCAGTGGCCGGCTCGAACGGCGCGCTCAAGGCCGACGGCCCTGAAATCCTGATCGGCGACGGCGTTGGCGTTGGGATGCGCCAGGCGGATGCCGACCTCACCAAGAAGTTCGACGCCGCACTGACGGCAATGAAGGCCGATGGCACGCTCGACGGGCTGATCACCAAATACTTCCCGGACAAGAAGGACGGGCCCTTCTACAAGAAGTAACGCCTGCGGGGCGGGGCCGATGCCCCGCCCCCTCGCTTCGGTCGGGGGACGCCGGTGCTGGTCGACTATCTGCCGCAGGGGCTGAAGGATTTGCTAGGCCAGGACCTGGTGTTCTGGCTCGGCTACATCACCAACGGCAAACACCTCAACTGGTATTTCAGCGTTCAGTACACGCTCGCCGCCATGGTGCTGGGCGGCTTGATCGCGCTCATCATCGGCCTGCTTGCTGCAGCTGCGCGCAACAACGGCCCTCTCCCGCTTCGCTGGCTCGCGGCCGGCTATATCAACATCGTCCGTGGCGTACCGGACGTGCTGTTCTTCCTGTTCTTCCCCCTCGCCTTCGAGCAGGGCGCCGAATGGCTCTATTCGCTGCAGGTCTGCACGCCGGAGACGCTGGCTCTCAATACTGGCAGCTGGCCGCCCTGCGCCGCAGCCAACATCAGTTTCTCCACCTTCGGCTATCTGATCCTTGCCAGCGTATCGCTCGGCCTCGTCTATGGCGCGTTCGTCGCCAGCGTCGTCGCCGGCGCGCTACGCGCCGTCCCTTCCGGCCAGCTCGAAGCGGCGCGCGCTTATGGTATGAGCCGAACGCAGGTGCTGACGCGCGTCCATATCCGGCAGATGTGGGTCTATGCGCTTCCCGGCATCGCCAATGTGTGGATGAGCATCGTCAAGGCGACGTCGCTGCTGTCGCTGCTGCAGATCCTCGATTTCGTCGCCTGGGCGCAGCGGCTTGGCGCGTCGAATTTCTCCAAGGCCGCGGGCCTCGTCCACGACGACTGGCGCTGGCGCTATTATCTCGTACTACTGATCTTCTACATCCTGGTGACGTTCATCTCCGAGAAAGTCTTCACGGTGATCTCAGGACGCCTGCGCCGCGGCATGCCGCTTGCGGAGCAGAACGCCACATGACCCCGTTCATGCCAATCATCGACGAAATTGTGCGCATGGCGCCCGCGGCGCTGTTCAACATCTACTTCGCACTGGCCGCGATCCCGATCGGCTTTGCCTTTGCGATCATCTTTGCCCTCGGCAAGAACTCGACGAACCCGGTGATCAACCGGCTGAGCCGCGCCTACATCTATTTCTTCCGCGGCTCGCCCTTCTTCATCCAGCTTTTCGCCTTCTATTCGCTGGTGTTGGCGTTCAACATCTCGACCTGGAAACCGCTCGGCATCGATGGCGTGGTGCTGAACCCGCTATTCCTTGGCCCGCTGATCCTGGCGCTCAACACCACGGCCTACACGGCCGAAATTTTCTACGGTGCGCTGCTCACTGTGCCCAAGGGCGAGGTCGAGGCGGCGCGCGCCTATGGCATGACGCGACGGCAGCGCTTCTGGTCGGTCACCTGGCCCAACCTCATCAGGCTGGCGTGGCCGGCCTACACCAACGAGGTGGTCTTCCTGTTTCAGGCAACGGCACTTGTCTACTTCACCCTGCCGGTTGTCGGCGATCAGCGCGACCTCATGAACCTCGCCGAGGTCCTGTTCCAGCGAGACTACAATGTCTTCCTGCATTTCGGCGTGGCGGCACTATATTTTCTCGCCATATCGCTTCTGATCTTCTACCTCTTCGGGCTGATCTACCGGCGTTTGATGCGGCATATGCCGCAGGCGCGGATGAAGTTCTCGCTGCGGCGGATATTGAGCTGATGGCTTTTCAACTGCAGACCCTGAAGCTGCGCGGCGACACGCCCGGGTCCTCGACCGAGCTGTCATTCTACAGGATCGGCCCGGCCGACGCGCCCGAGAAGGTTTATCTGCAGGCGGCGCTGCACGCCGACGAGCAGCCGGGCACGATGCTGCTGCATCATCTGCTGCCGATGCTCCGGCAGGCCGACGAGCAGGACCTGCTCCGCGCCCGCTTTACCGTGATCCCGATGGCCAATCCGCTCGGCATGGCCAATCTGGTGCAACGGCGTCACCTCGGACGCTCCGACTTAGCCACCGGCGTCAACTACAACCGGCAATGGCCCGATTTGTTCGCGATGATCCGTACGCAACTCGCCGGCCGGCTGAGCGACGACGAGCGCTTCAACGTAAACCTCGTCCGCAAGGCCGTAGCGCAATGGATCGACGCGCAGCAGCCGCGCTCGGCCGCCGAGCAGTTGCGGCTATTCCTGCTGAAGGAAGCGCACGACGCCGAATTCATACTCGACCTCCATTGCGACAGCGACTCGCTGCTCCACATCTTCACCTCGCCCGAGCTGATGTTCGAACTGCAGGACCTCGCCGATTGGATGGGCGCCGCCGCGGTGCTGACCGCCGCCGACAGCGGCGGTGGTTCGTTCGATGAAGTGTTGCCGCTGCTCTACCGTAAGGTGGCGCAGACCAATCCGGGCAAACCGGTGCCAATGGCAAGCGCCAGCGCCACGCTCGAATATCGCGGCCTCGCCGACAGCTTCGACCATTATGGCGAGCAGGATGCGCTGCGGCTGTTCGGCTTTTTCGCCGGGCGTGGGCTGATCGCCGCCGATCCGGGGCCAAAGCCCGAACCGACCGCCATCGCGACGCCGTTCGAGGCAACTGAAGTGCTGCGCGTCGACCGGCCAGGCCTCCTCGCCTATCGCGTCGATCTCGGTCAGCGGGTGGTGCGCGGGCAACCGGTGGCCGACCTGATCGCGCTCGACGGGCCCGAGGCCTTCATCGGCCGGACCCCGATCGTGGCGAACACGGATGGCTTCGTGCTGTCGCGCGTGATCCGGAAATATGTTGCGCGCGGCGAGTCGATCGCCAAGATCGTCGGCACGACGCCGCTGCCGCAGCGGCGCGGCTATTTGCTCGAGGATTGATGACGGCCTCCGGTGAACTCGACCTGCTTGAAGAAGACGCCGACAGCGCCAAGCTCGGCCGCGTCGGCACGCGCGTCTTCGATGCGGTGCGGGCGGCGATCGTCCAGCTCCGCTTCCGCCCCGGCAATCTGCTGTCGGAGGCGGAAGTTGCCCGCCAGCTCGGCGTCTCGCGCCAGCCGGTGCGCGAAGCCTTCATCAAGCTCGGCGAGATCGGGCTGGTCGACGTCAAGCCACAGCGCGGCACCTTCGTGAAACTGATCTCGATCCGCCAGGTGCAGAACGTTCGCTTCATTCGCGAAGCGATCGAGGTGGCGGTGGTGCGCAAAGCCGCGCACGAGGCGTCGCCCGGGCGGATCGAAGAACTGCACCGCCTGCTCGACGCCCAGAGCAAGGCCGGCGCACAGGCCGACAATGTCGAGTTCCTGCGGCTCGACGAAGCCTTCCACCAAGCCCTCGCCCACTCGGCTGGCACCGACTACGCTTGGCGGGTGCTCGAAAATCTCAAGGCGCAGATGGATCGTGTGCGCTATCTGTCGATGCCCGACGCGACCCCGTTCGACGTGCTGGTTGGCCAGCACGCCGCCATCACCGACGCCATCGCCCGGCACTCGGCCGACGAGGCCGAGTCGGCGATGCGGGTGCACCTCAGCGAGATTTTGACCTCGCTGCCGCGCCTCGCGCAGGCGCACCCGGAATTGTTCGCAGACTAAACCGAGATTCGGGCGCCGCTTTCGGCATCGAACAGATGCACCGAGTCCGGGGCCGGCGTGATCTTCAGCATCTGGCCCGGCCGCGTAGTGACGCGCTCGCGGAAGGCGCCCGTGATCTCGTTGCCGGCGAAGCGGGCGACAACCTGAGTCTCCGATCCTGTCGGCTCCACCGTCAGAATCTCCGCCGCGACGCCGTTCTCATCGAGGCTGAAATGTTCGGGCCGCACACCCAGCGTCACGGCACGTCCGGAAGAATTGGCCGGCGGGTTGCTGAGCGCAATACGAGTGCCATCGGCGGCAACGAAATTGCTGCCGTCGACCTTACCGGCGATCATGTTCATGGCCGGCGAGCCGATGAAGCCGGCGACGAACAGATTGGCCGGACGGTCGTAGAGCTCGAGTGGCGTGCCGATCTGCTCGATGACCCCGTCATGCATGACCACGATGCGGTCGGCCATGGTCATGGCCTCGATCTGGTCGTGCGTTACATAGACCGTCGTGGTCTTGAGCCGCATATGGTTCTGCTTGATTTCGGAGCGCATCTGCACGCGCAGCTTGGCATCGAGGTTGCTCAGCGGTTCGTCGAACAGGAACACCGCCGGGTTACGCACGATGGCGCGGCCCATGGCGACGCGCTGCCGCTGGCCGCCCGACAGATGCCGCGGGAAGCGCTTGAGGTAAGGCTCGAGGCCAAGGATCCCGGCGGCGGCAGCAACACGTTGCTGCGTTTCGACCTTGTTGACACGTTGCAGCTTCAGCGAGAAGCCCATGTTCTGCTCAACCGTCATGTGCGGGTAGAGCGCGTAGGACTGGAACACCATTGCGATGTCGCGGTCCTTGGGCGGCAGATTGTTGACCACTCGACCAGCGATCGAGATGTCGCCCGAGGTGATCTCCTCAAGCCCGGCGATCATGCGCAGCAGGGTCGATTTTCCGCAGCCCGAGGGGCCGACCAGGATCACGAACTCGCCGTCGGCGATGTCCACCGACACGCCGTGCAACACTTCCATGTTGCCGTAGTTCTTGCGCACATTGTTGATGCTGACCGCACCCATTTCGTCCCCTCCGTGCCGAAAATCGGCAATAGAAATTGCTCGGCCGACGCGTTTGGGGGCTCCCCTTGGCTCGGCGATGGAACACGGTCGGCGACCCGACTACCCCGTCATGCGGCGCATCCACCATTTGCCACGTTGCAGCAAAATTGACGGGGCGTAAAGGGGCCCGATACGCGCCCCTCCATAGACCTCACTTGAACTCTGTCAGTTCCAGGCCGGACGACTTACGACGCCACCGTCATCCCATCGCCTCTGTCAGCATGGCGCGATAGTCCGCCGCCGTTGCCGCACGCGGGTTCGTGGCGTGAGAATGGTCCGCGAGCGCCCGCTCGACGACCCAGTCGAAATGGTTTTCGCGCACGCCCATGATCCGCAGCCCGACGGGAATATTGAGCCGGCGGTTCAGCCCGTCGAGCGCGACCGCAACATCGCCGTCGATGCCCGTCGCAGCCTGCAGACGCGCCAGCTTCCCGCCAATCTCGGGCGCATTGAACCGCACCACGATCGGCATCAGCACCGCGTTGAGCGTGCCATGGTGCAGCGACACGTCCTTGAGGCCGCCAAGCGCGTGGCTGAGTGAATGCACAGCGCCGAGGCCCTTCTGGAAGGCCAGTCCACCCATCAGCGCGCCCATCATCATTTCCGTGCGCGCGTTGAGATCGCTGCCATTGGTGGTGGTGCGTTCAAGATTGCGCCAGATCCGCCCTGCCCCGTCGAGCGCGATAGCCTCGGCCGGCGGGTTGATCCGCGGCGAGCACAGCGTCTCGATGCAATGGCTGAGCGCATCAAGCCCGGTCGCCGCCGTCAGCATCGCCGGCAGGCCCAGCGTCAGTTCCGGATCGCAGATCGCGCGCTTGGGGATCAGATGCGGGGAGATGATCCCGAGCTTGCGCCCGTCATCAAGCGTCAATAGCGCCGCCCGACCGACTTCGGCGCCAGTTCCCGCCGTCGTTGGAATGGCGATCATCGGCGCGACCTTCGACGTAATGCGGTCGAGACCGCCATAGATCAGCGCATATTGTTCGAGTGCGCCGTCATGGGTGGCGAGCAGCGCCACACCCTTGGCAAGATCGATCGGCGACCCGCCGCCAAGCGCCACGATGCTGTCGCACCCCTCGGCGCGGTACATCGCAAGCGCCGCCTTCACCGCGCTCTCTGTCGGATTGGGTGGGGTGTCGAGAAAAACGGGCGTGCCGACGGGGAGGTGCGCAATGGCTTTATCGACAAGCCCTGCTGCCAGCACGCCCTTGTCGGCGACCAGTAAAGGCCGCTTGATGCCCAGCTCACCGAGCGAATCGCCCAGACTTGCAAGTGTGCCGGGGCCGAAATCGATACTGGTAAGATAGGCTATCCGGGCCATTGGCGCGCTTGCTCCTCATTATGTTGCGCCAATGAAATCACGTTCAGATGCGCCGCGCGAGTGCGGCACGAGCTAGAGACGCCCATATTTCGAGGCACTGGTTGGGCAGGCCATTTCATGCATGATGTCATACACGGCTGCCGTGTAGAGCTTCTTCAGCCGCGCCGCAGTATCGGCTAGCTCGAGCTCCGCATTGTTCATGGCGCCCTCCCCGAACAGGCCGGATCGCTGTCCGTTCTCTATTCATATTTGAACTTGGTTTGTTCACTAATTGATGATAAATACTTCGCACGCCCTGTCAACGGGCGCGACGGAGAGACAATGGCTGCGACCAACGATGTCGATGCGGCGCTGAAGCACCGCATTCCAGTGATCGACCGCATGATGGAAGTGCTGAGCCAGCTCGAGCGTCGCGACGCTGGATTGACCATTCGCGATCTCGTCACCCAGTTGCATCTGCCGCGCACCACGATTTATCGCATCCTCAACACGCTGCAGATGCACGACATGGTGCATCGCGACGACAACGGCGCCTACCAACTCGGCCGCCGCCTTCTCGGCCTTGCTTCGCACGTCGCGACCGGCGCCAGCGAGGTCGATCTGGTCGCGATTGCACAGCCCTTCCTCGACCAGCTTGGGGCCGACATCGGTGAAGGCGTCAAGCTCTCGGTGCTTGATCGAAACGGTGTTCTTGTTCTTGCTGCAGCGCAGGGACGGCGCGAGTACGCGCTGACCGTCGCCCCGGGCCAGCGCATGGAGGCGCATGCCGGCGCCGCCAGCAAGCTTCTGCTGTCCTATCTGCCGGAAACTGAACTCGACATCTGGCTGTCGCGACCGCTGGTGGCTTTCACGTCAAAAACCCTCACCGATCCGCGAAAGCTGCGCACCGAACTGGGCCGTATTCGCCGCCTCGGCTGGTCGCAGGACAAGGGCGAAAGCGCGCCGTCGATCCATGCCTTCTCGGCGCCCGTGTTCGACACCCGCGGCGAGATGGTCGCCGCCCTCAGCGTCCCTTTCCTCGCCGGCACCGAAGCCAGCCGCATCGAAGAGATCCGCCTCGCCACCATCGCCGCCGGCAAGGCACTGACCGCCGCCATTCCAGGGCCGGTCGCGCGCTAGCCAACACTCAAATGACGCGGCGGTTCACCGCAAATCCTTGTCGTAGATGAATTTCGGCATGCCCCAGTGGAACATGATCGCCACGACGCGCAGCGTGAAGCCCACCGCCGCGGCGACGACCGTCACCAGATCATGCTGCATGCTGAACTGCAGGCCGAAATAATAGAGGATGCCCGTGACGATCGAGACAGTGGCGTAGAGCTCGCTGGAGAACACCAGCGGCACGTCATTGCACAGCACGTCACGCAGAATGCCGCCGGCGATGCCGGTGATCATTCCGGCGACGATGACGATGATCGGCGACTGCCCCATTTCGAGCGCGACGTTGCAGCCGATGATGGTGAACACCACCAGCCCCAGCGCGTCGAGAATGAGGAACGGCCAGCGCAGCGTCTCCATGAAGCGGGCGAGCGCGATGGTGACGAGCGCCGCACCGCACACGACGAGCAGCAGCCACGGGTCGCGGACCCAGCTCAGTGGATAATGCCCGAGCAGCGTATCGCGCATCGTGCCGCCGCCAAGTGCGGTAACCGCCGCCAGCACGCAGACGCCGAACCAATCCATCTTGCGCCGGCCGGCCGACAATGCGGCCGTCATCGCTTCAGCGGCCACGGCGATGACGAAGATGACCTCGAGCAGCATAGGTTAAGACGCCTCCCCGAGGACAAGCACGATGACTTTGAACATGGCGAATCCGGGTTTCCGACGAGAAACTACTCCGGCATCCTATCCGCGGCATTTGAGGGAAGCGAGATGAAGAAACCCGGCTCCATGCGTGCGCTCGAAGAACTCGGCCGCGTTCGGTTGAGCGAGAATTTCTTCATGCGCGATTTTCTCCATTCCGAGATCGCCAGCTTCCACGGCATCCAGAATATCCCGGACGATCCCGACCTCGCCATCATGGCGGGCCGCAAGCTTTGCGAGGAAGCGCTGGAGCCGCTGCAGGCCCGCTTCGGCAAGATCTCGATCCGCTCGGCCTATCGCTCACCGGCGGTCAACCGCTATGGCAACCAGCACGGGCTGAGCTGCGGCAGCAATGAAAGCAATTTCGGCGGCCATATCTGGGATCGCCGCAACGCCAGCGGCGAGATGGGCGCCTGCGCGACCATCGTCGTTCACGCTTTGCAGCCCTGGTACGAACGCACCGGCAGATGGGAGACCATCGCCTGGTGGATTCACGACCATCTGCCCTATGACGAGCTCGAGTTCTTTCCGAAGCTTTCTGCCTTCAACTACGGCCACGGCGACCGCCAGAGCCGGCGCATCCGAAGCTATATCCCGCCGCGCCGCGGGATTTTGACCAAGCCCGGAATGCCAGGTGCTGACGGTGATCATTCCGCGGCGTATGACGAATGGCTCAAAACCCTGGATCGCCAATGACCACGCACCGTTTCGTCCCGACCGCCTATCACAACGTCCTCGGCACCTTCGCACCGGCGCTGACGGTGCAAAGCGGCGATATCGTCGTCACCGAAACGATCGATGCCAATGGCTGGGACAAGGCCGACGCCAAGGTGATGAACGGCCCCAACCCGATGAATGGCCCGATTGCGGTGACCGGTGCAGAGCCCGGCGACAGCCTCAAGGTCGAAATTCTCGACATGACGCCGATCCGCGCCACCGGCTGGACGCGCAGCGCCCTCGCCGCCAACGTTGTCGATCCCGATTTCGTCGCCCAATTGCCGGAGCGGGTGCGCGCCATTTGGCGCATCGATCGAAACGCGCAGACCGCGACGCTCGATGACGCTCCGCCCGTCCTCGCCAATCAAGTCTTTCCGCTTGCCCCGATGATCGGCTGTTTCGGCGTCGCGCCCCCGCTCGGGCAAGCCATCTCGGCGGCGACCAGCGCCGAGCATGGCGGCAACATGGACTATCGGCGCTTCGGCCCCGGCGCCACGGCGTGGTTCCCGATTGCAGCGCCCGGCGCACTGTTCTTTCTCGGCGATTGCCATGCGCTGCAGGGTGACGGGGAAATTGTCGGCACCGGCATCGAGACCTGCTTCGAGGTTACGGTGCGACTGACGGTCGACAAGAAAACCATCGTCTGGCCGCGGGGCGAGACGGCCCGTGACATCTTCACCATCGGCAATGCCCGGCCACTTGACCAAGCGCTGCAGCACGCGACGACCGAGATGGTGCGCTGGCTCGGTGAACTCGGTCTGGACGTGACGGCAGCCAGCCATCTGCTCGGTCAGGCCGTGCGCTACGACGTCGCCAATGTCTACGATCCGGCCTACACGGTGGCATGCCGGCTGAACAAGAAATGGCTGCCCGCTTAGCGCTTGCCGCTACCCGCCGACGCGACCGCCGAGTTCGTCCTCGACATGCGCGCGGATGATTTCGTCCATGCTGCTCTCGGCCCTGAAGCCGAGCCCGACGGCGCGCTTGGCGTCGAAATTCCGCGGCCAGCCGGCAACGATCTTGACGATGGTCTCGTTCGATTCCTCGCGGATGAGTTTAACAGCCTTGTCGCCGGCGATCCGGCGCAGGGCGTCGATCTCCTCGCCGACGGTCGCCGAGAGGCCCGGTGCGCTGACCGTCCGCCGCCAGCCGAGCGTCGAGGCATCGAGGCTCGCGGCATGGATCAGGAAACCGATTGCGGCGCGCGGGCTGGCGAACCAGTGCCGCACATCCCTACTGACCGGCAGCACCGCCTCCTGCCCAACCAGCGGTTCACGCAGAATATTGGAGAAAAAGCCCGAGGCCGCGGCATTCGGCTTGCCCGGCCGCACCACGATGGTCGGCAACCGGATGCCGACACCGTCAAGGAAGCCCTTGCGCGAATAGTCGTTGAGCAGCAGCTCGCTGATCGCCTTCTGCGTGCCGTAGCTGGTGAGCGGCGTGCTGAAGAATTCGTCGCCGATAGCTTCCGGGAACGGCGCACCGAACACCGCGATCGACGACGTGAACACCAGTCGCGGCTTATACGGCGACTTCATGCCCTCGAGCCGGATGGCCTCCAGCAGATAGCGCGTGCCATCGAGATTGATCCGGTAGCCCTTCTCAAAATCGGCCTC